>JAYZHU010000205.1:0-7996 GCA_036166175.1 Verrucomicrobiota bacterium | reverse complement strand
CATAGCGACTTGCCCAAATGTTTGGCTCTGGAAGATTGCTATCCGTTTCTTCAGGATAGTAGCTACATAGGCCTAACACCTCAAGCTTGGCGATTGGCGTTGGATATAAAGGGGGATTCCGAAGATGTGTTCCAGACGAGTTATGGTATTATGGATTACATTTATTCGGAATACCAATACGATACGGTCGCTACGAATGTCATGACTCACGCTACCGAAATCTTGGAGAACAAGAGGGGGGTGTGCCAGGACTTCGCGCATGCGATGGTAGCTCTGTGCCGTAGTTTGCGTATTCCGGCCCGATATGTTAGCGGCTATTTCTTCGATGCGACTCGCGACCGAAGCCTTAGGGGTTCTGAAGCTTCACACGCCTGGGCGGAAGTCTACATTGAACCATTAGGGTGGGTCGGCTTAGACCCCACTAATCGGAAGGTTGTTGACGATACATATATTATACTCGCTCGAGGCCGCGACTACCGAGATGTGGCACCGGTGATCGGAAGCTTCATGGGAAGCGGGAGAAGTGCGATGCAGGTGACTGTATCGGTTGAGAGAGATCAGTGAAATAGGGGTGGACCGCTTGCAGCCAATGCTTTTGGCTTGGGCAATGTTGCGATACCCAATGATAAGCCTATTTTGTGGCATCGCGATCTTCGCTCATTGCTTGGCGTCGCAGGCAAGAGAACATCTGGAGACTGTTTATATTATCACCGACGATCATGCAATGATCCATTGATCCAGCAATTGGATAGCAATATGATGGAAATATTTAATCAGCTTCAGGGGCTGAAGTAGTCGGGGCCTCTCTCGATTCAGTCCTAGGAAACCTCGTTAATCGATAAAATCGCTGGGATCGAATTTGTCGCCCGGCTTTACGCCGTGCTTCTCGTACCAACCTTGATTGACCTCTAGGGCGAATAGCAAGTTGGAGCGTATCGATCTTCTGGATGTCTCGTCGTGGGGATAGAGTGGATAGATCTCTCGCAGAATGCCATCGGCGGTGAAGTAGCCGATATCTAGAGGGATGTGAGTGTTCCGCATCCAGAACGACATTTGCTTTGGTCGGTCGAATACGAATAGCATCCCTTGGTTTTCGGGCAAGCTGTCTCGGTACATAAGTCCCTTGGCTTGTGTGGCGGGATCAATGGCAAGCTCCACGGCTACCTCGGCGTGACCGAAGCTAAGAATGGGGAGCCCGTCTCGAGAATCGGACTTGGATCGATTGCCTTGGTTGCAAGCAGAGGTGATCGCCAAGACGCATAGGAAGGAGAATGAGAGACCGAGTTTGGATGCGGAACGCATAGCACCCTCGGATATCGCGCAACTCCCCTGGCCTTTGCAATCACCAACTCGAGTGCTTGGCAGACGCATGAAGTCTGTCTTAAATCACGCCTTTAGGGCGCCGGATGCCTATAGTATATGGTGTTTCTCATAGGTGTGAGGAAAATTCTTTATTCATGGCTTACAGGGGGGGAGCCGTTCTCGCTTCTATTTAGGCTACCGCTTCGGCAGGCACTTTTTTCTTCCAGGATGCTTTTCCGGTGTTCGTCAGCTCGCTTGCCCTTAGCTCGAATTTTGGGAAAACGTTTTCGCCAAAGACATTGATCACTTGCAGAGTAGCTGTTGGATCCTCCTCCGTCATATCGAAGGTCAAAGTGCCAAAATTCATTGACTCTGCGTAGGGTTCTTCGATGGCGATCACTTGATCGTTGGCCTGGGAATAGTCTGGTTTTGGGTCTTGGGCCAAGGGGCTGCTGACGAGCTCGTATAAATCGTATCCGCCATCACGTGACATAGGAATCACTTTGATTTCCGCTTCATCATCGTCGCCGGAGAGGAGCATCACCCCGCCGATCTCGTTTTCCTTGATGAACTGAAAAAGACCATTTCTGTCGCTGGGGAAAGCCATCCAGGTATTCTTATGAATATCGGAGAGATTGCTCCAGCTGCTGCCGCTGAGCAGCACTTTGAAGGTAGCTTCGCTCTCAACGAGCCGATCTTGGAGCCATTCCATTTGAGTTTGCCCTAGAATCGTACTTTGCTCGGCCTCATCACGATAGGTGTAGGTATCAAGGATTATGAAATCGACTCCGCCGTATTGATAGGTAAAATACGTATTGGTAGGCTTTTCAGAATCCTGATTTGGAGTAGGCCAGTAGCGTTGGAAAATCTCCATGGAGACATCTAGCTCTTTAGGCCCAATTTTGATTGGGGCATTCCAAGTGGCTAGCTGCGGGATGGATCGTAGAAGCGGCTGCAGGAAAGGAACGCTGCGCTGGCGTCTATATACTTCTGCCTGGAACTGAGGCGCCAGCTCCGAGAAAGCTTCATTAGCGCCCAGCCAGAAGAACGCATGAGGGCGAGCGTTCTGCACCTGAAGCCAGATAGCCTGCAATCCGTCTTGGTCCGCTCGCGCCCCCGATCCAAACCCAATAGAGAACTTTGTCAGCATCTCCTCTTCGGGAGCAGTGAGCACAGGGTAGCCGTCATAGTCGATTGGCTCACCATCCACCAACACTTGGTAATAGTAGAAAGAATTGGGCTCCAAGTCTTCGACTGTGACGGTTACGCAATAGTCCTCTTCGGCTGACGCGAAAACGGGAGAGGTAAGTTGAGCATTCAAGAAATTTGGATGGGAGCTATAGCGAATATTGATAACGCTTTCGCCGGCAGCTCGAGCCCAGAGGGTAATCTGATCAGATTCTATGGACCCGACCATCGGCCCTTGCATGAGACGACCGCCCTTCGAGTAGGCGGGGATCAAAATGGCTAGAACTAGAAAAGGGATCAGGATTCGCGGTATAGGTAATAAATTAAAAATATTGTTAATCGGGGGCGCGAAAATGGAAAGAAGAAATCGGCCATTGCAGGATTGAACAAGTCCTAGGGGAAAGCCCTAGGGGGAGTTCAATCCTGGGCCCAAATCGGGAAAAGAAAACGGTCTCGAGTTGATTTCGGAGAGTCCTGGAAGCTAAGCTGTTTTCCGATGAATTCTGGTTTAGATAGAGAGAACGGGCTCCTAGCATCGGGACGGGCTACGGATGGTGCTCGATTCTTAAGGGCTATTGGACGTATCGATTCCCTTAATAACGAGGATCCCAAAAAGGTCGTCCTAGGTGATGAATCAATCGGCTATGAGTTGCATTTTAGCCGTTTGCTGTTCGCCAAAGCGCTGTCTTTATTTCCGGAGGCGTCTGAGGCTTTTCTTTTGGCGGCTCGAGGACAGCACATATGCCGTTGGGAGTCGCCCCGTTCCGACTATCCGGATGGTCGAGCAGGGTACTTGAAGTGGCGGTCGGATCTAAAGCGATTCCACGCAGACGAGACGGCCAAAGTTCTAGAATCCGAGGGATACGATCTGGATACGATCGAGAGGGTTCGGGCCATCAATCTGAAGAAGGACTTGAAACACAATAATGATGCTCAAGCGATGGAAGATGCTCTGTGCCTAGTGTTTTTGGAGAGCCAGTTCGCCGATTTTCGCCACAAGACCACAGAGGAGAAAATGGTTTCCATTCTCAGAAAGACTTGGGGAAAAATGAGCGATCGAGGAAAGGAAGCGGCATTGTCGCTGGATCTGGAGGAGGAAGAAAAGCGTTTGATCAATCTGGCATTGGGAGGGGACTAGTTTTCTGTGAGATGGTAGGGCTGCTTATTCTCAAGCAGCCGCGTTGAACTGGGTTCGAAGTAGAGACTCGTCCGGTTGGGGACAACAGGCCCTACGGTTAGATTTATCGGTTCCTCTTCTAGGAATCGTGTTTGTCTTCTAGATAGATTGAGCCCAGCTTTAGCAGGATGGCTTCGAGTTGCTCGTAGTAGCGATCTTCGTCGAAATCGGATTTGCGACTGCGAAGGTATTCTAATTCAGCTTCTAGTTGGTCGCGAGCAAATCGTTGCTCGGGTGTGAGCATTTTCTCTTGAGGCGATGGGATAAACGCGATTTGGCGGGATCGAAATCCGTCCGGAATTCGGTCACCTTCCGGCTGCTTGACGAGACGTTCGCCTCGGAACCAATCCGATGGCGTGCCGACGGAATCCCCATTGTCGTCAATCAAAGCGTGTTCGGAAGCGAGTCGATCGGATTCCTCGTAGAATTCTTCGACGGATCGGCTCGTTGCCACGAAGGCTTCTAGAAGGGAAACCTGCCCATCTTGATTCGAGTCACCTGTTCTCGATTCGATTATATTGGCAAATCGTTCGCCAAAGCGAGCGTAGTTGAGTTCATCGCCGCTCCTTGTAGCAGTAATTAGGATACGATTAGGTTTTGATAATCGATTGATAAAGGGAGCTGAGGCGGAACCTCCGTGGATGAAAACAAAGGTTCGTTCCAAGGGGTCGAGCTGGGTGGCCAGGGATGCGGCGCTCAGGTCGGGTCCTCTTAGGTTTAGGAGCGTGTTCTTTTGCGTGTGAGTTCCGTGCCCGATGTAAATGATCCAAGCTGGTGTCGCGGATTTCGGATCAAGATTGGCAATCCACGATTCGATTTGGGTTAGATCATCTTCTACCTCGGATTCCCCGAGACCAACAATCTTTAGACTAGCTCGTGTCGATACGGCGGCTTTTTTCCAAGCTTCAGCGGCGGCTTGAAAGCCTTTTTCGAAACGGTCTTCGCCCGGGGCGCCAACAATTACCAGCGTTTCGTGCTCGAAGAATGATTCGGTTTCCGCTTCCCCCAAGACCACCGAATTCAATAGCCCTGCGGAAACACCTGCGATCAGGGATGTTACTCTCAACGACTTAAGAAAACTCCTTTTCACGCGAGACCTCGCTTTCTTCGGAGGCCCCATTCGACGAGGAAACAGCAAAGAGCGGCTAGAAAGAGCCAAGCATTGTGCCACAGGGGGTAGGACCAAAGTTCAGTGACTGGAGCCTTTTGTTTGGAAATCATGGATTCCAGCTCACCCAGGGCGGATATTTCTAGGACGGACCCACCTGTTTTCTCGGCGATTTGTTCGAGCAATTGCCGATCTGGAGAAAGCGAGCTGAACTCGCTAGCGAGCGGTTCATTGACCCATCCGGTTTCCGCTGTTCCAATTACTTCGCCCTCTGGGCCCTGGACTTCGACTCTGGCTATATAGGCGCCGGCGTCTTGGGAAGAGAACTCAGCGGTGAAACGTCCGGGTGCATCGGATAACGGTTCGGCGAAGAGGTCGACTTCGGTGAAACCCTTGTGGGAAGTAAGATCCGCTTCCGAAAGATCAACGCGCTTGATGGTTACGCGAGCCTGGCCAATTTCCAGTGGCTTGTAGTCCTCTTCTCGAGCCTCGATTACAATTTCTGTCCCATCGGCGGAATCCCGGGCTTCAATCTCGACAAGGTTCGGGACATCCGTGACGAGCCAACGAGCGATTTGGCGCCACAAGCGGGCGAGATCCTCATGCTCGGCCTCGCCTCTCAGTCCCCACCGCCAAAGATCGCCGACAGCTACGCAAGCGACCTTGCCTGCTCCGAAGTTGTGGGCGACGAGACTGGGGAACCGATCTCCCAGAGCGTTTTCCACTTCCGCAAGAACGCGAGCTCCCGGTTTGATTTTTGGAATGGTATTAAGCACCCTGAACGGAGGCATGGTATCCAGTCGAGCTCGCTCGTCGGTTTCCACAGGCCGGACCCGGGTCCACGGTTCAACCCATCCCTCGCGGGTCAGGCGCCAAGAGAGATTTTCGCTGGACGCGCGATTAAAGGACTGGTCCAGGTAGACTGGGAGGGTGGCAGCTATTGGCGTGTTTTCGTATCCGCCATGATCCAAAGCGTCCGCTCCGCCAAGGGCCAATAGACCCCCTCCTCTTTGAGCCACGAACTGGCGAATCAAGGTTTGCTGATTGAAAGTGAAAAAGTCGGCTTCGAGGTCGTCGATTATAATGGCGTCGTATTTAAAAAGCTCTTCCTCGGTGCTGGGGAATCCGTCGCTGAGCTCCTTCTCGTCGCGAGTGTTGACTCGGATAAGCACGGGCTGGTCGTAGTCTTCCGTTTCTTCCTCGTCAGTTCGGTCGAATCCGCGAAACAGCGGGTTACTCGATTCGCCGACACGCCCTTTGAATTCGAATTTAGGTTCCCGTCGGGCAACCCTTATTAATCCGGACATCTGTAGCTGGGTATCGTTATAGAGGGCCCGGTTCAAAAACTTGTATTCCCAATTTGGCCGCCCGGTGACGTAGAGAATGCGGAAGGCTTCTTGCCCGCCATTCACCATCACGATACGCTGATTGTTGGCCTGCGTGGCTTCTTCGCTAGCAGACGAAGCGTTGGCGTTCACACGATAGAACTGTATGCCGGTACGGATAGGCCTCCAATCGAAGCTCAGCGCGTGGCTTGATCCTGATGCTTTGGAGCGAGCGGATTGCGAAGCTGGTAAATCCCGATCTTCGAGCGATGTGGACAAAGCATTAAACGTATTGATCGCTTCGATGGAGACGTCAATGTTTTGAGCTGGCAGGGCCGAGGATGAGACTACCGTTTTGAGAGAGATTGGGGCGTCGTCGAAAGCCGTTTGCCGGAGCTCTATGCGATCGATGGAAATGTCGGGCAAGGGGTCTTGCTTTCCGATGACCACCGGGTAGATAGGCGGGAGGGCGTCAGTATTCAAATCTTCCAGCATTCCCTTGTCGGTAGCAATACCGTCAGAGAAGAGGGCGACGCCAGCTAGAGGCAGTCCTTGATAGCGATCGCCAAGCTGATTGAGAGAAGCGATCAGATTGCTTTGCTCGCCTTGAAAATCGAGGCTAGAAAAGTCAGTTACCCTTCGAAGGTCGAGATCGAAGCGATAGGATCGGGCCTGGAAGGATTGCTCCAGATCCGTTAGCCAGGATGCGGCGGTGCCAGACAATCGATCTTTGAGAGATTCTCCACGGCTTTCACTAGCCAATGGTTCGCTCAAATTCATGCCGCTACTATTGTCGGCAACGAGGGCGACGATATTGGCTCCTTTTGCCGGACGTTCGCCTGTCCATTGTGGATCTAGCAAGCAAAGCAGAAGAAGCAGGATGCCTAAGGCGCGTAATGAAAAGCCCATTACGTATCCATTGACGAGACAGCCCTCGCTTTTCCAGGCGAAGTAAGAGCTAGCTATGGATACACCCGCCGCGAGTAGGGCCACCCACCACCAATTGCCTCCGTTAAATGTGATAGCCGCTAGCATAGAGAGCTAATCGATTAATCGATGCTGTCCTCCTTCATTGTCCCAAAGATTCATAGTATTTCCTCACGGATTCTTGGTAGGCCCTTGGAACAGGATCCCTATCCACCGGTTGTAGCGCCTGGGGATCCTCGTGGCGGGCCAATTCTTGAGCCACCCAGGAGCGAGCTTCGCTGAGCGGAGCTATGATTCCCTCGTCGACAACGCCCCATTGAGGCGTTGTCCCATGGCGCTTGAACTCGGCCCGGAGTCTTTCTGCTTCTTCGCGGGCTTGTGATAGACGTTGCCGAATGTCCGGCCGTTCCACCAGTTCCTCGACAGTTCGGAGTCTCTGGTTCCAATCGCCGAAACCGCGTCCAGTCAGTGGAGATTCCTGGCCAGGATCGCTAGAAAATTCTCTGAGAAAATCGTCGAGGGCGGAAGCGATATCCTCGGATCCGCCGCCGAAGCCTCCGGAAGAGCCGCCGCGTTGGTTTCCGCTCGGAGAGCCGCTCGCTCGCGATCCACCGCTTTGCTGGCCTGATTGAGTCGATTGGCTGTTTGATGGCTGCTGGGAGAGGGATTGGCCCGAGCTTTCACCTCCCTGTTGCCCGCGCTGGCTCTGCTGGCCATAGGGCGATTCAAATCCCTGACTTCCTGGTTGAGAGCCCGGCTGTTGGCCAGACTGCTGCGATTTGCTTTGTCCCGGCTGTTGCCCTTGCCCTTGTTGGCTACCCGCGTCCGCTAGAGTCTCACCTTGGCGCATTTGCTCGGCTGGCTGATTGCCGTCGCTGGCTGGCGACTGACCTTGCTGTTCACCATCTTGGTTTTCGGTAATCGCTACACCTTGCCCCGGTTGGCCTTCCTGATCTGGGTTCTGAGAGG
>JAYZHU010000204.1:0-28021 GCA_036166175.1 Verrucomicrobiota bacterium | reverse complement strand
CCTGAGGATGCGATCGCTATATCAGAAGCGGTGGTTACCGCGCAACGCGATTTCGGCGACCGGAAGAACCGCAAGCATGCTCGTCTTAAGTATACGGTTGACGACATGGGTGAAGATGCCTTTCGAGTTGAGGTGGAGAGGCGCTCTGGAGTTGAGTTCCGGGCAGAGCGCCCGTTCGAATTCACGATGCACAGCGACCGGCTAGGCTGGGTGAAGGGGCTCAAGGACAAATGGAATTTAACGCTTTTCATTGAGAATGGTCGAATTTGGGACAGAGACAATAAGCGTTTTATGACTGGGTTGCGGGAAATCGCCGAGATCCATGAAGGCGAATTCAGAATGACGGCGACGCAAAACCTGATAATCGCTAATGTCCCTGAAGCAAAAAAGGAGCAAATCGAGTCATTGGCTTGTGAATACGGGTTATTTGGCGAAACGTTAAGTGGGCTTCGTCGCAATAGCATGGCTTGTGTTGCCTTACCCACTTGCGGATTGGCCATGGCGGAAGCGGAACGCTACCTGCCAGATTTGGTTTCGAAGATAGAAAGGCTCTTAGCTAAACGCGACCTTTCGGATGAGCCTATTGTGATTCGCATGACGGGTTGCCCGAATGGTTGTGCCAGACCTTTCTTAGCGGAGATCGCATTTGTGGGCAAGGGCCCAGGCAAGTACAATTTCTATCTTGGTGGCGATGGCGTCGGCACGCGCTTGAACAAGCTCTACAAGGAAAACGTAGGAGAGGATGTCATCCTCGAAGAAATGGATCGCCTGTTTTCGGCTTACGCCAAAGAGCGGCAAGCGAACGAGCGATTCGGCGATTTCGTTATTCGGAAAGGCGTGGTCAAAGCGACAGTTGAAGGTCGCGATTTCCACGATTAGGTGGATTGCGATTGAGGGCTGTTTAGTCTCTACCGCTGTCGGTTGCCCTGCGGAATTTCGTTGAGTCCCAGCGCACTCACGCCAGATTTTCCCCGGATGCAGTCAAGAGATCAAGCTTTCGAAAAGCTCAAGAGCCACATCCGGGATAATCCGTATCCGGGCAGAGGCCTGGTAATCGGAAGAAGCCATGGCGGAGACAGCTGGCAGCAGGTGTACTTTATCATGGGGCGGAGTCCGAACAGCCGAAACCGTCAATTCAAGGTGGATGACCGCGTCCTGGAAACGCAGCCATTCGATGCCTCCAAAGTGGAGGATCCGTCGTTGATCATTTACGAAGCGATGTTGGAGCTCGATGGAAAATTCCTGGTGAGCAATGGAGATCAGACGAGAACGGCATTAGAGGGGCTCAGGGCGGGCAATTCATTGCGAGAGGCTCTGAGCGAACGCGAGAGAGAGCCGGATGCCCCGAATTACACGCCTCGAATCACTGGTATGCTAGATGTTGGCGGAGATGAGGTCTCGATAGCCCTAAGCATATTGAAGGCGAATCGGAGCGACCCAACCTACACGGATCGCTGCTATTATTATCCCAGCCTCCCCAGAGCGGGAGAAGGGTATGCATTGACGACTTACATGGGTGATGGAAATCCGCTGCCTTCATTCGAGGGGGATCCTCTCGTTCTGCCTATGCAAAGCGATCCCGAGGAAACGCTAGAGCTCTATTGGGATGCTCTCGATACGGGTAACCGCATTTCACTTGCGGTTAAGGAAATCTCGGCGACTGAAGATGCCTCCAGAATTATAATCCGCAACAAGTACCAATAGACGGGCCAGATCGATTGGGCCCGGATTAATTCGGCTCAACTTCGAGGCTGAAATCGGCGATTCCCTCCGATTCGGCATTTCTGGAGGCGTATTCAGTGGCCAAAGACAACGCAGATTCCCGATCCAGGCCCTTGTTGTAAATAGAGTGTAGGTAGGTGGCTAAAAAGACATCGCCGCATCCGATAGGTGAAAGGCAGTGGGTTCGTCGGGGTTGAAAACTGTAGACGTTTCCTTGGGGAGATCTGCAGAAGACGGAGCTTGATCCGTCCGTAACGATCCAGGTTCCTGAATCATATACTTTGGCAACTCGCTCCAGAAGTGAGGCGGTATCGATCATGGATACGTCCTCATCCAAGAGGGTAATTAGCTCGTCGCGATTGATCTTAATGAGGTTCGGGGACCGCTTAGCTAACCAGCGCAATCCCTCACCGTAAGTGTCGATCGCCAAGTCGAACCGCGATTCTCGGCTGGAGATCCAGTCTCTAAGAGGTTGCCAATGGGCGGAAGGCCAGTCCGGGATGACGCCGCACACTGCAATTATACATGGCCCTTCTAGGGTCGATAGATACTCCACGCACTTTTCGACTGCTTCCTGAGAAACCTGGCAATCCAAGCCTAATATGGATATCTCCTCTTTCCCTGGGGCCCGAATAATCGAGCCAGACCGGGTGATGCAATCGCGAGTAAATGCCTTATATGGGATTTCGTATTCATCGAGCCATGATTTGCAGTTGTCGCCAAAATTGCCTCCAGGAAAACAGACGGCGGTCGTTTGGGCCTGAAGCCGTTTCAGCATTTTTGAAACATTGATCCCCTTGCCGCCCACCTGGAAACGCTCGCGAGTGGCTCTGCTTGTTTGGCCCGGCCCCCAATCGTCGACATAGTAAGTGGTTTCAGCAGCAAGATTAGCAGTGAAGGTGATGATCGGACGGCCTTGTTCGGGAAACATGGAATTGATTTTTCAGATTTGCGCGGGCTAGATAGCACTAGATAGTGGGTAGCATGAGAAGGCTTGTCGAAAAGGATTTTCGATCAAAGGACACGCCTCTGCTCGCTAGAAACTTATTGGGGAAAGTCTTGGCTCTAAAATTGGAAGATGGCGCGCAGCGGTACGCGATTACCGAAGTCGAAGCCTATGATGGTCCGCGCGACTTGGCTTGTCATGCTAGCCGTGGTCGCACGAAACGAACGGAACCCATGCTCGGACCTGCAGCGGCCTGGTATGTTTATCTTTGCTATGGTGTCCACGAAATGATCAATCTGACAACGGGTCCAATAGGTTATCCCGCTGCGATATTGATTCGAGGACTGGACGGCGTTATCGGTCCGGGAAGATTGACGAAGCGATTGGGAATAGATCGCCGATTCAATGGATTAGTCGCCTCTCGAGAGACTGGCTTGTGGCTGGAAGATAGCGGAATACCCGTTGCGGATAAAGAAGTGGAACAAACTGCGAGAATAGGAGTGGACTATGCGGGCCCGGATTGGGCGAACCGACCGTATCGATATATTTGGTGCAACGCGTGATTCTGGATCGCCCTATCTTGCGGAAGCCACTACGGAATCTCCATTCAAATAGAACGATTCAAGCCTCATAGATGCCGTGCCGATAGAGGTTTTCACATCCAGTCTGAGAGGGATTCGCCGGTGATCTTTGGAAATCCAAATGGCCATATTTCCTCCCTCGCGGAAAATGCGGCTTTGAGGAAAAGCGGAAACCGGTTCGATTCGATAGGCTTCGATTTCCCCAAAATTAGTATCCAATAAATCGGTACCATTGGTTTTCATTTCAATCAAGTAGAACTTTCCGTTCGAAGCGATGAAAAGAGGATGCTTTTTATCCGGTTCCAGTTCCCAGCCCCTCATTTGCAATATAGCGGAGGCGTAGTCCAGTGGCGTACCATAGGGTAGGGGCCGGTTCCTGCTTTTGTCTGGCCGCAGATTGTCGACGTGGCGCATCAATCCACTGTCGAAGTCGAATTGAGTATTGGCGTCCCTTTCATTGGATCGTCCTTCATCGGTCACCCGGTTCTCGAGAATGCGGCCCTTTGATGTGTCGAGCAGCGCGCTGCCCTTCAACAACAGCGGGAACAATGCCTTGATGAAACCGACAGTTCGGGCTTCGGTTTTGACCAAAAGCACAGAAGGATCGCTGTTCTGGGCTAGCTCTGTAGCGATGGTGATCTGTCCGACTTTGCGAAAGATTCCCCATTGGCCGCGGAATTGAAAGCGTTCGCCCTCCTTGAAGCCCCCGACGATGGATTCCGGATCCGGAAACTCGCGGATGGGCCAGTCGAGCTGTTCGGCCTGCTCGGATGCGGAGTCTTCTCGGATCTCGTTCGGATTAACCGCGAAGGAACTGGTGGCGGTTAGGCGAATTGCCCAGATGAGTATGCCAATTATCATCCCCAGATGAATAGGGATTGGAGATCGCGGCGCTGCATTCTGAAAGTAGCGGTCCATCGGCCTATATTTATCGACTACACATGGCTTTATTGGAGCGGGCAATCAATCCGGAAATCGTGTTAGCCCATCAATAGAAAAGGAATCTGGAATAATTGGGGGACAAGGGATTGAATGATCTAGTTTCATCTCTGACCATAATTCCCTTGTGGCCCCGCTGTTTTGTTTCCTCAAGAAGCGTAGGTATAGATTCCGGTGAATCGAGGCGAGTAACGGGGGAAATCCTCAATTTTGGATTCACTGAAAACGTCTCCAAATTCCGTTTCCGGTAGGATAGCGGCTGATCGATCAGCGTATCTCCGTTGAACCAAAACAAATCGTTTAACCACACTAAGGTGTCCACGTCCTCTCCCACGAAGAGGTCCTCAGCGGGCTTTTGGATTCTTTCTAGCAGCCGTGAGAGCGGAAGCGGCTTTTCCTTTTCCCAGGCGACGAGATATCCTTCGGCGATAAAGTCCTGAGGAATAGGTATACTCGACTCTAAAATTTCCGGAAATTTGTGCGATATGCCCTTCCCGGATTCGGCGAAGAGTTCTGCTCGGCTTCCTATTTTATGGATCTGGCAGCGCAATCCGTCGAAAAGCGCCTCGGACCAGATAGGGGTCGGGAGGCTGGACAAGCATTCTAGATCTATGCGGCCGATGGACTCAGGCTCTAGTCGCAGTGGATAGAACTGTTTGAGAGGGACGAAGTCGAGAAGCTGGTCGATCGCCGCATTCGCGACCCGCTCCAAATCGGAGCATCGCAGATTCGCTCGTTTCACCGATTCTATGGGAGCCTTTAACCGCATGGCCAGAGCATCCTCGATGATATCCTCGCCGATATTCCCCACGCCGCTTCCCGTGACTAACCGCGTGAGGGCCAGCGTTTCGCTTGGCCCCATTGATTTGTAATGGTCGCTCAACAAAGAATGCTGGTAGATCGGGTTTGGCGCTTGCCCAAGATGATCAATGAGAGAGCGGATATCCTGCAAGGAATGACGAGAGCCATCAAATCGTGTCACGAGCGCTATTAGAGCTGACTGAGGATCCGCGTTTGATTTCCGTGAACGCTTGTAGTCGAGTTCAGAAGCATCGGCTGCGGTCAAGATCGCCTGCCGATTTAGCTTTGTATCCAGTGAGAATCTATCCCTCGAAGATCGGGGGAATGCCCTGCCGGAAAGGAATAGGCAGGCGGTCGCGATATCTGAAGATTCAAGCGTATCTAGGTACTCAGCGGCTATAGTGATCTTTCGCTCATGACTGCTAGCCTTGGCTATGGTGTCGCAGGTGGTGGCAAAGCGGGTAAACTCCCCTTCTTGGCTATTCACGGTCGACTTGGAGTATTGTTGGCGTGATGGATTGGAAAGCTCTGAGCCGCGCCCAACAACGATATCCAAGTTCAACTGTCTTTGAGAAGCTAGCTCCCAAGCATCGATTCCCCGATCTCGCAAAGTCTGAGCGAATTCAGAGGCGAAGCCATGAACCGTAATAACGCGATTGGGGTTAACGAGATCGACGAAATCCAGCAGTTCCAGGAAATCGGAGTGGTCAGAAACAGGGAAGGCTTTGTCGGTGCCGCTACGGTATTTGATGGATGGATCAACGGCCCAACCGGAAACCGTGGCTGTTCTACGATTGGGAATCTGATTTAGCCACTTGGACTTAGAGGCCAGAGGAGGCGATATGACTACGCGGCCGGCTACTCGATTGACGTCGAATGGCTGGAAATCTGGATATTCGAATCCTATAGCTTTGCATGCTTGTGTCATTTTTAGGACCTGCGGGTGCAGCATAATATCCAGCTCGCTGTCTCGCAGTATCGATAGGATCGCTTGGGCCTTGCCTAGGCTGTATCCGAATAGTATGGGAATGACGCCATCCTCTATCGACTCACGGCAGAACTGAATCATTTCGGTCGCGACCTCGGATAAGGGAGGAAAGGTATATTTCGGAATCCCGTAAGTAGCTTCGATTATCAGCGTGTCGGCTCGCGGGACGACGCAGGATTCCGCTGCTGGGCCGGAATGAAGTTTGAAATCGCCAGTATACAGGAGCGAGCCCTGGTCGCCTTCCAGGCGTAGCATCGATGAGCCAGGGATATGTCCGGCGGGAAATAATTCCCCGCGAATACCGGGATCCACGTCAAATGGTGCGTTGAAGCCATGGGCTTGCCACTCGCGATCCGCTGGCATTCTTGCTTTGAGAAGCTGAGCCGTTCCCTCCGAACATAATATAGAAAGATGATTGCCGAAGTGATCGAAATGAGCGTGTGAGATGAAAGCTTTGGATGTTGGCTTGCGGGCATCCAATCGCCAGCAGATCTGCGGCAAATAAATGCCGTTGCTCTTTTCTACGGTCCAACTCATGAAAATTAGACCCCTCTACGATCAAGGCTGAATCGTCCGGGTCCAATAAATACGAGAGATAGGGCAACTAGGTTGATCTGCCCGTAGACCAGCATCATCGTGTCGACGCTTTCTGAGCTCAAAATCAGTCGGGCTAGAGCGAAACCGATAATGATAGATAGAAGAAGCGCGATCCCTCTAGTCAGAATCCCCAACATAAGAAACAGGCCTCCAACCGAAAGAATGACTGCCGATGCTAGACCAAAAAGAAGATGCAAAGAATGGATTCCGATGATGGATACGGCAGAGCCTACGCGCTCGTAGTTTTCGACGCCACCAATGAGGAGGGGAAATCCATTGTAGGCGATTAGAGCCCCGAGACCGACTCGAAGAAAGAAGACTCCGATAAAATCGAATTTGCTCAAACTAGCTAGAGGGGATCGCATTGACTTAAAGTGGCCGTTCTTAAGGAATCGAGCAAGGGCCAGTTTTTGTAAAGAGCAATGGCGCCTTCTGCCTAGGTTCAAATTCGAGCATGGGAATCGAAAACTATCGTTACCGGGCCATCATTGATGAGCGATACCTGCATGTTGGCCCCAAAAACGCCTGTTTTTACGGAGCCCTCGACATATGGGTTTAGATGGTTGGCGACCGCTTGAACAAGTCGCTCGGCGGTTTTTGGATCTGCCGCGTCATTGAAAGATGGCCGATTGCCTTTCTTCACGGAGGCGATCAAAGTGAACTGGCTTATAAGCAGAATTTCGCCGCTCATCGCCGATAAACTTTGATTCATCAATCCGTTCTCGTCTTCGAAAACTCGTAGTTGGCCGATTTTACGAGCTATCCAGTCAACGTCGTTATCTGTATCCTTTTTGTGAATGCCGACTAAAACAAGAAGGCCTTTACCTATACTAGCCTCTTTCTTGCCTTCGATTGAAACGGAGGCGCTGCTTACACGTTGGGCGATCGCTCTCATGTTCGGCCACCGTTCCTCAACACCGCGAAATACTCGATTCCGTTTTCGTCGCCTGTTGACTCATAGATCGTCTCATAAGAAACCTCGATAGTGGACTGGCAGCGCTCTAGGAAATCCCGGAAGGTATCGCTATCCCACACGTGAGCATGCTCGCGCCGAGAGCGGGCGAATGCGATATCGCCATTTATGTCTCTGTCGGGTTCCTCAAACACGTGTTTGGCCACATTTTTTAAGAAATCAAGATAGTGTTTATCGTCGACGTGATCGATGCCTTGGAGGTATTCCGATTCCAGATGGGAGAACGTGGTCAGAGGGCGTTCTCGATCGAAGGTGAATCTCTTGTCTGGGGCGGAAATTACAAAATGGCCTCCTCTTTTGAGAATTGCAGTAACGTCCTCGATCATGGCGATGGGGGAAGCGACGTGTTCGATCACATTATTGGCGATGATGAAATCCAAGGAATTCGGCTGCACCGATTTTTTGAGATCGCGCTGGTCGATATCTCCGATGATGTCGACGTTCACCAGTCTGCTTGAATCGATTTCCGGGAAGCGTTTTGCGGCCTGTTCTCTGTCGAGGGCGTCGAAGTAGCTGACCGAGCAGTTTTCTGGCAGGCAAGCGGGTTCATGGAAGGCTCCAATCTCTAATCCGTTGCCGCGCAGGAGAGCGCAGCCTTCTTTTCGGTGTTTCAAGTGCCGAACCTTGGTTTCCTAATGGTGTGAGTAGCCCACCAATAGTTCGATCATTCGAATTCAACTACAGGATCGACTTCCTCCTCGTAGTTCACCCCCTTGATTCCGAAACCGAATAGCCGGAAAAATTCCTCTTGGTAGCCCTCGAAATCGGTGAGCTCGTCGACTGTTTCGGTGTTAACCCTAGGCCAAACATCGGCAACCGCATCTTGGATTTTCGCCTCCATTTCCCAATCGTCCATGCGAATCATTCCTAGATCGTCCGTCGGAATGGATCCGTCGGAGCGGTAGAGGCGGTCTTTAAATAGGCGTAGCATTTGCTCAATGCAGCCTTCGTGACCACCGAGTTCTTTCATGATGCTAAAGAGGATGGTGATGTACAAATTTACCCCTGGGATGGCGGAACTCGCTTGAGTAACGACCGCTTTGTTTACGGAGATCAGGGCTTGGCCGCCGATCGAATGGAGGGATTCGGAAATAGCGTTCTTGGCTCTTCGAAGGTCTATCTTAGCTCGCCCAATTGTCCCGTCTTTGTAGATGGGCCAGGTCACTTGTGGCCCAATGTAGTCGTAGGCGACTGTTTTGCACCCCTCAGCGAGGAGACCTTCTTCTTTCAAAGCATGTATCCACAATTCCCAGTCTTCGCCACCCATAACCTTTATCGTATTTTGAATGTCCTCATCGGTAGCGGCTTCGAGAGTGGCTTCTTGAATGGCCTTCTTGTCCGTATCCAAGTATTTATTCGAGTAGTCCGAGCCGATCGGCTTGAGCGTCGAACGATAGGTTTCGCCTGTTTTTGGATCTGTTCGCCTCGGGGCTGCTAGCGAGTAGACCACCAGGTCGATTTTTCCCATGTCCGCTCGGATCCGCTCGATTGCCTGGTCCTTTGTTTCCTGGGAAAAGGCGTCTCCATTTATGCTAGAAGCGTAAAGCCCCTCTGCTTTGGCGGCCTTCTCGAGGGCCACGGAGTTATACCATCCAGGGGTGGCTGTTCGACCGCGATCGGATGGCCGTTCGAAAAAGACGCCTAGGGTGTTTGCCTGGCAGGCGAAAGTGGAAACGATTCGAGAAGCGAGACCGTAGCCGGTAGAAGCTCCGATCAACAGTACATTCTTTGGTCCTTCTCCTACGCTGGGATGGCCTTTGACGTAATCGATCTGCTCTTGAACGTTCGCTTCGCAGCCCGTTGGGTGGGCGGTAACGCAGACGAATCCTCTGACTTTTGGACGAATAATCATAGGTTGCGGGATTTTCGGAATGGATTTATCCTCAGGTTCCGAGTCGGTTGTTACAGGTTGGGGTTTTATCTGATTGAGTTGCTTCGAAAATTCCAGATATAAATTCACAATTAGCCGGTCGTTTTCGACTTAAAGCAAACAGGGCGTTGGCGTTGCCGTAGGTGCAGAGGTCGAAGGCTCGTGATTATTCAATATACGGCCAGGCCAATAACCCCCATAACTATGAGTAAGAGGAGAATAGAGAGGATGAATCTCTCATGCTTGGTAGTCTTAAGGAGCATGAATACAGAGTGGATTGAGATTGGAATTCGCGCTAGATCGCGCGTTTCTTAGATACGGTTATGAAAATTCAGGTTTCTAAGCTCAAGCTTTTGATCGCGGCGGTTGGCTTGCTGGGTTTATCGCTAGGCGCCCAGCCGTATCAAAAAGGGCCCGTAGATGCGAACAAGGCGATTGCGGAGTTGGTCGCTGATGTGACTGAGATACGTCCAGGGAAGACATTCGATATAGCTCTCAGGCTTGAACTAGATCCGCATTGGCACGCCTACTGGAAGAATCCGGGAGATACGGGTCTCGCCCCATCAGTCGATTGGGAAGCCCCTGATGGGCTGACCTTCAGCGATCTCATGTTTGTCGCGCCAGAGAGGATTATTACTCCGCCGGATTTCGTTTCCTACGGATATGAAGGGGAGGTTTTCTTCATTTCCGAAGTTACCGTATCCGAGGACTTCGACTTAGGACAGAGTATCACGATTAAGGCCGATGCCAGCTGGCTGGCTTGCGAAAAGATGTGCATCCCGGGAAACGCAAAACTCGCCCTCGAGCTGCCTGTAGCATCGGGAGGCGAAGGCGCTCCTAAGCCATCGGGCTGGGCTGAGCCGCTTCTCGCTGCTAGGGACCAAATTCCGACCATGCCCACCTCCGCCAGCCTGGCGTTCGAGAATCTCGAGTCGACCATCTCCGCCAGCATTCGATGGGAGGGACTCGGCGGGATCGATACCCAAAAATTGTATTTCTATGCGGAGGAGGAAGGCCTGATAAACTCCGCAGCCGATCAAAACTTCGCTCTATCTGGAGACACTCTGATCGTCTCTATGAAGAAGTCGGAATATTACGAGGGCGACGTTGAAGGGCTGACAGGTGTTTTGCAGTATGAAGACGGATTTCCAGCGTTGGATGGAAAGCAATACGTATTCCTCAATTCGGATAGATCGAGTTTGGATGTCGCAGAAGCGGTGGGATCCTCATTAAGTCCCAATTCGGTCAGCTTGGGCCAAGCCCTGCTATTCGCGTTTTTGGGTGGCATGATTTTGAATATGATGCCCTGTGTGTTTCCGGTCCTCTCCATCAAGGCCTTGGGCTTTTTGCAGCACTCAGGCGCGGATAGTCGGGAGCCTTTTTATCATGGCCTGACTTTCGCTGCTGGCGTACTCGTGTCATTCTTGGTCATAGCTGGAGTTTTAATTGGCTTGAGGGCAGGTGGGGAAAGTTTGGGATGGGGATTTCAACTGCAGTCTCCCTACTTCGTCGGAGGCTTGTTAGTAGTCATGTTCCTGTTTGGCTTAAGTTTGGCGGGAGTATTCGAATTTGGAACTTCAGCTGTGAGTTTGGCCGGCAAAGTAAAGGGCGAAAGCTATGGCAGCTCTTTCTTTTCCGGAATTCTGGCGACCGCGGTAGCAACACCGTGTACGGGTCCTTTCATGGGACCAGCCTTGGGATTCGCCTTAACGCTTTCAGCTTTTCAGGCTTTGACTGTATTCACTTTGCTGGCTCTTGGAATGGCGACCCCCTACGTCTTGCTTTCGTCGTTCCCCAAATTGATCAACCGACTGCCCAGGCCAGGGCCTTGGATGGAGACTTTCAAGCAGTTGATGGCCTTCCCCATGTTCGCTACCTGTATTTGGCTAGTTTGGTTGATGGGCGCTCATGTGGGTAACGACGGTCTTATCATGACTCTCGGTGGCCTGCTTGTTGTAGCATTTGGGGCATGGATTTATGGGCGTTGGGCGGTTCCTTCTCGTGCCGCATCTGTAAGGCACGTGGCCAAGGGATTCGCTGCGATATCGATTGTGCTTGGTATTTGGATACTTATGCCGAATGGGAAAAATAATACAGCGTTGCATGCGGATGGCGTCGAGGGTCCTGATCAGTATGGAGTTGTTTGGGAAAGCTTTTCGCCAGACAGTATCGAAGAAGCCAGAAGAGATGGCAGGCTCGTGTTTGTCGATTTCACGGCGAAGTGGTGCTTGACCTGCAAGGCAAACGAAGCGGTGGTCTTCTCAT
The DNA here is from genome assembly GCA_036166175.1 of Verrucomicrobiota bacterium. Lineage (GTDB taxonomy): Bacteria > Verrucomicrobiota > Verrucomicrobiia > Opitutales > Opitutaceae > Pelagisphaera. The sequence goes on along the minus strand of JAYZHU010000204.1, from coordinate 16,339 downwards.
CGGACGATGTTAAGCGAAGATTCCAAGAGCTCGACGCTATCATGGTGCGGGCGGATTGGACGAAGCGAAACCCGTTGATCACGGAAGCCCTGGAATCCTTTGGCCGATTTGGCGTGCCATTATACGTGCTCTACGATGGAATGAACGAGCCTAAGATTCTTCCCGAGCTACTGAATCCAGGAATCGTATTGGACGCATTGGATAGCGTTCAAAACGTCAGCGCTAGTGTGGCTCAGCGCTGAATTGGGGAGGAGTTATTCTAATATTGGCGACGAAGGTTGCTCGGAAGAATACCCAATTCTTCGCGGTACTTGGCCACGGTTCTCCGGGCGATTTTGATATCCTTGTCCTTCAACAGAGCAACGATTCCCTGATCGCTTAGCGGTTTGGATGGCTCCTCGCTGGAAACGAGCTGCTGGATCATGTCCTTAACGCTTGTATTGGAAATCGATTCGCCGTCTCCACCCTTGTAGCCAGGAGTGAAGAAATACTTCAAGTCGAAGACTCCGTGAGGAGTTTGGATGTACTTGTTGGCGATAGCCCGGCTGACTGTAGTTTCATGAACGCCAACATTATCGGCTACCTGATTCATCGTGCAGGGTCGGAGTTTGGATACGCCTTCGGCGAGGAACTCGCTTTGGATCTTCACGATTTCCTTAGCGATGCGTTCGATGGTTTGCTGACGTTGTTCGATAGAGCTGATGAGGAATTTCCCCGAACGCATCTTCTCTTGAATGTATTCCTTTTCCTGTTTTGAAAGCTGTCCTTTCGCGATCATCTCTTTATAGATGGGACTGATTCGCAGGCGGGGAATATGGTCGCTGTTGAGACTAACCTTCCAATTGTCTCCGTCACTTTCAACGACCACGTCGGGTAAAACGGATCGATTTGTGTCCTCAGAAAACTTGCGACCGGGAGAAGGGTTCAGAAGCCCTATTTCGTCGATGGCGATCTTAACATCCTCAGAGGAAATCCCCATCTTTCGGGCGATGTCGGGAATGCGTCGTCGTGTCAAAAGCTTGTAGTGATTCTGCACGATCTCGTAGGCATCGGAATTTCGCAGTCCCAAAAGTTCTAACTGAGTCGCCAGGCAATCCTGAAGGTCGAATGCCCCGATGCCCGGAGGATCGAAAGATTTCAGAAGCTGGTGTCCGGATTGCATTTCGCTTAGCGAAAGGCCCGAGGCGAGTGCTAGATCGGAAAGAGGAGTCGTCAAAAAGCCATTGTTGTCCAGGCTGCCAATGATGTACTCGATTGCTTCCAGCTCGGCTTCGTATATATCGGCCAACGCGGCCTGGGATAATAGGTGCTCTTGAAGTGACTCTTCCGTTACCAGTGAATCAAAGAAGTGATCTCGCCGCTCGGCGTCTTCGGTTGTGAAGCTCTGCCCATTGCTGCCGGCTTCGGCGAAGTAATCGCGCCAATCCTGATCGAGCTTGTTGAGAATCTCGAAGGTCTCGTCAAACCTCACCTCATCCACATCACTAGAATCGTCGTTGATGGAGCTGTCTGAATCATTCTGGTTGGACTTGGAGTCATCGAGACTGACGCTCTCCATGGGGAGTTCTTCCACGGAAGGGTTCGTTTGGAGTTCCTCCTGGATTGTTGTCCGCAGATCCTGGGCGGCAACTTGTAGAATTTTCAGAGAATGCCGCAGTTGGGGAGCGAGAACTTGAGACTGTGTCTGCTTTTGTCTCAGCTCCTGATTAAATCCGTGTGCGGCCATTAATTTTCCTGATTTTCAGCTTAATATCTAGTAGGTTTCGTCGGTCCTGTTCGCTAGAGGATCGGATTTTGTTGGGATAAGCGAGGTGTTTTGCAAGCTACTTGAAGAAGTTAGCGCGATTTATGCTGCAAAGTTATAATTTGCTTTACAAGTGTCCGGCCTCGCTTGACAGAATTCGGCAAGTTTTGGATAGGTAGTCCATGATTACGCTCACGGAAAGCGCCGCAAAGAAGGTAGGGGAACTCGAACGGGAAAACGGCGAGGACGGAAAGAAGCTGCGTATCTTTGTCGAATCAGGGGGTTGCTCAGGTTTTCAGTACGGGATGTCCTTTGACATTGAAAAGGACGGAGACCGTTTGCTCGATAGCCAAGGGGTTTCCTTTTTGATTGATGAGAAGAGCCTTACCTACATGGACGGGAGCGAAATCGATTTCGATGACGGCTTACAGGGGAAAGGCTTCGAGATTCGTAACCCCAATGCGGAAAGCACTTGCGGTTGCGGGAAGTCGTTCAGCTAAAATATTTGTTTCACGCCTTGGCGATGTGCAAGGCCACACTTCCGAAAGCCAAGGGAATCGCTTCAACATCCGTAAATCCCGCTTGCCGCAATTCTTCGCTAATGCCGTTTCTGTCCGGGAATGCTTCGATCGATTCGGAAAGGTATTCATAGGCGGCCTTATCCCCAGTGATGAGGGAAGCCATGTTGGGCAGGAGGGTTTTCAGGTAATAGTAGTAAAAGGGCCGATATACAGGGTGGGGCTGCGAAAATTCGAGAACAAAAAGGTGGCCGGTTTTCGCTTTGAGAACCCTTTTCATTTCCGAAAGCCCGGTAGCCCGGTTTTCCAAGTTGCGGTAGCCGAACGCTATCGTAACGGCGTCGGCCCAAGCGGATTCGATGGGCAATGAAAGAATATCGCCGACACTGAATTCTATGCGAGTATCTTCGCTATGCCGTTGTTTTGATTTCGCCTGCTCTATCATTGGCTCGCAGAAATCGAGCGCCTTGATTTCGACTGCGTCGGGAAGCGCTTGCAAAAGCGCGAAGGCTACATCGCCGCTGCCCGTCGCTAGATCGACGACAGATTTTGGCCGCCGCCAATCCACCTCGTCAACAAGCCGATCTCGCCATACGCGATCAATGCCGAAGCTCAGCAACTGGTTAGCTAGGTCGTAGCGCTCGGCGATCCTGCCGAACATTGCGTTGACTTGGGTGGCCTTTGGCATTATGGAGCTATTGGTGCGTTCCGGGAGCCCTTCGATCAACTCTGTTCTTCGCTTTTTTGTTCACGATAGCTTCGGACGACCCAGTCGGATAATTCCTTCTCGGCATTCTTTATGACGGACTCCGTTATAGGGAATACAGTTTGTCCGGTATTTCGAGAGATCAGTGTAAGGCCGTGGTGAAAATCACGAAACTTGCGTTCGCAGATGGCTCGGATGGTCTTGTCCTCCTCGAGGCTTTGGTCTACCAGGGCGTTGATCGCCTCTTCGTCGAAATCCAGATTGAATCCGTACTCCTCTTTGAAGCGTCGAGCGTAGGCGGTCACCTCATCCGACAGCACGGTTCGCTGTTCAGAGGCGTTCTCCCGAAGGAGGGCTTTCAGTTCATCGGATGGACTCTCAACAGTCGATTCCGAAAGCTTGAATTGCTTGATCCCGGTCGAAGGTAGTTCGAATTTGAAGTCGCGAAAGACGCGCTCGAGGACGGTCATCAATCCCCGAGCCCCTGTTTTTTCCTTGTGGGCTTTTTCAGATACCTTTTGCAATGCATCTTTGGATACATTTAACTTAATGTCATAACCTTCGAAGTCGGATACGTATTGACCGAGAATGCTTCCTTCTGATGAGGTCAGTATTTGAAGCAAGTCTTCAGGCTGCAAATGCTGGCAAGCGACTCTTACTGGGAGTCTGCCTATGAATTCAGGCTCGAACCCGTAGTCAATGAAGTCGCGCGTCTCTACTTTAACCAGGAAGTTGTCGCTCTCATCTTCTAGAGCGTTTCGAGAAGCGCCGAACCCCATCGATGTCGTCGTCAGTCGTTTCTTTACCGCTTCCCCCAGCTTGTCGAAAGCCCCGCTAACGATGAATAGAATGTGTCGCGTATTGATGGTCTTCTTGCGAGCTTTGCCTGTCTGCTGGAAGTCCATCATAGCCTGCATCTGGCCCAGTAGATCGGTTTGGCTCTGTAGATTCACGTCCGTTTCCTCCATCAATTTCAGGAGATTTATCTGTACTCCTCTACCGGATACGTCTCTTCCGTGATCGCTTTTCTGAGCGATTTTATCGATTTCATCGATATAGATTATTCCGTATTGAGCCAGCTCTACGTCGCCGTTCGCCTGTTTAACTAAATCGCGAACGAGATCGTCGACATCTCCACCGACGTATCCGGTTTCCGAGAATTTGGTGGCGTCGGCCTTAACGAAAGGTACGCCAATTAGTTTGGCGACATTGCGCATCAGGTAGGTTTTACCGACGCCAGTTGGCCCTAAGAGAATGATATTCTGCTTGGCGTAGTCGCGTTCTCTTAGGGCTGGGTTCTCTAAACATTTACGCACATGATTGAAATGGTCGCAGATAGCTACTGAAATGACCTTTTTCGCTTCCCTCTGCTGGATGACAAACCGGTCTAGGTAATCACGGATTTCGCGAGGCTTGAGATTGAATTCGTGAATGCGCTTGAGAGCCTCCTCCCTCTCGGCGTCTTCCTCCTGTGGAGGATCCCCTTTTGGCTGCTCCGCTTCAGATGTTGCCCCGCTCTGAGGCCCGAAGTGCCCTCCCATGGGGAAGAAAACCTTTCCCTGTTTGAACGCCTGATCCAGATTTTTCTTCAACTCCTCCATAGGATCGATCGGCTCGTCATTTTTGCTCATCGCGGGGGTAAATTGCACGGCTTTGAGGTTGACGCAATCTAAAGTGTGAAAGTAGCTTAGGAGTGGTTCATCACTTTAAACGTCCTACACCAGTTCCTAATGTCTAACAACCTTACCAAGCGCGACATCGTTCTGAAGATTTTCGAAAAGACGAAAGACATTCCTCAGAGCAAGATCCAGGATACCGTTCAAATGACACTGGACATCATCCTGGATGCGCTAGCGGAGGGAAGGAATGTGGAGTTGCGCAACTTTGGCGTATTTGAAGTCCAGAAGCGCAAGGCTCGTGTTGGCCGCAATCCCAATAGGCCAGAGACCGATGTCGTTATCCCGACCAGGGCGGTCGTCAAATTCAAGGCTGGCAAGGTGCTGAAGTCGCGGATCAAGGAAATCGACTTGGACACGATCTAAAGGAATCGGGTTTCAAGGTCTACCCTTGACACGCAACTGGTGGCGTCTAGGGCCTTTTAGCCTACTGCGATGTCCGATTTCGAATCACTGCCCGGTTTTCGAGAATTCTATCCGGAGGCGTTCGCCCAGCGTCGATTCCTGTTCCAAGTTTGGCGGCAAGTTGCCGTACGATTCGGGTTCCGTGAATTCGATGGTCCTGTTCTGGAGTCTTTGAAGCTTTTCAAAGCGAAGTCGGGCGACGAAATCGAAGGGCAGCTTTTCAGTTTCGAGGATAAAGGCGGGCGAGAGGTGTCTTTGAGACCGGAGTTGACCCCGACGCTGGCTCGAATGGTTGGCGCGCAGGCGAATTCGCTTAAGAAGCCAATCAAGTGGTTTAGCATTGGTGACAATTTTCGCTATGAGCGAATGCAGAAGGGCAGGCTGCGTTGCTTCACCCAGTTGAATGCCGACATTCTTGGCGAGCCGGGAGCTTCAGCTGAGATCGAACTAATTGCCCTTCTAATCCAAACGCTTCAGGGATTCGGGCTTGGTTCGGATGACTTCTACATTCGTATCAGCGATCGCAATCTATGGATGCTTTATCTGAAAGCCCGCGGTTTTGAAAACGAGGCGCCCAAAATTCTAGAGGTCATAGACAAGTGGGAGCGCATGCCTGAGGATGTGATTTTAGAGCGTTTGACCCGAATTGTCGGTGAAGGCGGGTCGAAGCCGTTGCTCGATTCGATCGATGGGTTTTTACAGCTAAAGTCGATGGATGAAGTATCGACAGCATTTTCCACGGCGTCCCCGGGTTCGGACTTGATCCAGGGAATCGAGGTTCGGATTCAGGAGTGGAGCGATCTGCTCGCCGGTTTGGAAGCGATGGGTGTGGCTCAGTTCGTGGAGATGGATATGAGCATCGTTCGCGGGTTGGCGTATTATACTGGATTCGTCTTCGAAGCCTTTGACCGGGCTAAGGAGAATCGAGCGATTGCTGGAGGGGGACGCTACGACGGTCTGGTAGAGAAAATGGGCGGTCCAGATATGCCCGCCGTCGGATTTGGAATGGGCGATGTTGTGCTAGCGGACGTCCTCGAGGAGCGGGGTCTGCAACCGAAATTCGTGAATACGATTGATATATTCGCGGTGATCGGAGGCGATGCGGAGCGCCCCATTGCTTTGGCAGATGTCAATCTCCTTAGGCAGAGCGGGTTTTCAGTGGACTACTCTTTCAAGAGCCAAGCTCTGGGAAAGCAGATTAAGACGGCAAGTGCTAGCGGCGCTCGATTGGCATTGATTTATGGATCTGAAGAGGTCGAACGTAACGAGGTGACGATTCGCGACCTCGTCAATCGCGAGGAAGAAAGGGTTCCTCGAAATCGATTGCTGCCTTTGCTTCGGGAGCGGCTAAGTTAGCGAATCCTCATGGGGCGAGAATCAAGAAGGACGCGAGGAAACCCGCTCAACGCTCTTCTCGTTTTGGCGACTGCCGCAGTCGTATTCTTCGCTTTTTATGCTCGTCAAAGTGCGACCGATTTTCTCTATCAGCCTCCTCGGGGCTCGAACTATGAAAGGGATCAAGATTTTCGATTCGTTGGTAGCGCTGATGAAACCCAGGTGAATGTATTTTGGGTAAAGGGGAAGGACGCGAATAAAACGGTACTATATCTTTGCGGGAGGAGCGAAGATCTTGGGGTTGCCATGCCGCTATTGCGGTCCTATCAACTGAGGGGTTTCAATGTCGCTAGCTTCGAATATCGAGGTTTCGGTTACACTAAAGGGAAGCCGAAGCAAGCCTCACTGTTTGAGGATGGACTAGCGGTCTTCGATTTCATAGCCGGTGAGACTGGCGGGAATGAGTCGAATATTATAATCCACGGACACTCTCTAGGCGGAGCGATCGCTTTGGAGATTGCGACCCGGAGGGATCCCAGGGCCATCATTCTGGAATCGAGTTTTACGAGCGCATACAACGTTTTGCTGAGCATGGACTGGATCCCGGGGGATCTATATTGCAACAAGGCCAAAGCCAACCTAGTGGATTGCCCCGTTTTGTTTATCCACGGCGAAAACGATTCCATCATCCCTCTTGAGGACGCGGTCGATCTAGCCAACAGCTTGAATCAGGATCGCGTCGATCGCTATTTCGTGCCGAATGCCGGATATTTCGACCTGCGAGACACAGCTGGAAGCGGATATTGGTCCAGCATGGATTCTTTCATTCGAAAGCTCGATTCTAGAGGCTAGAAAACGCTTCGGGAAGGGCCCTTTAACCGGATTATTATCTATTGCTTTTTGGCAAGCATCACCTTTTATGAGGCCTCTTTTTTTCCGATGAAAATCCTTGTAGCCGACAAACTATCTTCGATAGGAATCGATTTCCTAAAGGAGCAAGACGGTTTCGATGTGATCGAGATCTACGACCTCCCTAAAGACGTGCGTCAGGAAAAGCTTTTGGAGCTAGTTCCTGAGGTGGCGGGTATCATTGTCCGCAGCGATTCGAAGATAACGAGAGAAGTCCTGGAGAAGGCCCCCAAACTCAAGGCAGTTGGCCGGGCAGGTGTCGGCGTTGATAACATCGATATCGAGGCCGCGACAGACCACGGAGTCGTCGTCATGAATACGCCGGGCGGAAACACGATCGCAACAGCGGAATTGACCTTTACTCACATGCTTTGCGGCGCTCGCCCAGTGCCCCAAGCGGTAGCGTCGATGAAAGCGGGTCGATGGGATAGAAAGGTCCTGGTTGGCAGCGAATTGCGTGGCAAAATCCTGGGTATTTGCGGTATGGGCCGAATTGGGGCAGAGGTGGCTAAACGAGCAAAGGCATTCGAAATGTCCGTTATCGCTTACGATCCCTTTTTGACAGAATCTCGGGCGAAAGTGATTGGCGTTGAGCAAGTAGAAAAAGAAGAGATGTTCGCTCGCTCAGACTATATCACCGTGCACATGCCGCTGACGGATCAAACTAAGCATATGATTGATGAAGCGACTATCTCTATGATGAAGGACGGCGTTCGTCTTTTTAATTGTGCTCGCGGCGGAATCATAAAGGAGTCGGCCCTTCTGGAAGCTCTAGATAGTGGAAAGGTTGCCGCGGCAGGCCTGGATGTTTACGAGGAGGAACCACCTAAAGAAGATCATCCTCTCCGCAAGCATGCGAATATCAATCTGACGCCCCACCTCGGCGCTTCAACTCAGGAGGCCCAAGAGAGCGTGGGTTTGGAGATTGCTCAAGCTGTGGCTGATGCCGCCAAGGGTGGAGAAATCAGGAACGCTATCAACATGCCTTCGCTTGATGCGGAAACGATAGAGAAGGTTGGGCCTTATCTGGACCTTTGCGCCAAACTCGGTACTTTCGTTCAGCAAATCGCGTTGGATAAGGTCGAGAGTCTTGGAATATATTATTATGGAAAGGTAGTTGATCTAGATTCGGACTCGCTTACGCGAGGAGTGCTCAAAGGATTTTTGCAGAACATATCTGGTCGAAGTGTGAATTTCGTGAACGCTAGAGTGCTAGTCGAAAGTCTTGGTGTTGGTGTTGAAGTCGTGAGCTCTAGCGAGGAATCCGACTACACGGAACTCATTAAAGTCCAGGCTCATTGCCAGAACGGGGAGACCGTATCCGCGGAAGGCACGCTAATGGGGAAGGGCAATTCCCCGAGAATCGTATCCATTAATGACCGTGAAGTGGAATTGGAGCCCTGTGGTTATTTGCTAGTCGTCGCCAACACTGATGAGACTGGAATCGTTGGTCAGCTAGGAACGATCATCGGCAATGCAGGAGTCAATATCGCCTCGATGTCTCTCAGCCGTAATCAGGTTGGAGGAATCGCCTTGAACGTGGCTGGTCTGGATAGCCCGCTCGATGAAAAAGCCATGGCCGAGATTCTATCAGTTGGCGCTATAAAACAAGCCAAGCTGGTCCACTTGGAATGTTGATAGACTAGCATGCCCTTGGATGGAATATCGGTGTCGCTTTCAGCGGTAATTGGCTACGTGCTCGGTTCGCTCGCTTTTGGCTATTGGGTCGCGAAAGCGAATGGAGTGGATATCTTCGCGGTGGGAAGCCGAAGCCCCGGAGCGACGAATGTAAAGCGGTCCGTTGGGAAGGGCGCGGGCAACCTGGTTTTCGTTCTGGATTTCCTGAAAGGGTTGGCTGCGGCTGGCTGGCCACTTATAGCGTATTCAAAAAGCCCATCATCTGAATATTATGCTTTGATAGGCCTGTTCGGAGCAATCATTGGCCATTCCTTCTCTGCGTTTACGAGATTCAGGGGTGGGAAAGGAGTGGCTACTATGTTGGGAGGCGTGCTCGCCTTGATGCCCTGGGCTGCTTTAATTGGGGTGGCTGTTTGGCTAATAGTCTTCTATTCAACCAGATATGTATCACTATCATCGATACTTATGGCTGTAAGTTTGCCGGTCTCCAATTGGCTGCTATCCTCTGCTCAGGCGTTGATATGGATTTCCGGGCTTATGGCTATCGTTATCGTCTACCGGCATAAATCGAATATCGGTCGCCTGTTTAGGGGCGAAGAAAATCGTTTCGACCGAAAAGGACCAAATGGGGGCGATTCCAATGGGTGATAGGAAAATAAGCGTAGGGCTCTGCGGCTTCGGAATTGTGGGCCAAGGAGTCTACGATCATTTGACTAGGAAACGGAAGCTTTTGGCAGAGCAACTAGGGGCGGACATCAGTGTTGCTCGCGTGGCCGTCAGGGACAAATCCAAGAAGCGGGACGTAGAGATCGATCCTAGCTTGATCACGGAAGATTCACTCTCTGTGGCAACCGATCCGGAAATCGATGTTGTCTGCGAATTGATGGGCGGAACGGGGCTGGCGTTGGAAATCGTTACTCGAGCTCTAGTTGCGGGTAAGATCGTGGTAACGGCCAACAAGGCCTTGTTATGCGACCATGGTAAAGAGCTTCTCGCTGCTGCCCAAGAGCATGGAGGTCACTTGTTGTTCGAAGCGAGCGTGGCTGGGGGGATACCGGTTATTAAGGCAATAAGGGAGGGGCTTATTATCAACGACTTTTCCCGTATCGACGGTATTCTGAATGGCACCTGCAACTATATCCTGACTCGAAGGGCCAATGAGGGACTCAGCTACCAGGAAATCCTTGGAGAAGCCAAGTCGCTGGGCTATGCGGAGGCCGATGAATCGCTGGATGTGGATGGAATCGACGCTGCCCACAAAGCCGTTGTCTTGGCGTACCTCGCGTACGGCAAATGGGCGGATCTTGATGAGGTTCGATTGGACGGTATTACGCGGGTAAATCAAGAGGATATACGCTTTGCCGAAGATAATGGATACGCAGTGAAGCTCATCGCTTCCGTTGAGCGAGAGCGCCAAAGCAAGGCTTTGTACGTATCCGTTTTGCCAGTGCTGGTGCCCAAATCCAGTTCGTTGGGAAGTGTTGATGGCGTCTTCAACGCGATCTCGATTCATGGCGATGTCGTAGGCGAAACGGTTTACATTGGGCCAGGAGCGGGACGACATGCGACCTCAAGCGCGGTGATTTCCGATATTGTCGATGCCGTTAAGCTCTTGATCTTTGGTGGTCCCGAGGGTCGTTTTCCGTTTTTGGATCCGGCCCCTAAACATGGAAAAGGATTGGAAATCGCCCGGCCAGAGGAAGTGAATTCGAGGTACTACGTTCGCATGCGCGTAGATGATCGACCGGGGGTAATGGCGGAGATAGCCTCTATCCTGGCGTTACGGGAAGTGAGCTTGGCGAGCGTGACTCAAAAAGAGGTAGGCGTAGATGCTGAAAGGGTATCGCTCATTATAACCACCCACATGACCACGGAAAAAGCGATAAAGGAAACGGTCGACGATCTTGGCAATCTGGACAGCGTCCAGGGATCGCCGATGCCGATGCCGATTAGAGACTTTGGGGAGTAGAGCGAGGGCACGTGGCTAGAATCGTAAAGAAATTTGGCGGAACCTCGGTGGGTGATGTCCATCGCATCAAGCATGTAGCGGAGCTTATCAGAGCGGATGTTGATAAGGGCCACGAAATCGTAGTCGTGGTGTCGGCTCGCTCGGGTGTAACGAATGAGCTAATCGCTCGGGCTAAGTCTATCAATCCGGATCCTGCCGATAGGGAGATGGATATGCTCTTGGTAGCTGGTGAACAGGAAACCATCGCCCTGACAGCCATGGCATTGCACGCGATCGGAGTGGATGCGGTTTCGATGACTGGAGCGATGGCCGGAATTTTAACAGACCCTTCGCATACGAGAGCGCGAATCGTCAGTATGGATTGCCAGCGACTGGTGGATTGTCTTGAGTCTAAGCAAGTAGTAATTGTCGCTGGCTTTCAAGGGGTCGATTTAGAAGGCCAAATCACTACCTTGGGCAGGGGAGGCTCGGACTTGTCGGCGATCGCTTTGGCGAAAGGGGTTCAAGCAGACCTTTGCCAAATCTACACGGACGTTGACGGGGTCTATACCGCCGATCCCCGTTTGGTTCCCAAAGCCCGGAAACTTAGTGAAATCAGCTATGAGGAGATGCTAGAGCTGGCGAGTTTGGGAACGAAAGTGATGCAGGCCCGCTCTGTTGAATTCTCCAACAAGTTCAATGTGCCCTTTGAGGTAAGATCCAGTTTTAATGATATCCCCGGTACGATAGTGAAAGAAGAAGTTAGCTCCATGGAAGACGTCGTTGTTCGAGGCGTCGCGCTCGATAAGAATCAGGCGAAAGTGACAATAACCAATCTGCCCGACAAGCCGGGTACGGCGGCTACCGTTTTCAATGGACTGTCCCAGGCTAATGTCGTTGTCGATATGATCGTGCAGAACATTGGTCGGAATGGAGTAGCCAACATGACGTTTACTGTACCCCGAGACGACACCGGTCGAGCGTCGAAGGCCGTCGAGTCCATACTGGAATCATTGGGGGGTGGCGAAGTGACTCTCGTTCGCGACATTGCCAAGCTGTCGGTCGTTGGGGTCGGGATGCGAAGCCACTCCGGAGTTGCCGAAAAATTGTTTGCCGCCTTGGGAGACACAAAGGCGAATATCCAGATAATAAGTACATCAGAGATCAAAATTTCAGTCGTGATCGATGAAAAAGACTCCGATCGAGCCCTCCAAGCCGTTCATAAGGCATTCGGGCTCGATGCCGATCAGAAATGCAATTCTTGAGCACAAGGGCGAAAACCGGGCCCCATAGTTTTTCCGAGGCAGTCAAGGTCGGCCTGGCCCCGGATGGAGGGCTTTTTGTGCCGAGCGAACTGCCCGACCTTTCTCAGGAACTTCATACTTGGGCGGGAGAGTCTTACGCGAAAGTATGCTACCGGTTTTTCAAGCGATTCGCGACAGATATTGAAGACGGCGAGCTAGAGTCGCTGATTGCCAATGCGTATACGAAATTTGATGACGCCAAGCTGGCGCCACTTATTAAATTGGATGACCAGATCAGTGTTCTGGAGCTATTTCATGGCCCAACGCTCGCCTTCAAGGACTATGCCCTGCAATTGCTGGGAAGACTTTACGAGAGGCAGGTTGCGATAACGGACAATGCGATCAACGTTTTAGGAGCTACCTCGGGAGATACGGGAGCCGCGGCTATAAATGGGCTTATAGGTCGATCCGGGGTGAATATTTTTATCCTTTACCCGGATGGCCGAATATCCTCGCTGCAAGAACGGCAGATGACTTGCACCGGGGAATCCAATGTCTTCCCGATCGCCGTAGAAGGAAGTTTCGACGACGCTCAACGAGAGCTCAAGGCGGTGTTTGGAGATCGTGAATTTAGCGAACGCATCAAGCTTTCGGCGGTGAATTCAATCAATTTGGCCCGCATTCTGGCCCAGTGCGTATATTACATTTACGCTTGGCTGCAAATCGGCGAAGCCCGTCGGGAGAAAACGACATTCGTAGTGCCTACTGGAAATTTCGGCAATGTCTTGGCGGGATGGCTGGCTTACAGAATGGGCATGAAGGTGGCGGGCTTTCGTGTAGCGACGAACCAGAACGATATATTGAATCGGTTTTTCAACAAGGGTGAGTATTCAGTTGGCGCGGCGATCCAAAGCTTGGCCCCCTCTATGGATATTCAAGTCGCCTCAAATTTCGAAAGGTTCCTTTATTACGCTCTCGGAGGCGATGGAGATCACGTTCGCAAGGTAATGGAGAATTTCAAATCGACAGGCATTTTCAAAGTGGACGATCAATCCATTATCAAATCCATGTCGAGTTCGCGAATGGCTGATGAGGAAATTCGGGATAAAATTGAAGCCGTGTATCAAAAATATGGGTATGTGTGTGATCCACATACGGCCTGCGCTTTCAAGGAACTAGACGAGTTTGAACATTGCGTTATCCTGGCTACTGCCCATCCTGCCAAGTTTCCTGAAACGGTGCTGGAAGCAACTGGGCAGGAGGCGATCCACCCGAGCTTGGAAGCGTTAAAAGGCAGGAAAATCGTCAAATACCCATTGCATGCAGACGCTAAAACTATCAAAGCATTCATAGAATCAAAGCAGATCACCCTATAGAAATCGAATTTAGAGATGAGCAAACCGAAGATTCTAGTTTACGACACGACTTTGAGAGACGGCACCCAAGGGGAGGGCATTTCTTTTTCTGTGACCGACAAACTGAGAATAGCTAAAAAGTTCGACCAGTTTGGGATAGACTACATTGAAGGTGGCTGGCCTGGGTCGAACCCGCGCGACATGGCGTTTTTCGATGAGGCTAAGAAGCTGGATCTAAAGCACTCGAAAATCGCTGCCTTCGGTTCTACGCGAAGAGGTAATCTCGACGCGGACGAAGATCCGCAGTTGCAAACATTACTGGAGGCGGAAACGCCTGTAGTGACGATTTTCGGCAAAACCTGGCTTCTGCATGTCGAAGAGGTGCTCCGGGTTCAGCCGGAAGAAAATCTTGCGATGATCGAGGACTCTGTCCGGTTTTTGAAAGAAAATGGTAGAGAAGTTATCTACGATGCCGAGCATTTCTATGATGGGTACGCGGACAATTCGGAATACGCGTTGAAAACGCTAGAGGCAGCGGTTAAGGGCGGAGCGGATTGCTTGGCGTTATGCGATACGAATGGAGGGAAGATGGTCGGCGAACTATCAAGCGTAACTCGAGAAGTCGTCGAACGGTTCCCCGATACGCAGATTGGAGTGCATTGCCACAATGATGCAGGTGTTGGAGTAGCGGTTTCAATCGCCGGAATTGAAGCCGGAGCCACCCATGTTCAAGGAACTTTCAATGGATATGGCGAGCGAGTCGGCAATGCGAATTTGACGACGATCATCCCGAACCTGGATTTGAAGCTCGGTTTCAGCATGAATTGCAGCCCAAACCTAGGGAATTTGCGTGATATTTCCCTGTTCCTCTCCGACTTGGCAAATCAGTCTCACGATAAAAAAGCGCCCTACGTGGGGCTGTCCGCATTTACCCATAAGGGAGGCGCCCATGCGGATGCGACTAAGAAAGTCGGATACAGCTACGAGCACATACAACCAGAAAAAGTCGGGAATAAGCAACGCGTGCTTGTATCCGACATGGCAGGACGTAGCAGCCTATTGATGAAAGCCCAGGAGTTGGGAGTGAACATCGATAGAAGCTCTCCTGAAACAAAAGCCATCATTGATAAGCTGAAGGAGCTTGAATTCAATGGCTACGAGTACGAATCGGCGGATGCGTCGCTTCGGTTGCTTCTAGAAAAATTTACAGGCAAGCATAATCCGCATTTTGAATTCGAGGGTTACCGAGTCATAGTCGAAAAGCGTTCTCCCGACGAGCCAACCACTTCCGAGGCTACGATCAAAGTCAATGTTGATGGGGAACCGCATTACACGGTCGCTGAATCGAGCGGTCCCGTTGGGGCCCTGGACAGCGCTCTGAGACTGGCGTTGGTGAAAACGTATCCAAATCTTAAGAACCTTGAGCTTAAGGATTATAAGGTTCGGATCCTGGCATCCCAATCAGGAGCGAATGCTAAGACCAGAGTGCTGATCGAATCCGCCGATGGGGAAGAGATCTGGGGAACGGTTGGAGCGAGCGACAACATTATTGAAGCCAGCTGGCAAGCAATCAGGGATTCTGTAGAATACAAGCTGCTTCGGGATGGCGGTGAATCCGAGGACTAGCGGAACTGATAGGGTTTGATTGCTTGATAGTGGTCTTAGAGAAGTGGCGCAAGTAGCCGGCAGGTATCTTCCGCTATAGCCTTGAGAAAAGGAGGGTCATCCTGGTGAGTATCATTGAAGGACTCGGAGCTCATTAGTAGTTCGTCTATCCAGTCTTGGATTGCGCGGATATCCTTATCTCCGTATAGGAAAACTCCGAGTTCGTAGTTAACGAAAAGGCTGCGTAGATCTATGTTCGCTGAGCCTGTCATGGCAATCGAATCATCAGCGATTATCGCCTTCCCGTGTAGCATTCCCGCTCTGTAGAGAAGTACTTCCACACCTGATTCAGCCAACTCTCGTAGAAAGTGCTTCCTCGCCAGGTCGGTTACAGGGTGATTGGATTTTTTTGGGATAACAAGTTTCACTTGCTTCCCCGAGCGAGCTTTAACCATCAACGATCTCTGAAGCACCTCATCTGGAATGTAGTACGGAGTTACAATGGTAACGAAATGGTCAGCTTCCTGTATAACGGAAAGGATTTTTTCGTAGAGCGGGTCTCCTCTCGTGTCAGGGCC
This sequence comes from Verrucomicrobiota bacterium, assembly GCA_036166175.1. GTDB lineage: Bacteria > Verrucomicrobiota > Verrucomicrobiia > Opitutales > Opitutaceae > Pelagisphaera. The sequence goes on along the minus strand of JAYZHU010000204.1, from coordinate 678 downwards.
GCTAGCCATGATCTCGATTTCGCTCGCATCGGGTCCGTCGAATACTGTTGAAGGTGGAATAGTGCGCGGTTTGTCCTGCACTTTCTTGCAGGCAAATCGCCAATCGGCTTCGAAAATTGCCGAAAGTTGGGTTACCGCTGGTCCTTGGATTAGGAGGCTGAGGTCTTGCCATCGTTTGCGGGATCGCGTTGGGCCCATGTATTCTTTTCCGATGTTGCGACCACCGATAATTGCTCGCGAGTGATCGAAAATGGCCAGTTTTCGGTGATTCCTCAGGTTGGCTCGCCCGAATGAGAGAAAAGGGAGAACCGGCATAAAGCGTTCAATCCGACCTCCAGACTTTTCGAGCTCCCGCATATAGAGTGACTTCTTACCCCATGACCCTACCGCGTCTAGAAGCAGCCGCACCTCTACGCCGGACTTTGCTTTTTCGGAAAGCTCTTTCACTACGCGTCGTCCGATCGAATCGTGGCTAAGAATGAAAGTAGTGATTGCGATAGAAGACTTCGCATCGCGAATCTCTTGCAGCAATTCTCGGTAAGCCTGTTCGCCCGTTGCCTGAACTCGTGTTCGGTTGCTGCGCGTCAATACGCCAAACGGAGACGATCGAATTGCTCCCTCCGTTTCAGGCTCGGCGATATCGAGTCGATCCTTTCGTTGGGTTAGGCGACTTATTTT
>JAYZHU010000203.1:0-6522 GCA_036166175.1 Verrucomicrobiota bacterium | reverse complement strand
AATTGTCGGGAACAAACCTCTGCTTGAAGAGCAAGTCTCGTGGAGGATACCCAGTGATCACCAATTCCGGAAACACTATGATATCGGCCCCATCTGTTTGGAGCCGCTTATAGGCATCTAGGATTAGCTCTCCGTTGTTTTGCAGATCCCCAACGGTTGTATTGATCTGGGCAAGGCCGATTTTCATTAAGAAGGCTCAGAAGTGAACGCCTGATGCCAGAAAGGGCAAGCTCTAGAGATAGCAGGGTAAGATGTATAGTGGCAGGATGCGAGGTTTCGTTTGCCTTGGCCAAGGCCTTTCTGTTAGTCGAATCGTCCAATTTGGTCTGTGATTTCAATACCTCGATAGCGACGGATTATCTATGAGTTTCATACTGGCATCAGCATCTCCACGGCGAAAGGAGCTACTTGAGCGGATCGGCGCTCGGTTTGACATCATTCCTGCCCAAGTAGAGGAATTTGAAGAGGGCCATGCGGATCCCGAACAAATGGTCCGCGAGAATGCGGCATTAAAGGCGGGCTGGGTAGCTCGGAGGCATCCAAGTCGATTTATTCTTGGTTCAGATACGACTGTGCACCTCGATGGGAAAGTTTTGGTTAAACCGGCGGATTTGGAGGAGGCGAAGCGGATGTTGGCCAGGCTCTCAGGACGTACCCACGTTGTATATACGGGAGTTTCACTTCAGTGCCGGGAACTGGGTATCGAGGAAACCTTTGGGGTTCGTAGTGAAGTGACCTTCAAATCATTCGATGATGAGACGATCGATCGCTATTTTGAGATCGTCAATCCGCTGGACAAGGCTGGGGCCTACGGGATTCAGGAGGGTACGGGATTGATCGTCGATAGCTTCCAGGGATCCCATTCTAATATCATGGGATTGCCAATCGATGAAACAAAGCGTATGCTAGATCGTCATAATCTGATTTGAGCGTTTCCTCATGAACCTTGAGCCCCGAGAAAAGCCGAAAAGCGATGGGCCCGTCGCCAGTGACCACATGCTGGCTCGGACCTTGTTGGAGCGACGACTGGTTTCAAGAAAGTCGTTGATTGCGGGGCTGATTGGCACGGTTCTATTCCATTTAATTGGGATATTCTGGATGCCTGAGGACATTTTCACCACCGAGCGAGAGGAGATTGTTAATCGCTATCGAGACTTCGAGATCGAGCTAGAGCCCCCAAAAGAGGAGGAGCCTGAGCAAAGCTACACCCAAACCAATACGAATGCTCCTGAGAACGAGCCGGATGATGCCAACACTTTTGCGGCCCGCAGCCAACAGGCAGCTCAGAAGGAGTTGCCCGACGAGATCGATCCCGAGAATCGTCCCTCCTCGGAAAGCGATGACGATATCGAGACAAACCAATTTATAACTGGCGATCTGAGCCCGCCGGAATTTTCGCCTCCTCCTGCTCCCTTGTTCCAGGAATTGGAGGAAAACGAGCCGAGCGAGCCTCAGCCATTGATTACTCCAATTTCGCCCACTCAGCCTTTAGCGAGGCAAATCCCTACTCCTGGCGAACAGGAAGAGCGTGACCTTGACGAGACTGGATTGGCCGAGGTAGATCACGATGAGACGGATGCCCCCACCAATTTGAATGAGTATATTCAGGGGGAGGCGGAAGAAGGCGAGGAGGATGCTCAGGAATTCGCCGCCTTGCGGCCTGCGGTTGATCCCCAAAACCCTCAACAAGTTTCTGATGCCTCGCAACCTTCGCCGCGACCACGTCCGCGATTGCCGAAAGTGGCGCCGGGACCCGTCCGGAACCACGCTCCCGGTGTGTCCCGAACGGGAAGAATCGCGGTTGATGCCAAGTTCAGCGAGTTTGGCGAATATATGGAACGGCTGATCGAGGCAGTAAGCGCTCGCTGGAATTCATTGGCAAATGAGGCTACCGTGGATGAGCGACGCACAAAAGCTGTGATCAAGTTTGTGTTAGACAAAAATGGATACGTTCGAGATATGGAAAATATGCCCGGAACCACCTCGAAGTTCCTTGGCATTTACATGGCTCGCACCGCGGTGGAAGATGGAGCCCCCTATGGACCGTGGACGCCAGAAATGGTAGAGGTTTTTGGCGATGACGAAGAAGTCACATTCGCCTTTCATTACTATTGACCGAGTTTGATTTTTCGAATGCTATGAAATCTGTAATTACCAATGGGATACAGTTTTCGATAGAGGACTGCGTGCTTTGCTGATTGGCTACGGTGTCGAAAAATGGAACCCCGAATGTGAGTCCGAAGGAGGCTTGACTATACGGAGGGGATGATCGAGTTTGGGTGGCCCAGATTGCTTCGCCGAATACAGTGACGAATATACGCGATTCCCCGAATGTATGCCTGAGCTTCTTGGATGCGCCAACTCAGAAGGGCTATAAGATAGTTGGCCAGGCTCGGATTCTGGAAACAGGCGATGAAGGCTTTGACGAAGCCTTGGATAAGCTAACTACCTGTATCGGACAGAAATCCCCAATTCTTTCGGTAGTTGAAATACCCGCTGAATCGGCGTCGCTGATCACGGCTCCTAGCTATACCCTGTTTCAGAATACCGCGGAATTAGAGATGGTGGACCAAGCGTTTAAGAGCTATGGAGTCGAACGGTGCTAAAGGACCGTTACCAATTCCCTGTCTCGCCGGCTTTTAGATCTTCGGCAAAGGCGACTAAGAGCCTGACGCAGGCTTCCACGTCCTCGAGATCCACGACTTCGCTAGGCGTGTGCATATATCTCAAAGGAATAGAGAGCAATCCGGTTGCGACGCCAGCGCGAGCCATCTGAATCGCTCGAGCGTCGGTATAGGTTGGATAAGGATCGCCTTCGAGTTGGTAGGGAATGGTTCGATCGTCCGCTGCGGATATCAGTTTATCAAATACGATTGGATTAATATTTGGGCCGCGAGTAATAATAGGACCGGCTCCTAGCTTGGTGGATCCGAATTTTCGTTTATCGCAATCGGGGTGATCCGTGCTGTGCCCAACATCTACGGCTACCGCGAAGTCGGGAGCGACTCCGAAACTAGAGGTGGTGGCTCCCCGCACGCCAATTTCCTCTTGCGAGGTGCCCACGGAAACAACCTTGGCTTCTAGTGTTTTTTCGCTTTTGGCGAGACGTCGAATCGTTTCTCCCACGATGTAGGAGCCGCATTTGTTGTCGAAGGCCCGGGCGGTTCCCACGGATCCGTTAATGAGTTCAAACTCATGGTCATAGGTGGCCACGTCACCAATTCGCACGCGCGATTCCGCGTCCGCCTTATCCTTGGCGGCAATGTCGATCCACATCTCATTGATTTTGGGGATCTTCTCGCGATCCTTTTGATCCATCATATGGATGGCTCGCTTTCCGGTAACACCCTTGACGATTCCGTTGTGGGTCTGTAAAAGGATGCGTCGCCCGGGAATGATCAGCCGGTCGTGCCCTCCGATGGTACGGAAGTAGAGGAATCCGTTGTCATCTATGTAGTTGATGATGAATCCCAGCTCGTCGAGATGCCCTGAGTACATGACGGTTGGACCTCCCTCGGGATTCAAGGTAGCGATCCGGTTTCCCAGCACGTCTCGTTGATAGGTGTCGGCACTCGATTCGACGTATTGGTCAAATACGGCTTGAGCCTGCCCTTCAGCCCCGGACGGGCTTTTGGCTTTCAGTAAATCGACGAGAAATTTGGGAGGCGTATAGGTCATAGATATATAAGTGGAGTACTCTTAACGAGTTTCCAGGAAATCGGAATATTGATAAGTGGCTCCGTTGTGGAGCTTATCGTAAGAGTCAATGAGATTGGCGAGAGCGTCAGCAACCGTTGCGGGTTCCTTGATCTGACCCTTTTCCTTTAGTTCAATAAAACGATCAACCTGGGGAAAGGTTGATTTCGGCGTAGCACGGATAAGTTCCTGCATCGCGGTTTCCATGACACCCGGATTGAAGTTGACCACTTTGGTAGGAAACGGGGAATAGCTCTGTTCTTTAGCAATCGTCCTTACCAGTTGCTCTTGCCCGCTTTTGGCGGCACAATACAGCGACCAGGAAGGTTTGGCCCGCTCTGGCAAAGCGGCTCCAGAGCTAATTTGTATAAATACTTTGGGCAGCTGCAAATCGCGAGTAGCGATCAGGAACCGCTGCAGACAGATGAATGAGCCCGTCAAGTTGATTGTAAGGCTATTTAGGATATCGTTGATTGAAAGGTTCTCGAGAAAATCGATTGGCTTCAGAATGCCTGCATTGGCAATAAATATGATCGAATCGCAGTCTTGCCAGTTCGCTTGGGCGAAGGTTTGATCGAGCGTATCGGAGGCGGATTCAGGTTCGCTGAGGTCGCAGGCGATATGGTTTCCTTGAAAGTCGCCCGGGGAGCGTGACAGTCCCGTGATTTTCGTAGTTTCCGTTTCGAATTGCCTGGCCAATGCTAGCCCGAAGCCGCGAGAGGTGCCCGTGATAAATAGCTGACGCATATCTTCCGAAACGGTTAGGCTCGGTCAGAGAGCTCGTCTACGATATCTTCGAGCGGGTAGCTTAGGATCTCCGAAAGGGTCGGATGGTACCAATGGGCCCGAAGCAAGGATTCTGCGGTTAGGTTGTTGGATACGGCTACGGATAGAGCGTGAATGAGCTCTCCGGCGTCCTTGGATACGATCTCCGCTCCAAGAATGCGTCCAGTGGGCTTTTCCGCAAAGACCCGGACGAATCCGTATTTCGCTTCCATCAAAATAGATTTCCCGTGATCGTCGAAAGGGTAATCGGCGACGACAAAATCGATAACCCTCTCTCTGAGAACCGCTTCGGTAAGACCTACGCGGGCGATCTGGGGATCGGTAAAAACCACGTCGAGCATGTGGTCGTAGTTGAGTGGCGTTTTATCGATCCCGAACGCGTGATAGGCGGCGAATTCTCCTTGCAGCACGGCGGTGTGGACAATCTCGAAAGGTCCCGCGCAATCACCCGCAGCATAGACCTTAGAGTTGGTGGTCCGTTGGTAGGTATCGGTGACGATTTGCCCGTTGGGCTTGAGTTCGATTCTGGCTTCGTCTAGGCCGAGATTCCCGGTGGCAGGCGATCGGCCCAGAGCATTGACGACATGCTTGGCGGAGCAGCGTTTTTCTATTCCGTCGTGGTCGAAGACGACCTCGAACCCATCGTTTGTACGGCCGATGCTTTGGAGCTTCGTGCCAGTGTAGAGATCGAGCCCTTCGTCACGCAGAGCCGTCTCGACCACTTCCGAAACATCCGGAGCCTGGTCTTTTAGGATGTGAGGGCTACGTTGAATTTGGGTCGTCTTAGCACCCACTCGATGGAGAAATTGAGCGAGCTCGCAAGCCACAACTCCACCGCCGAGAACGATGATCGATTCCGGTAGACTAGCGAGATCGAGGACGTCGTCACTCGTCCAAATATCCGGTTCGTCTATTCCGGGGATAGGCGGCTTGGAGACATCGGAGCCGGTCGCGATGATGAAATGCTTGCCTCTAAGGCGATCCCCGTTGTCGAGCTCGATAGTGTCCTCGCTTATAAATTTGGCGAAGTTCCTGTATAGATGATACTTGCCACTCAACATGGACTCGACGCGGTAGTCGGTGAATTCCCTGATTGTATCCAGTTTTCGCTGATGCAGCTTTTCCATGCTAACGCGCGCTTCTGGAATATCTAGTCCAAATTCGTTCCCCTTTTGAGCCAAGTGGAGGACCTCAGCGGAGTAGATCAGCGTTTTCGAAGGCATGCAGCCGCGCAAAATACATAGCCCTCCTAGCTCGGCGGCTCCATCTACTATCGCTACATTATCTGAGTATTGGCGAGCGATTCTAGCCGCATTGAAGCCGCCGCTGCCGCCGCCGATGGCGATGAAATCGTGTTCTTTTACCATAAATGAGAGGTCTACTATTGAGAATGAATGGACTCGGCAACGGATCTAGCGGATTCATCGCCGGTTAAAAGTCGAGCGAGCTCGAGCCCGAAATCTATGGCTGTGCCGGCGCCTTGGGACGTCAAAATGTGGTCGCTGACGACGATAGGCTCGTCACTAGCTCGAGAAAGTTCGGAGCGGACCGATAGGTGGCTCGTTGCCTTCCGTCCATCAAGAATACCAGCAGCCGCTAATACTTTGGGGGCAGCGCAAATCGCGGCGATCGGCTTCCTCGATTGCTCGAAGGACAGAATGAGCTGGGAAACCCGCTTGTCATCGACGAGTTCAAGGACGCCGGGTCCACCGGGTAGAAATAGGAGATCGAAGGATTCCGGTTCAATATCCTCAAAAAAGGCATCGGCTTCAAAGGAGATGCTATTTCTTCCATTGACGCTTTTCGATCCGCTAAGGCTGGCCATCGTAGTCTCGACACCAGCTCGGCGAAGAACGTCAACTGGGGCCAGGGCTTCAACTTCTTCTATTCCGTCAAACACGAGAACGAGCGCTCGTTTTTGGTGTCGCGATTCACCGGCGTTGTTTTTCATTGTGATGTAGAAGATCGGCCGCCAGAGACTTTCATGGCAAGCGGAATGATCGAGTAAGCTACGATTTGTGAAGACGGGATTAATACTAG
>JAYZHU010000202.1:0-8802 GCA_036166175.1 Verrucomicrobiota bacterium | reverse complement strand
TGTAGCTTTGATTGGCCGCTTGGCAGCGGCAAGGAACGTACCCCAGAGCTCCCTGGCTTTTGAGCTCGGCGAACACGTTTTCCTGCGCTCCGCGGCCTTCGAGGAAACGAGTGGCTTTTTGGTTTGGTCTATGTTTTGTGTGGCAACTAACATAATGCTTTACCAACCAGCCACTTGCAACTTTTTATCCTTTTTTTTGGATACGTTTTTATGAAACTACGAGGTTAGCTGTTCTGGATTTCGACGTTAAATTGCCGAAACAGGTGTAGTTCCAACCCTCATCCGGTCAACAATCCCATTCCCAAGCAACCGCTAATTTTGGTAAATCCTTTTCAAAAGGACTTCAAAAGTCTCCATCCCCAAAGCTCTTTGCCCATTCTCACAGGTAGCTACCGCATTCCATGATCCCCCGTATTCCAAAGCACCGGTTGCTCGCCGCGTCCATCGCCCTGATAGGCTCGCTTACATTCGCCTCGAGCAAGCCCAATATCGTATTCGTCATCGCCGATGATCTAGGCTGGAGTGACGTGGGCTTTAATGGCGCCAGTTTCTACGAAACGCCTCAACTCGATGCTCTCAGCCAGCAAGGAATGGTCTTCAGCAACGCCTACCCAGGAGCATCGAATTGCATGCCGTCACGGGCTATCTTAGTGACCGGAACCTACATCACCCGCACCCAGATGTGGACCCCGGGCAGCAGAGCGAAAGGCAAGATAGAAAATATGAAGTTCCTCGTGCCTCGCAGGGGAGACAGCAAAGGCGACGGCGCTATACCATCAGCTGAAGTTCTAAATCCCTCTTTCACGACCATACCTGAAATCTTGAAGAAATCCGGCTACCGCAGCGCTCACTTTGGCAAATGGCACCTCGGCCCAAATGGGCATGGATTCGACATCAATGATACCAACGGATTGGGGGCCGATTTATCCAAAAAGTATTACAACGACAAGACAGCCACCCGAACACTAACGGATGCGGCAATCGAGTTCGTCGAAACGGAATCGAAAACTGAAACACCCTTTTTCCTATATTTAGCCTACTGGGACGTACACACTCCTTTGGTGGCTGAAGCATCTCTAGTAAAGAAGTATAAAAGGAAGCTCTCTGGTCGATCCTGGGAATATGAATGGAATCCAACTTACGCGGCTATGATCGAAACTGTGGATACGAATGTTGGGCGACTCTATAAATCAATCCAATCCCAAGGGCTGGCAGACAACACGCTGTTCATCTTCACTTCCGACAACGGAGGACACGCAGGATCAACGCCAAATGCTCCTTTGCGCGGAGCCAAAGGGGCTTTCTACGAAGGCGGTATTCGCGTTCCCATGTTTGCCGTCTGGCCAGGCGAGATTAAGGCTAACTCGATTTGCGATACGCCTGTCACCGGTGTCGATTACCTGCCCACTTTCGCTGATCTAGCGAAATCGAGTCTACCGTCAAGCCAACCGGTGGATGGCCGATCTATCGTTCCTCTGATAAGAGGCAATTCCGCATTGGAAAACCGCTCTATTTTTTGGCACTACCCACTCTATTTGCAAGGAAACGGATACAACCTCGTTGTTCCCATTCACGGCACAAACCGCATGTACTGGAGGGCTACTCCATGCAGCGTCATTCGAAAAGGAGACTGGAAATTGATCCAGTATTTCGAAAGCGGGAAAATCGAGCTTTTCAACTTGGGCAATGATCTCGAGGAAAAACGGGAATTATCGAAGTCCCATCCAGAAATAGCTGATGATCTTCTAAAAGAACTCAACCAATGGCAGCAGCGTTCCAACGCGATTATTCCCACGATCCTGAATCCCGACTTCGCTCATCGAAATTAAATTTCCAATACCAAATTTAATGAAGACCATCCACCTGTTTCGATCCACGGTACTCGCGATATCCATAAACGGCCTCCTTCTGGGGCAGAATCTCGATTGGGAAAACTACGATCCCCCATCGACCTTAGTCGTTCCCGAAACGCCGATAGAACGAGCCAAGTTTCCATTTATCGACGTGCACAGCCATCAATGGCGCATGGGACCGTCTGATCTAGCGGATCGTATTGTCGAAATGGATGCCATGAATATGGGTATCATGGTAAACTTAAGCGGGCGAGGTGGATCGCAACTGAAGGCAATGGCTAACAGTGTCGCCAAGACCTACCCAAATCGATTCGCGATTTTCACCAATCTGAACTTCAATGGAGTCGACAATAATTCTTGGGCCATGAAAGCCGTGGCCCAGCTCGAGGAAGACTATAAGAATGGAGCAAAGGGCTTGAAGGTCTATAAGAGCCTAGGCCTGTCCAATACGGACGCGGATGGGCGACGTGTAGCCGTCGACGATCCGCGCCTAGATCCAGTCTGGGCAAAGTGCGGCGAACTGGGTATCCCGGTCATTATCCACTCGGCCGATCCAAAGCCATTTTGGCAGCCTCATGATAATCAGAACGAGCGCTGGCTAGAACTGAAGACCCATCCACGTCGCAAACGTTCGAATACGAATCCAGCCCCCTGGGAGCAAATCATCCAAGAGCAGCACAATATGTTCAAAAAGCACCCGAACACGAATTTCATATCTGCTCATATGAGCTGGATGGCCAATGACTTGGGCCGACTCAGCGACGTTCTGGAGGAGATTCCCAATATGCATGTCGGCATCGGAGCTATCATTGCCGAGCTCGGGCGCCAGCCACGCATGGCCAACTGGTTTTTCGAGAAACATCAGGATCGTGTCCTCTTTGGAAAGGACTCATACAAGACCGAAGAATTTCCGACCTACTTCCGTGTGCTTGAATCATCGGACGAGTACTTCCCCTACTACAAACGCTACCACGCCTTTTGGCGCATGTATGGGCTCGATCTGCCCGACGAGATCTTGAAGAAGCTATACTACAAGAACGCCTTGAGAATCATTCCGGGATTGGATGCCTCTCTTTTCCCGAGATGATACATCTAAACAGCTCTCTTTATTTGAGAAGACCAAACGAATCTTTTAATTCTAATCTATGAGGCGCCTCCGGTACTGCGTTGCCAGTAGCTTAGATGGATTCATCACCAGTCCAAATGGGGCATGCGATTGGATTGAAATGGATCCTGATGCCGATTTTGGCTCGTTTTTCCAACAACTCGACGCGCTGATCATGGGAAGGAAGACCTACGAAGTGACTAAGCATGGCCCGGCACCCGTGATGCCAGGAATGACAACCTACGTGTAATCGAGTTCTCTGCCATCAGACTTCGATTCTCAAGTAGTTATCGAGAAGGACGCCGTCACTCATTTGGAGAAACTGAAATGCGAGCCTGGCAAAGATATCTGGCTATTTGGCGGTGGCAGCCTTTTTCGAAGCCTCCTCGACGCCCAACTGGTCGATACGATCGAATTGAGCCTAGCCCCGATTTTGATCAGCCGAGGAACACCTCTAGTTGTTGAAGGAGTCCGCTCACCAAAACTTAAGCTTGTCGAGACAAACCCGTCTTCGACAGGAGCAGTTGCTCTGAAATACGAAATCGAATACGAAAATAAAGGCAATCGCGTGTCACATTAGATAGATCCTTTTGCTTTCCATCGAAAATGAAGGCAGCCGTCTACTATCAATACGGGCCTCCTGAGGCGCTTCAGATCCAAGATGTCCCTATTCCAGAACCGAAAGACAACGAAATCCTCATCCGCGTTCACGCAGCTGAGGTAACCAAGGCTGATTGCGAGCTACGCAGCTTTCAGTTTCCTGCGAAATGGTTCTGGCTACCTCATCGCATCGCTATGGGGATACTCCGGCCAAAAAGGCCCATTCTCGCTGGCTATTTTGCAGGGGAGATAGTCTCTCTTGGGTCCCTAGTAAAGAAATTCAAAATTGGAGAAAGAGTATTCGGTTCGAGCCAACTCAAGCTCGGAGCCTATGGCGAATACCTGTCTTTGCCCGAGACCTACACAGTTGTGCCCATACCTGAAAACCTTAGCTCCAATGAGGCAGCCGCGATACCGCTTGGAGGCTTGAACGCCCTGCATTTCATGCGCCGAGCGAAAATCCAATCCGGGGACCGGCTTCTCGTCAACGGGGCCGGGGAAGCATTGGCATTTATGCGGTTCAAATAGCCCAATCCAAGGGAGCGCGAGTTACTGCAGTAGACGCCGGCCACAAAGAAGGCATGCTTCGCGACCTCGGCGTTGATCACTTCATAGACTATACGCGGCAGCCTTTTTGGAAGAATGGAGAACGCTACGATGTTATTCTGGATATGGTGGCGAAGAGTTCCTATTCGGAGTGCATCAATTCTCTAATCGAGGGAGGTCGCTACTTTACGGCGAATCCTCGCGTATCAGTAATGGTTCGCTCCCTTATGACCAGCGCCTTCACCAGCAAATCCGCTAGTTTCGCATTTGCTGGAGAGACCGTTGAAGAGCTTAAAGCTCTTGCAGAGATGTTCGAGCATGGAAGAATCGGACCGGTAATCGACAGAGTTTATCCTTTGGAGAAAGCGAGCGAAGCCCACCATCGCGTAGAGAGCGAACAACGTTTGGGAAGCGTTATATTGTCGATAGCAAATGAGTAGAGTCTCCATGAACACTCGCGATGGATTTAGAGGAGAGGGAGAATTCACGCATGGCAACCGACATTTCTCGTTGCAATTCAAGACCGATAAGTATTACGCAAAACCATGCCCTCAGAGGATTCTTCGCGACGCTTGACTCCCAATCAATGGCGGCTGATTGGCACAGCCTTGGCTCTTATAAGCCTGACCATCATCGTCGCCTTTTGCTTCGGCCTTTTCGTTTTATTCCGGGAATTCGTCACCACCTTCGCCCAGGTCCTTTGGCCTCTAGCCGTCTCAGGCGTATTGGCGCTCATGTTACGGCCGATTGTCCAGATCTTCCAAGATCGACTGAAGCTCAGCCAAACCTGGGCTATAATTACCCTATATGCCCTAGCAGTTGGAGCAATGCTGGCGACTCTAGGCCTTCTATTACCCACGCTAGTCGAGCAATCCATAAAGTTCTTCAACTATCTCCCCACTTTCATTGAAAAGATTCGCGAGCTAGCCATCGAAAGCTATCCGGCAATCGTAGCGTTTATCGAAGAGAAACTAGGCACCGATACATTTGCCCGTATTCGAGAATCGCTTTCAAGCAGTATCGAGTCCATCGTCCACTCATCTGAGTCGGCCATCACGAGCATTGGCAAGCTTATCGGCAAAGCCCTGGCCATCGGCACTGGATTGGCCATCATACCCATCTATCTATTTTTCATGCTCGAGTCCAATCGGGACCTCAGCAAAGACATCCACGAGCAACTGTCGTTTCTCAAGGACGATTGGAGAGATGATGCGGTATTTCTCATCAACGAATTCGTAGGCAGTATCGTATTGTTTTTCCGAGGACAAGTTGTGATTGCTCTGATTATGGGCGTATTACTGGCAACCGGATTCACCTTAATCGGGCTGAACTTCGGAATCATCCTTGGATTGGGAATCGGCTTCCTCAATATCATTCCTTATTTGGGGAGCATCATTGGTATAGGGACAGTATTGCCCTTAGCTTACTTTCAAAGCGACGGGGGAAGTTTGCAGTTGGTGATCTTCGCCCTAGCCATATTCACCGCTGTACACATGATCGAGGGCTACCTCTTGACACCCAGGATTATGGGCAAGTCTACAGGTCTGCATCCAATGGTGATCATCATTGCCATTTTCTTCTGGGGGGCCGCCCTAGATGGAATCCTGGGAATGATTCTAGCCATTCCGCTAACCGCCTTTTTCGTAGTTGCCTGGCGATTGCTGAAACGGAAATACCTGCACCTGTTGAAGGAAAGAGCGGTCCAGGAGATGGATTAAGGGGAGTTTCTCCCACCAGGCAACGGCGAGAAGATTATCGGCAAAATCGGTAGGGCTGCTTGTGCTCCCTACCTAAAATATCTTTCAGCCCGGGATAATGCCTAAAGTTCCAGTTTTAGGATGCGGTCATTGTAGCTATCGCATACATACAGCGTTCCATCTTCCCGCACCCAAACGCCATGCGGACGTCTCAAAGGAGAATTGCCGGGACCTCGATCGAAAAGCGTTTCAATTGTTTTCCGGTCAGGATCATAGCGCTTGATGAGATGATTCTCCGCATCCGCTATGATAACGCTATCATCCAAGTCGATACAGATGTGTTTAGGTCCATTCAGGCCCGCCATCAAAGCCGGCCCGTCAGCTTTGTGAGGCGATCCTGTTCCTGCAACCGTAAATATCTTCCCATCTGGCTTAACCACTCGCAAGGCGTGGCCTCGTCGCGAAAGGATATACACATTCCCTTTCGAATCTTCCGCGACTCCCCTTGGATCCAGCAACGGGCTTCGATTCGCTTGAGCGCCATCATCGGGGACCCCCATTACTCCATTGCCAGCTAGCGTATAGACCCGATTAGTATTCAAATCGATATATCGAACGCGGCGATTGCGAATATCCGCGATATAAAGCCGGGAATCATCCGGGCTAAGGCTTATGGAAATGGGGTCCGCAAGCAATGCATCCTCGGCCTTAACGCCCTCTCCATTGTAGCCCTCCTTCCCCGTACCGCCTACAATAGATATTTTGCCTGTTCTTTCATCAAGCATGCGAATCAGATTCGCCCGTGTATCAGAAATATAGATGCGACCATCTTTAGTGCGGCATAAATTGTGCATACCATTGAATGGTATATCTTCTCCCAATCGCTCTAACCCTCGGGCTTCCGTAAATTTCCAAAGCCGATCGCCCTCGTATTCGGCTATATACATTTCCTCCTTATCACTGAAGGCCACTCCGAAGGGATTGAACAAGCCAGAATCCGGACCTACGACCAAAGCGAGCTCAGCTTGCGAATGCAGAGCGGCAAGAAGGGCTACCAATAGAATGGAGAAAACTTTTTGAGAACGCATATTGTCAGACTAATACCTGACGGTTCTCCTTGAAAAGCATTATGTCGCAATGAAGCGGGAGATCTATTCGATGACCGTACCCGACTTTTGCATTTCCTCTTCCACTTCCATCTTGGCAGCCGGATCAAACTCGGGGGATTCCTGAGGAGTCTCATCGCCATCTAACTGTGCCTGAACCGCCAACACGCTCCCGGGTAGAAGGAAAAAAACCAAACCGATATAACCAAACGCCCAGCCTCGATGCTTTTCCGTCTTATTTCCCAGCCACTCGGCCGATCTCACCGGTAGATCATACAAAAAGGGTACCACCGCGAAAACGATCACGCCGAACACGTTGTAAAGCAAATGCACCATCGCAATCTGCATGGCGACTCCCGCCCCGACACCTGAAACCGCCGTCGCTGCTAAAACTGCCGTAATGCAAGTACCTATGTTGGCTCCCAGGGTAAAGGGATAGACTTGCCTCAAAGACAAGACGCCCGCTGCCGCCAGGGGAACCACCAAGCTAGTCGTTGTCGACGACGATTGAACCAAAACCGTTATCATGGTTCCCGCCAATATCCCCACCACCGGTCCAGCGGCGAACGACTTGTCAACGATCTGCTTGGCCGGTCCGCGCATCACGGCCCCCAATACTTTACCCAGTCGGGCAACCGACATGAAAATAAAGCCAATACCGATTGCCGCCATTACGATTCCGCCAAGCGTATCCGACATTCCAGCCAACCGCCCCTGAATCCATTCAGCTGGAGGTTTCGTAAGCGCCCCTATGAAATTGATTCCTTTCATGGAAGCATTGAAATCGCCCACCAGCATATTAGACAGAGCTCCCCCCATTCGCTCTAACGGATGGAAAATCGCTTCGATCGGGAGGAAGATTACTATGCTGTAGAGATTGAAGAAATCATGCACCGTCGAAGCTCGAAACGCTTTGTTAAACGTCTTTCCATCCTTCACATCGCCTAGGGCTACGATGGTGTTGGTAATCGTCGTCCCCATATTGGCTCCCATAATCATGGGTACGGCGATCGATACCGGAACACCGCCCGCGACGAGACCTACAATGACGGATGTCACCGTGCTAGAGGATTGGACCAGCGCCGTAGAAAGCGTCCCTAAGATGACGCCGACAACAGGATTGGTAGCAAATGCGAAAATCTTCTCGGCCCCCTCCGCTCCACCGGAGGCCCACTTGAAACCCGCTCCAATCGTACTAACGCCTGCGAGGAGAAGATAAATGAAGGCAGCGACCTGGAGCCAAGTCAGGAACGAATGATCGCTCGGCTGTTCCGGCGATTCGACCTGAGACGATGGCGCTCCATTCGTGTCGAACATAGGCTTTCCAGAACTGAACAGCGCCCGACCAAGCTCAAGGCAAAACGCCTTTCACATTGTTACGAAATGGTGAACGCCATCGCCGAGTACTACTCCATCTGGAAACCGGGAGTCGACTTTGACAGGGTGATCTCTTCTTCGGTCATGTATTCCTCGATATCCGCGAAGAGGGGCGTAGACAGATAGCGTTCGCCCGTATCGGGCAGCATGCAAAGGATAACCGATCCCGGCTCGGCCTTTTCTGCGATCTGCATAGCCACGGCAAACGTCGAACCCCCAGAAATGCCGGTGATAATCCCCTCTTGAGCTGCCAATTTTTGGGACCAAGCAATCCCTTCCGGTCCGGGGACGGGAATGAGTTCATCATAATTGCCTTTATCCACAGCTTCTTGAAGTACGTACGGTATAAAATCGGGCGTCCATCCTTGAATTGGATGCGGCTCAAAAGCCGAGTGGCTAGCTGCTGGCGCATTATTCTCATCGCGCTCCTGAGCGACTCCGCTTCCAAGAAGCTGGGCATTCGCTGGCTCGCTCAATACAACCTTCGTATCCGGGCGTTCTTTACGCAGCAAACGAGT
>JAYZHU010000201.1:0-5010 GCA_036166175.1 Verrucomicrobiota bacterium | reverse complement strand
CGCCTCGTGTTCCGCGCAATCGTCGACCAGGGTCTCCTTGGCGACGACGTCGAAGTGGTAGCAGTAAACGATTTAGTTCCTGCTACCAACTTGGCATATTTGCTCAAGTACGATACGACCCAAGGTCGTTTCAACGGTACTGTGGAAGCGGAAGGCGACGATACCTTGGTCGTAAATGGGCAGAACATAAAGTGTCTCGCGCTGCGCGAAGTACCGGCCAACTTGCCGTGGGGCGATTTGGGTGTGGATATCGTCATCGAGTCGACAGGTTTGTTCGTGCAAGACGAGAAGGCTCAAGGGCACATTGACGCGGGCGCGAAGAAAGTGATTATTTCCGCTCCGGGCAAGGGAGACAACGTCAAGACGGTGGTCCTTGGTGTGAACGACGATACGCTAACAGCTGAAGATACGCTGATCTCCAATGCGTCGTGCACAACGAACTGCTTGGCTCCAATCACCAAGGTCGTTCTCGACAATTTTGGAATTGAAGAAGGCTTGATGACGACTGTTCACAGCTACACAGCCACTCAAAAAACCGTGGATGGCCCATCCCCCAAGGATATGAAGGGCGGCCGGGCCGCGGCTATGAACATTATCCCGTCCTCCACTGGAGCGGCTAAGGCTGTGGGTCTCGTCATTCCGGAAGTTCAAGGCAAGCTGACTGGTATGGCTTTCCGCGTTCCGACGCCGACTGTTTCTGTCGTCGACTTGACGGTTCGTACGACGAAGGCGACTTCCTACGAAGAGATTTGCCAAAAAATGAAGGAGGCTTCCGAGGGCTCCCTGAAGGGTATACTGGAATACACGGAAGATGAAGTGGCTTCCTCTGATTTCATCCATTGCCCGGCTTCTTCCATTTTCGATGCCGGTTCCGGTATCGCCCTGACGGAAAACTTCTTCAAGCTAGTCAGCTGGTATGATAACGAGTGGGGCTATAGCAACCGCGTGGTCGATCTGCTCAAGAAGATTTCCTAAATAAGCTTTTTCGGTCCTTTGCCCGGATTATCGGGCAAAGGGCTTTTCTGTTTCCATATTTGGCCTTGCGCCGAAGATTCCAACCAATGAGTTCGGCCACTAGGTCGATCTGATCGCCATGGCTAAGAAAACGATTCATGATATAGATCTAACCGGCAAGCGAGCGGTGATTCGCGTCGATTTCAATGTGCCTTTGCGGGACGGCAAAGTTACCGACAAAACACGGATATTAGGAGCGCTGCCTACTATCAAACACGTCATAGAAGAGGGAGGGACGGCGGTTTTGCTGAGCCACTTGGGCCGACCTAAGGGAGAAGCCAATCCCAAGTATTCATTGGTACCAGTAGCGGAAGCTCTTTCAACAGAGCTAGGTCAGCCCGTCATTTTCGTTCCGGATTCCGTTGGCGACGTTGCCGAGAAAGGGGTTTCAGAATTAACGCCTGGCTCGGTGGCCCTCTTGGAGAATGTCCGTTATCATCCGGGCGAAGAAAAGAATGATCCGGAATTGGCCCAGTCACTCGCTCGCTTGGGCGATGTCTATATCAACGACGCTTTTGGAACGGCTCATCGAGCCCATGCCTCGACTGCGGGCATCGCTCAATACCTTCAACCCGCCGTTGCCGGTTATTTGATACAGAAAGAATTGGAGTACCTGGGTGAAAAGACCGAGAATGCGAAAAGCCCGTTTGTGGTTATTCTGGGAGGGGCCAAAGTGAGCGACAAGATCACTGTTATCGATCGCCTACTGGAAAAAGCGGATACGATTCTCATTGGGGGTGCGATGGCATACACCTTTGCCCTTGCTAATGGCAAGACAGTTGGCGACAGCCTTTCCGAGCCCGACTTCGTGGACACGGCCCGATTGGCAATGAAAAAGGCTGAAGAAAAAAGGGTTAAGTTCCTGTTGCCAGTGGACAATATGATCGTCGACTCGCTCGATTTTGACAATATGTCAGTCGGGAACGTTGGATCGACTGACGAGAACGGCAACATCCCCGATAGCTGGGAAGGCGTCGACATCGGGCCGAAAACGATGGATTTGTACGCCCAGGAGTTGGCTGGGGCGAAGACTATTCTCATGAATGGGCCTATGGGAATCTTTGAAATCGAAGCCTGCAGCAAAGGCACTTTCGCGATTGCTGAAGCGGTCGCCAAGAACCCGGATGCGATTTCCATAATAGGTGGAGGCGATTCCGTTAAGGCGGTGAATCAAGCAGGTTTTGGCGGAGATGTTTCATTTATTAGTACAGGAGGAGGCGCGAGTTTGGAGTTCCTCGAGGGTAAGCCGCTCCCAGGAGTGGAGGCGCTTCAAGACAAGTAAATCCCGTACTCAAAAATTTAGGATTACAAAAAATGAGCAGAAAATATATTATCGCAGGCAATTGGAAGATGAACAAGACGCCGGAAGAGGGAAAAGAGCTCGCTTCTGAAATCGCTTCGATCGTTTCGAAAGACGCGACGGTAGAGGTAGTCGTTTGCCCTGCATTCGTGGCTTTGGAGCGGGTATCTCAGGCTATCGAAAGTTCAGCCGTAAGATTGGGGGCCCAGAATCTGTATCCAAAAACTAGCGGCGCATTCACCGGGGAGGTGTCTCCCGAGATGTTGAGAGCAGTCTTCGCCAAATACGTCATACTTGGCCATAGCGAGCGTCGCGAGTACTTCCACGAGAGCGACGCCTTTATCAATGAGAAAGTGAAATTCTCTTTGGAGAACCTCTTAAAGCCTATCCTATGCATTGGGGAAACTCTAGAGCAGCGGGAAGCGGGCGAGACCTTGGATGTCGTCAAAACGCAGTTGCTCGGAGGATTGGATGGAGTGGATGCTTCTGGCATGTCCAACTTGGTTATTGCCTACGAGCCCGTATGGGCTATTGGAACTGGGAAGACGGCGACCCCGGAAATGGCTGAGGAAGTTCATGGAGCGATTCGGTATTTGCTCAAAGAGGCATACGGCAATGCAGTAGCTGAAAAAACCCGTATTATTTATGGAGGTTCCATGAAGCCAGCCAATGCAGATGATCTTCTTGCTCAGCCGGATATCGATGGCGGCTTGATTGGAGGAGCGTCGCTGGATTCCAAGTCTTTCTGCGATTTGATAGATTCCGCTCGGAAATTGTCTTAGTTCAAAGTTTCTGAAGGGTTGGGGGCTTAGTTATCCCCCTAATCTCCTGAATCTTCCGAAAGGGGAACGTTTCTTCGGATAATTTCCCAAAACGGCGCTTGACTTGGGAATGGCGGATCCTAGCTTTTGCGTCTCTTATCGACAAGGGGTAGTAGCTCAGTTGGTTAGAGCGCCTGCCTGTCACGCAGGAGGCCGCGAGTTCAAGTCTCGTCTATCCCGCCACTTTTCATCAAAACCGCTCCCTTCGCGGGAGCGGTTTTATTAGTTTCCCCTGAAGTAATACGTTTTTTATCGGTCGGCTTTGTTACAAATCCGATCTGGGATCAGGTGGGGATTTAGGAACTTCTGGGTGGTCGTTAAAAAAATGGCGATTTTTACCCCGGTTTGCGCCAATCGCGCGCCACGATCGTTCGCGGTAGAGGACAATTGTTACATTAGGGTTACAGCAAGCGCGTTTTTGTGACAGGGGTGTGACAATAGTTTCTCAAGGGGGATTTCTCGTTGAAAGCGTGGGATAGTGGTCAGCGTCTAAGGGCCATAAATCGATGAAATCCACTAGATTGCTCCCCCGTAAATCACAGCCTCTCGGCACGATAGCCAAGAGCCTTTTGTCAGTCGTTTTCGCGGCTGGCCTCTGCACAAGTTCCTTTGCGCAGGAAGAATCAGCTACCGGTATTATCTCAGGTTCTATTCAAGACGCTGACTATGGCGGCTCCGTATTGGGTGCCAAAGTTACGCTCGTAGAGAATCAGATGTCTGCAAAGACTAATGTAGATGGCCGGTACTTCATGACTGAGGTTCCCGCGGGAACCTATACGGTCGTGGTGACGGCTCCCTACTACAAATCATCTCAAGTACAAGAGGTGGTCATCGCAGAAGGGGAGGTAACTAAAATCGATATACTCTTGTACAACGATGCATCCGACATCGTCGAACTCGAATCCTTTAAGGTTCAAGCCAAGGTTCTACTAGAATCGGACGTGGGTCTCTTGTCTCAACGGCAAAAGGCTGCGTCGATCAGCGATGCCATGGGATCTGAAACATTTGGGCGCCTTGGACTAGGCGACGCGGCCGATGCCTTGGCGAAGGTAACTGGAGCTTCCATTCAGGACGGCAAGTACATGGTGGTTCGGGGTTTGTCCGACCGCTACAATGCGACTACGCTCAATGGTGCTACCCTGCTAAGTGCCGACCCGAATAGGAAATCGGTACAACTGGACCAGTTCCCGACCGATCTGTTGGACTTAATCGAAACGACTAAAACGTTTACGCCTGACAAGTCTGGCGAGTTCACTGGTGGAGCAGTCGACATACAGACGAAGTCGTTTCCAGACCAATTCTTCTACAATGTGTCTTATGGAATTGGTTACAATACTTACACGACCGGCGATCCTTTTCTTTCGTACCCAGGTGGTTCCAATGATTGGCTGGGTAAGGACGATGGTTCGCGCGCGATGCCCGATCGGCTGAAGCGTAATGAGAACCTCTCGGAGCTCAACAATACTGAGCAATCGGAGATATTGAATGACCTCTCACAAGTTGTTTCTCCGGTTATAGTGGGCGATGCTCCTCTGAATCAAAGCGTCTCATTGGCATTTGGCGATAGTATAATGCTTTCTGAATATGGTGAAAAGCGGTTTGGATACACGGCTAGCTTAACGCATAGTCGGGATTTCCAAACACGCACTAACGCTATCGAGGCCAGGTACGAGTTAGAGCAGGGCGTCGATGGATCTGTTATGGTCCCTGAGTTTGACATGCGGGCTGACGAAGGAGTCAATACGGCTAACCTAGGAGCCCTCTTCAATGTGGCTTTTCAGCTGTCCTCTGAGCACGAGATTGGTTTGAAGAACTTCTATAACCAGTCCGGCACGGACCAGAGTTTCTTCCAGCAAGGTGTCGTGGAAGGCAGTG
>JAYZHU010000200.1:0-10534 GCA_036166175.1 Verrucomicrobiota bacterium | reverse complement strand
TGGAGAATGTGCACCGCCTCCGTGTACGAGACCCTATGAAATGGCCGCTCGACAACGAACCTCAGCCGTTCCTCCAAGGTCTTGTCAACGAATTGGAAGAACAGCGCCAAATCGTCCTGACACGAATCGAGCGTGTCTTTGATGACCCACTTAACGAAGTCCTCGGCCCATCCCATATCTTGCTCCAGATCGCAAAAGGCGATTTCCGGTTCCACCATCCAGAACTCGCTAGCGTGTCTGGACGTATTGGAATTTTCAGCGCGAAACGTAGGACCGAATGTATAGATCTTGCCTAGGGAGGTAGCGAACGCCTCGCCTTCCAGCTGGCCACTAACGGTGAGGTACGTTGGCTGAGAAAAGAAGTCCTGAGAAAAGTCCAACAGGCCATCCTCCGATCTTGGAGGTTCGTGCATGTCCAGGGTAGTTACTTTGAATAAATCGCCCGCGCCTTCGCAATCACTAGCGGTTATGATCGGGGTATTAACGTAGAAAAATCCATGCTCCTGGAAAAAGCGATGAATGGCATAGGCCAAACGGCTCCTAACTCTGAATACGGCTCCAAATAGATTGGCTCGAGGTCTCAAGTGGGAGATCTCCCGGAGAAACTCCATGGAGTGACGCTTTTTCTGGAGCGGGTACGTCTCGCAAGAATCGCCTATGAGCGAAACTTCCTTGGCCGCCGCTTCCCATTTTTGCCCTTTCCCCTCCGAGGGAACGAGATCCCCCAGAACGGACACTGACGCTCCCGTACGAACCACCCTTAGCTCTTCGTACCCAGGCGTATCCTCCGTCACGACAACTTGAATATTCTTTAGGCAAGAACCATCATTCAGCTCCAGGAAGAAGAAGTTCTTGGAATCCCTTCGCGTGCGAACCCACCCTTGAATAAGAACATCGCTCCGTTTTGATTCGCTTTCTAGCAGACTAGCGATTTCTTCGCGTTTTTTTATCATAGTTCTATCCTAACGCACTCGCCTAACCAATGCATAGGTTAGCAAAACCATAAAGATATTGGGAGCCCAAGCAGCAACTTCCGGAGAGAGGACTTGCTGCTTCCCTAAGGAGTTTAGTACGCTCGTCATAATATAGTATCCAAAAAATAATGCTATCGACTTGGACACGCCCACCGCGGGATTGACCCGCACCCCAGATACCGCGAACGGAATAGCCAATCCCGTCACGATCAAGCAACTGGCAGCTCCTGCCATTAAAGCATGCATCCTAACTTGATAGTCCAGTACCTTGGGATTTTCCGTTATGGAAAAATTATCGGTGATCTTTTTCAACTCCAGGAAGGAAAGATCCTTGGGCCGTTCTCCAAAGAGCAGCATCAAGCTGGGATCGTCGCCAAGCTCTTCTGTCTCCAGTTTCTCGAAAGGCAAGGTGCGTAGCAATTCTCCGTCCTCAGCCGCATACTGGCTATCCCTCCCTTCCAGAAAAATCCAGCACTTGTCGCCCTCGCTGTAATATCCGGTTTCAGCCGCGATGCGCCTCACTTCGCGCCGTTCATCGTCCATGAGCGAAACGGTTAGCCCAAAGCCCATTTGCTTGTATTCGCTAAACCGATTGATGAACCACATTCGATTGTCTTTCCGATTGTCGAAGGCTAGATTGTAGACAAGACCCACCTTTTCCGAGCCCTCTACTTCCGCTTGCCGATCCCACTCGAGCGTATCCATTAGTTTACGCGAAGCCTCAACCGACCAGGGAATCAGGCTAGCGTTCAGATACCACAAGCCCACCGAGAGTCCCAATCCTGCGAACCACAGGGTTCGGGTGATTCGCGAAACGCTCATTCCAGCCGTACGAAACGCAATAAACTCGTTATTCCGATGCAATAATCCGAGCGCGTATAAAATGGATACCAGGATAGCGGCGGGCAGCGATATCGTAAGAAAGCTTGGAGCCAGCACCATGTAGTAAAAAATGATCTGGCCGAAATCCGCGTCGTAGAAGAGCAAGTCAGAGAAACTGTCCTGAACTTCGACAATCAGCTGTAAACCGAACATCGCACCCAAAACGAGCCCGAAGATCTTCAGCCACTCGAATAGGATGTATCTGTCGACAATTGGAAACATGGATTCGCAAAGACCATAAAGAGAATACTGGACAACGAAGTCCAGCGCCATGTGTCGAAGATCGGCGACTTCGAGCCCATTCTTTTTCCTGGCCTTCAACTTGACCATCTCTAAAACCCTCAAGCCATGACTTCCTCTTTCCCCAAAGAGACTTGGAATTCGCGAATTGGAATAATTCTTGCCGTATCCGGCAGCGCGGTTGGTCTCGGAAACTTCCTTCGCTTCCCAGGGCTCGCTTCCAAGCATGGCGGCGGCGCCTTCATGCTGGCCTATTTCATTTCCTTCCTGATTATCGGCCTCTCGATATGCTGGGCGGAATGGGCCATGGGACGAGCCGGCGGTCAAAAGGGATACAATTCCAGCCCGGGGATTCTTGGGGCTCTAACAGGCCGCAAGAACCTAAAGTACCTTGGCGTTCTCGGGGTGCTGGTGCCGGTGATGATCTACATGTACTACGTCTATATTGAAGCGTGGTGTCTGGGATACGCTGTCAATTTCATGGCTGGAAATCTCGATTTTCAAAGCGGCGATGAAGCTAGCGCCTTCTTCGGGAGTTTCGTGGGCATCAGTGATAACGGAGCCGCCTTCGGATTTGGCATCAAGCAAGTGGGATTTTTTCTCGTCGCCGTCTTCATACTTAATTTCTTCCTGATCTATCGGGGCCTTTCGAGGGGAATCGAACTCTTCTGCAAATACGCGATGCCCGCCCTCATAATTCTAGCTCTCGTCGTTCTAGTGAGGGTGATGACGCTGGGAACTCCAGATCCTGGCAATCCCGATCTGAACGTCTCGAACGGCCTGGGCTACATGTGGAATCCGACAAAAGTGATGCTAGAGGAGCAGACCGCCGGAGGGGACTGGCAGAAGGTCAGAGAGATCGTCGGCGAACGCTCGTTAAGCAACGCTGTAGAAGAGGCGTCAGCGAGCCCTAACCTGCGGGTAAGAGAAATATCGCTTCCCGAGCAACTAACGAATTTCCAATTGTGGCTGGACGCCGCAGGGCAAATATTCTTCTCCCTCAGCATCGGCTTTGGCGTCATTATCAATTACGCGAGCTACCTGAAGAGGAAGGACGATGTCGTCCTTAGCGGGCTCGCCGCGACATCGGCAAACGAATTTTGCGAGGTTGGTCTGGGGGGATTGATGACCGTTCCAGCCGCCTTCACCTTCCTGGGTGTTGCCGGAGCTACTGGGTCCACTCTCGGGTTGGGTTTTAACGCCCTGCCCATGGTATTCAGCTCAATGCCGGCAGGGCAACTTTTCGGTTTCTTGTTCTTCTTCCTCCTTTTCCTGGCCGCGGTCACTAGTTCGCTCTCCATGCTCCAGCCCGGGATCGCTTTTCTCGAGGAATCCATGGAGATCGGGCGCCATCGATCTGTGGCCGTGCTCGGAGTCATTACCGCCATCGGGAGTGGATTTGTCGTCTATTTTAGCAAGGACCTAAAGGCTCTAGACACCATCGATTTCTGGGTGGGGACCTTCTTGATCTTCGTGCTAGCCACGGTGCAGATCATCATCTTCGGATGGGTAATCGGAATCAAACGCGGTCTAAAAATGGCCAACCAAGGCGCGTCATTTCCGGTACCCAAAATCTACGGGTTCATCATGAAATTCATCACGCCCGCATTCCTGCTCACGATTTTCGCTCTTTGGACAACGCAAAACGTGTTTGGATACAACATCATAACGGGCCAACAAGATTACTCTTCTTATTGGAAAGACCTCTTCATCGAGCCAAATGGCGTGGCCCGATTCAGCGTATTGCTAATAATCATCGTCGCGGCTTTCATCGCCTTCTTGGCGTCAATCGCCAATAAGTTCAAGTTTCAGAACGAAGGAGAGAACAAGTCATGACTATAGGTGGATGGATCATAATGCTTATATCGGTGGCTTCGGTCACCTCTCTGTTCTGCTGGTGCATTTACAAAGTGCTGTCGACTCCAGAAGAAGAAGAGAAGATACACGGCTTCGAAATCGAGACGCCAGATACCGAGCATAAGTAGGCAACTTCGTTGTCACACTCTCGGCAAGCGTCTTAAAATCGGATTTCGAGTAGGGCCCGAAATTGCCAGGGCTGACGATTCCCTCGTCAGCCACAGCTGTTGAACTCTACTAATTCGGCTGACTAGGGATAGTCAGCCTAACCAGCTGAAACTCGGCCAAGATCTCTTTTCCTGGGGGCATCCGAAAATTGAACTTGAAGCCCCCTTCTCGGCGCGTAACCGAATAGACGCTTCAAAACGAATAAGCATTTACTCTCATGAGCGCAACCAATGTAGAAAAACATGAGTTCCAAGCGGAAATTAAGCAGCTCTTGGATATCGTTATCCATTCGCTTTACACGGAGAAAGAGATCTTCGTCCGCGAATTGATATCCAATAGTTCCGACGCCTTGGAGAAAATCCGGCACGTCAAACTGACCGAGAAGGACATCTTCGACAAAGATCTAGATCTCGAGATCAAAATCAGCACGGACGACACGGCCAACACCATCACGATCCAGGATTTCGGAATTGGAATGACCAAAGACGAGCTCGTAAAGAGCCTCGGAACGATCGCCCATTCTGGATCCAAACAATTCCTCGAAGCCCTGAAACAAGGAGGCGAGAAGAACGAGAACTTGATCGGCCAGTTCGGAGTCGGGTTCTATTCGGCATTCATGGTCGCCAAAGAAGTCAAGGTCTACTCCCGCTCCTGGGGGGAAGAAGAGCCCGGCCATGTCTGGACAAGCTCCGGGGCAGGTGAATACCAAATCGAGGAAGTCGAAGGTCAGCGAAGAGGAACGAAAATCGTCGTTTTCTTAAAGGACGAGGACAAGCAATTCGCCAGTGACTCTAACGTTAAGGAAATCGTCAAGCGGTACTCGAGCTTCGTCCAATTCCCGATCAAGCTAAACGGCGATGTCGTCAACACCATTGATGCCCTCTGGTTGCGGGGTAAATCCGAGATCAAGGACGAGGAATACACGGAATTCTACAAATTCCAGGCCAATGCCTGGGACGAGCCCCGCTATCGCTTGCATTTCAACGCCGATGTGCCCTTGGCCATCAACGCCCTGCTTTTCGTTCCCCAAGAGAACCCCGAACGAGCTGGACTGGGTCGAATCGATCCTGGAGTCGCTCTCTATTGCCGGAAAGTACTCATCGATTCTAAGCCCGACGAGCTTCTCCCGGAATGGATGCGTTTTACCAAAGGGATCGTCGACTGCGAAGATTTGCCTCTCAACATTTCTCGGGAAACCATGCAGGACAAGTCCCTGCTCCACAAGTTAGGCAAAGTAATTACCAAGCGGTTTATGAAGTTCCTTGCCGAAGAAGCCAAGAAACGCCCCGAGCAGTATCAGGAATTCTTCGACAAGTTCGGCTTCTTTATCAAAGAAGGCGTAGCCATCGATTTCACCTATAAGGACGAGCTTTCGAAACTTCTGTATTTCGAGTCTTCGACCTTGGAAAAGGGCAAAAGGACCTCCCTCGCTGACTACGTGTCTCGCATGAAGGAGGATCAGAAAGAAATCTACTACATTCTAGGGCAAAACCGGGAAGCCATTGAGAGCGGACCTTACCTAGAGGGATTTAAAGCCCGAGGCGTAGAGGTGCTTTTCCTTTACGAAGCGGTGGACGAATACGTTATGTCCAACCTCCGTGAATACGAAGAGAAGACTCTCGTGTCTGCCGACCAAGGCGATCTTGAGCTCGAAGATACTCCCGAGCCAAACGATGAAGGCAGCCTTTCCGAGGACGAGAGCAAGGACCTTTGCTCTTGGCTCAAGGAAACGATCGGCGATCGAGTCAAGGAAGTGAAAGTCTCTACTAGGCTTGTCAATAGTCCCTCCATGGCCTTGTCCCCCGACGCAATGTCATCCCAGATGCGTCGCATGATGCGTCAAATGGGGCAGGATTCCGGAATGCCCAACGAAGTGCTTTTCGAGATCAATCCTAGACATTCATTGATGATCAACCTGAATCAGCAGCGAGAGTCGAATCCTGAGCTAGCCAAGTTGATCGCTCTTCAGGCCTTCGATAATTCCTTGATTGCAGCAGGCTTGCTTGAGGACCCAAAAGAGATGGTCACGCGCACCTACGAGATTCTATCTCAGGCTTCCGAGAAGATGTAGGGGAGTTTACTCTATGTATCTCCAAAGCTAGTTCCGATATGTTAAAGGGTATCGCGGTGCCGGGGATTATGGAATCAGGTAGGGCTGCTTATCCGTAAGTAGCCACTCCGGTTCCTGCAATTCGGCTTACTGAGGATAGTTCGCCGACCTCTTCCCTTTTGGCCTATTTTCTTGGAACTCGTCGCGAGTCCTCGCCCAACGACCGAGTTTTCAGCGCAACATACATTGGTTAGTTTCGTTCGCTATATTTATTGGGCGAGCGAGCCTTTTTTAAATAGAGAGCTCGCAACGGCTCCGCCAATCGCTCCACCGATTCCGGAAGTCACGATCACCGTCAGCGCTTGTTGAACAACTACACCGAATCCGATTTTATGTGACTTCAATGTATCTATCGATTCGAGCAATTGGTCTCTCGATGATTCGGGAGCCGACTGAGCGAAATTGCTCAATAATTCCAAGTACCAATTAAGTCCGATACGATAGTCGAAGGCCACCCATAGCAGATCGTACAGCGTCGTCGAAGCTCCAAACCCCGCCAAACAGGAAAGGATCGCCACCTTCATGCCTACCTTGATCTCAACTCGTATCCTGTATTTAGAAACAAAGGTAGTCGTCGCTACGAAGCCCCCGATCACCAAAGGCAAGCAGCAAAGGGCATAGCTCAGTGGAAACAGTGTCAGGACAAATGACACAGGGGCCCCAGCCAACAACGCCGGTTTGATTGGGCATTCATCTAGATTTACGATTTCCGGATCCTCTGTCATGTTCGTATCATCCTTGGCTTACTTCACTGGGCAAGCGATTTGAGCAGCCATTTTGATTCGGTAGCGAGGGTGTAATGGCTCGACACAATACGAAAAGAGCCACCGCCGCTCCAAGGCATAGACCCTGGACGAATCGAAGGCTTAACAGGTTAGTGTATACACGCATCAATTCCAATAGGACGTCCAAACCATTGGCAAACGTCGCCCCGGCTGCAACGGCCCACAAGGCAGTGGAGGTAAGCCTTGAACGCAGATCCAGGAAAAGTTGGCCGATACAACCCAAAACAATACCCAGGTAAATACCAAAACAGCGAGTGCACACAGGCAATGCGGTTCCACCCAATATTAGGCAGCGATCACCTTTCTGATGGCAGATATGCGAGAAGATCTCACGTCCCCAATTCCAATCGAGCCAGGCGACCAACAAGAGAATCGCAAGTAGCGCTCCCCCGAGAAGGGCGCCGCCTCGAGCGATATTCCTAACCGATTGCGATCGCCTGGATTCTCCTTTATTCGATTTCATTCAATTGAATAGCAAATCGACGTCGAATAACTCTGTATTGGTCAAATCGACACGCTTCCCGTCTGGCAACTGCGTTCTGAACCAGGTACGCTGCTTTTTAGCAAGCCGCCGCGTATTGGTCGCGATACGTTCTATGAGTGTATCCCGATCATAACGCCCCGAAAGATATTCCAGTGTCTCGCGATACCCAATTGCGTTCACAGCGCTCGGGTTCGATTCGAATCCGAATTCCTTTAATCGCTCTACTTCGTCGATGAGCCCATTGTCCAGCATCTCGAAAACTCGCTTCTCGATCCGAACATTGAGATCCGATTTCTCTCTCTTCAGAACCACCAAATTTTTCTTCGAATCGATGAGCGGATTCCGCTGGTTTTGGAAACGGGTTTTCAGCGTGCGCACACTTTCCCCGGTCTCTAGGCAACGCTCCAGCGCTTTCACTACTCTTCTAGGATTTTTTGTATCGATTTCTTCCTCACAGTTCGGGTCTATCTTCTTAAGGGCCTTCAACATTCCTTCCACGCCTGCCTCCTGATCAATTTGCAGAACTTTCGCCCGGGTTTCAGGCGAAACGAGGACGCTATCAACGACCGGCTCGAAGAATGCTTTCAAATAGAAACCACTTCCTCCCGTAACCAATACATTGCGTTCCCTGCCCCAGATCTCTTCGACCGTTTGAATCGCCATTTCCACATACTCGCCAATGTCCACCTGTTCGGAAGGTAATTTGATATCGATCAAATGGTGTGGAACACGCGCTCTCTCACTGGACGTCGGCTTTGCCGCGCCGACATCCAAGTGCCGGTAGAATAACAAGGAGTCGCACGAAACGATTTCAGCGTTGCGGGATTCCGCCCAAGAAAGCGCCATTTCCGTTTTGCCGACCGCAGTGCAGCCGGTCAATACGAATAGGGGGTTGCCTTTTGACTCCATCTGCTAGGAAATCCGTTTATTGATTATCGGGAAGGAACATTTGGATCAAGTCTGCTCACCGTTTGTTACAATTAGGCAAATATACTTCATTTTGCTCGCTAAACCCGATTTCGGAACTCCTTGGTGGCGCATTGCAACGAGAATATCAAATTGCATATTCTAGCAATCAATGATCATTTGCACTCAGCCCATCCTTATTTCTGAACCTGTACCGACATGCCATGAAGAAACCGCCGTGCGAATATAAGACCATCTTTATTTCAGACGTGCACCTAGGCACGCTGAACAGCAAGGTCAAAGAAGCGATTCACTTCCTGAAGAACACGCGCTGTCAAAGACTGATTTTAAATGGCGATATTATCGATGGCTGGCAGCTGAACCGCGGCAGTATCTGGACAAAAGAGCATACCAAATTCATCCGCCACATCCTCAAGAAAATCGAAAAGAGAAACCTCGAGGTCATTTATTTGCGGGGCAACCATGACGATATCTTAAGCCGCTTTCTTCCCATGAAGTTCGGAACGCTTTCCATCGTAGACGACTTCATCCACGAAACTCCCAAAGGTCGCTACCTCGTTCTGCACGGGGACATATTTGATACCATTACCAAGAATTTCGTATTCCTCGCCCACCTCGGGGACTGGGGATACAAACTGCTTATGTCGTTGAATCGCTGGTACAATAAGTACCGATCTTGGCGAGGCAAGGAGTACTATTCCCTCAGCAAATCGATCAAAGCCAAAGTGAAGGCCGCCGTAAATTTTGTATCCAGCTTCGAAGAGAAGCTAGCTAAGCTTGCTAAAGCCAAGGGCTGCAACGGCGTGATTTGCGGACACATTCATACACCCGCGGATAAAAAGATCGGCGATTTCCGATATTTGAATTCCGGCGACTGGGTAGAATCTTTGTCGGCGATCGTCGAGCATTTCGACGGAACCATGGAACTCGTCTACTTTCACAACTTCGTCATCGACTATCCAATGGAGGAGGATAGGCTAAGCGAGGAGGCATATGAAGATGCCCTCGATCTAAAGCGTATCGGCGTTTTGGCGGAAGAAATGCTCCATCAAGCTTGATTGCGGACTGCGCATTTATCGCAAAGCATCCGGCGAAAACAGGCAGTTTGCACGTATTGACGAAGTTTTTAAAGGCCTCACGATGTTGGGCCTATGAATGAGGAAGACGCTTTAACTAAAGCACAAGAACTCTTGCGACGGCCACAGAATGGCTCGTCCAGGACGGCATCGAAATCGCCAAAGCCATCTTGATAGCCCTGATTATCTTTGTCGTCGGTAAATAGTTCGCAGGGGCCATTTGGAACAAGCTGCGGTAGACCATGGAGAAGCGAGAAGTCGATCCCGCTCTCGTTTCCTTCGGCATTAGCATAGCGTACTATATTTTGATTGTAGCCGTTGTTCTCGCGGCCGTCCAGTAGGTAGGCTTTCAGACCACTTCTCTAGTAGCGGTACTCGGTGCAGCGGGTTTGGCGGTACGTTTTTCTTTGCAAGGCTCCCTTTCAAATTTCGCGTCTGGAGTGCTCATCATCATGTTCCGGCCTTTAAGGATCGGCGATTTTATCGATGCCAGAGGTCAAGCAGGAACGGTCCAGGAGATAGGCGTACTGGTCACCATCCTGAAAACTCCTGACAATAAGAAAATCATCCAGCCAAACTCGGCCATCATGGCAGGCAGTATCGTAAACGTTACCGCCAACGACACGCGTCGCGTGGATATGTCAGTTGGCGTTGGCTACACTGATGATTTGGACAAGGTGCAAAACATTATCATGGACGTGCTAAACGCCGATGACCTCATCCTAAAAGATCCTGTGCCACAAGTGGTCGTCTCTGAACTTGCAGATAGCAGCATCAGCTTCCATGTTCGCCCTTGGACCGCAACTGGCGACTACTGGGGCGTGTATTTCGATTTCCAAAAAACGATCAAGCAACGCCTCGACAGCGAAGGTGTATCCATCCCCTTCCCACAACAAGATGTGTATATGCATCAGGTTGCTGAATAAAGAACCCAAAACCCCAATCAACTAATGGACAACAAAGTCGTCAAAATCATCCTCGCTACCCTCATTCCACCTTTGGGAGCCTTCCTCCAAGTTGGAGCAACCAAG
>JAYZHU010000199.1:0-10358 GCA_036166175.1 Verrucomicrobiota bacterium | reverse complement strand
TCCTTCGAGCTTTGATTCCCTGTCGCAGCCAAGCTTCCTCTTTGGAAAGCTTATTGTCGAAGGCTTGTTGATTCTTCAGCTCCGCACCCAGCAAATCGGACTTTCTGGACAGATAGGTGTCATAGTCGCATCGAAAGCTACGGACTTTGCCTAGATCGAGCTCCACTATTCGAGTAGACAGGTTGCGAATCAACGATCGGTCATGAGTCACGAAAATTACGGCCGCCTCGCATTTACGCAGATAGGTCTCCAGCCAATTAATGGATTCAATATCCATGTGATTGGTAGGTTCATCCAGGACCAGTATCGCCGGATCATTTACCAGAGTCTGTCCGAGCAGAGCCCTTCGCTTCATCCCTCCCGATAGATCTTCGAAGGAAAGGGATGGGCTTAGTTCGAGCTCCTGCAAGACACGTTCGATACGCTGCTCCATCTTCCAGATTCGATCTTCATCTACGACGTTTCCGGCATGGGCATCATTGCCCGTCTGGGAGAGGACTGAGCCCTCATCTCCATATCCTTTAGCGACAATTTCGAATACCGACTTGCTTGTTCCAGAGGGAATATCCTGGTGCAGAATGGCAGGAGCGCCTCCGCTTGGAAAGGCGACGGAGCCTGAATTCGGGATAAATTCGCCAGTTATGGTTTTAAGTAAGGTCGTTTTGCCCGAGCCATTTCTTCCGAGCACGCAAACCCTCTCCTTGGGATCGATATTGAGTGTAATGGTATCCAGTATGGGGGGTCCACTGAACTGTATCGAGACATCTGATAGGCTTAGAACGGGCATGGTCTTTGAGATTCGAATGCAAGGATTAAGCTGAAATAACGCAAGTCAGAGGAGACGGACCGACCTGACCTACTCAGGTTGGTCTGGAAATGGAGATCTTTGGCTTGAAAGGCGCCCGGGCCTTGATCACTGCTAGTGGGCCCTTTCAAAACTATTTCAATGCCCCCATCCCAACACAAAGGTATCGCCGCGAACAACTTGGCAGAAATTTACCGCTCAGCGGCGGAGCGGTATGGTGACTTGCCCGCGTTTGCGACGCGGGTCAAGAGCGGGGTTTTTCAGCCGGTCAGCTACCGAGAGTTGTACGATTTTGGCCTGTGCTTGGGGACCGCCTTGATCGAATTAGGCGTCGGGGCTAGAGACCATGTAGCATTGCTGTCAGACAATCGAGTGGAATGGAACGTAGCAGACTATGCGATTCTGCTGATTGGAGCCGCCGATGTGCCACGGGGAACCGATGTTACCAATCAGGAAATTGAATACATACTAAATCACTCGGACAGCGAGGTGGTATTCGTTGAAACACGACGGCTTCTAGACCGGGTGATTTCGCTCATGCCAAAATTGGATAAGGTTCGTCATCTTATTTTGATGGATCCCCAGGCAACGCCTCCGGAAGGCATTCTCTCCTTGACCAACCTCATTAGTCTTGGACGCGATTTGAGATCGGCGGGCGACCGGCAGGTTGAACAACGAATGGAGGGCATTTCGGCAGATGATCTCTTTACGATAATATATACATCAGGAACGACTGGAACGCCGAAAGGCGTCATGCTCACTCACGCCAACATGGCGTCGCAGGTTCGATATTTGCCGTTCTCTTTGGAGCCTGACGATCGTCTGCTCTCCATCCTCCCGGTCTGGCATAGTTATGAGCGCGTCTTTCACATGATCGCGATCAGCAATGGGAGCTGCACTTACTTTACCAGTCTCAGAACTCTGGCGGACGATCTGAAAAAGGTAAAGCCGACGACGATGGCCTCCGCGCCTCGGCTTTGGGAAAACCTTTATTTGCGAATTACCAAGAACGTCCGTGAATCCCATTGGATCCGTCGAGGGCTGTTCCATTGCGCATACTTCAGTTCTAGGATGGTCAAGGGCTCGCTGTTCTTCTTGCAAGGGAAGTGTATCGACCTGCATGGCAGAACGGTGATTCAATCCCTAGGGCTGGGTGTATTGCACGTGTTGCGCATTCTCTTGTTTTGCCCGGTCTATGTCGCTTTGAACGCGGTTGTCCTGGAAAAATTGCGACTGATTGTCGGAGGCAGTTTCAAAGGCACTGTTTCCGGTGGTGGAGCTCTACAACCGCATGTGGACGAGTTTTTTAATTACATTGGTATTCCAGTGCAGGAAGGCTATGGGCTTACTGAAACGTCTCCGGTGATTGCCGTTAGAACGTGGCCTAAACTAGTGATTGGGACAGTAGGCCCACTGTATACGAAGACACAGCTCCGCATCGTCGATCTGAATACAGGGGAAATTCTATACCCGAATCCAGATCAGCCGGGAGAAGGCAGGGGATTTAGGGGGGAAGTCCATGTCAAGGGACCTCAAGTGATGAAAGGCTATTACAAGAGCGAGGAAGCCACAGAGAAGGTGCTCAAGGACGGTTGGTTCAATACGGGGGATATCGGGATCTACACCTACAACGATTGTTTGAAAATCGTTGGAAGATCGAAAGATACAATTGTGCTACTCAATGGAGAGAATATCGAGCCGATCCCAATCGAAGCGAAGATTTGCGAGTCGTCGTTGATCGACCAATGCATGGTGGTGGGCCAGGATCAAAAGCAATTAGGGGCCTTAGTCGTACCCTCGTTGGAGGGTTTTAGGGAAGCTGGCTTGCATGCAGATTCCGTAGCAGAGCTTTCGGGCAGCGACGATGCGGGAAAACGCGTCTTGGACGAAATAAAGGGGCTCATCGCAAGCGATAGTGGATTCAAGAGCTTCGAGTATATCCAAAGTGTCCGGCTATTGCCGAAAGAATTCGAAATCGGCGATGAAATGACGAACACTTTTAAGATCAAGAGGCACGTTGTCACCGACAAGTACGCGGATCTTATCGATAGCGTTTTTGAGAAGTAGCTCGTTTTCTATCTGAGCAATTCGAACTTGTTGTGGCGGACGAAATAAAGAGCCGCTGCCGTAATAAGCAGATGGACACCATTATTCGTGACGCCGTCAATATTGCCAAGGAGCATGAGACCGTAGGCAAGGCAAACGTAGATTAGGCTAGTCACTGCCAGCGTATGTTTAGTGCGCATTCCCAGCAAAAGCGCTGATCCCAGGAGGATCTCGATATAGGCAAGCGAGTAAAGGAAAGGCGAAAAAAGAAAAGAGGGAAGGTTGGTGCTGCTGGAGAAGGCCTCTATCCTTCCCGATACGAATCCATCGTAGAGATTGCTAAACGAGTAACTCCCTTCGCTCTTGAATTTTCCTAGCCCCGCGGTCAGAAAGCGAAGCGAAAGAAATAAACGGAGCGATAGAAAGGCCCACGTTTCCGCGGACCAGAATAGGATAGAGCCATTGCGTTGATTGGAGTTTCTAGGCATAGGAGTGATTGGATAACAGGGGGTGGGTTTATGGGTGAAAATCTGGAGCTGCTAAAGTTTTAAGTAACCGGCAGTAAAGAGTTCGGCTTTGACGGTATCGTTTTCAGCGTGGAACCATTCTCTGCGCGTGTATTTACGAATAAAGTACGTTACGACTGTTGAAGTGTTGACTATGAAAAAAGAGTAGAGAAGGGCGGGCCAAAGGATGTCGCCTGATATTTGGCTACTGAAGCTCAATAGAATAATGGCGAAGGCGAGAGGCCCATTCTGGATTCCGGTTTCCAGCGATACGGTCCGGCTTTTCCGCTTATCCATCCCCAACACTCGACTAAAATAGTAGCCGAATAGAAAACCGCCAAGTCCCAAAAATACGCTAGCTACGAGAATGAATGGGCTGGTCTCGTTTGGGTTCAGCATGCGATCGACGTTTCTAGGAAGCCAACTGATGATAAGGAAGATGATGACGATGATCCCCAGGGCGCTTCCAGTTTCCTCCATGTTCTTACCCCACCGAGCGCTCTTGGATTTGAGGTACATGCCTCCTACCACAGGCAGTAGGCAAATCAGAAGCGATCCTATGACCTTTCCCAAATCGATCTGGATCTGATCATTGGTAAAGGGACCAGCGTAAACGCTCAGCAGGATCGGCATGGCGACTAGGGCAATGGTAGTCGTTAGGGTACTCAGAGAAATACTCAGAGCGAGGTCCCCTTTGGCGAAATAGTTAAACAAGCTGGACGTGGTACCCGAAGGGCAACAGGCTACGATGATCAATCCAATCGCGACGGAATCGGAGAAATTGAACAATTTGGCCATGCCGAATGCCAGCGCTGGCATTATCAGGTATTGCGACAAAAATCCGACTAGCGCTGGTTTAGGGTGCTTGGCAGTGTCCTTAAAATCATCAATGGACAATGTGCACCCTAAACCAAACATGATGACGAACGTCATTAGTATCAGCAAGTTAGTCTCTGTCGGGGTAAGCATCCACTGTTTTGTATGGGAGATTTTAGCCTCTCGTCAATAGTTGCTCCCATTTAGGCCATCCGGAGGTGGTTTAACTCACGAGTGATAGGCGCCGATAAAGGGAAATTGATGCGTCTGCTCTGTATAATCGCTATCGTTACCGTATTCCAAGGTCCTGCTTGGGCCCGAATACCCAAGTTCGAGCCAACTGAAAAACAGATCTCGGAGCACAAGAGCGAGGTCTTCAAAATTGCTCGCGACTATATCGTCGGGACGTTCAACCTAGATCCTATTGCAGAAGGGCGATTTAATGCAGTCCGTTTCCATTCAACGGGTGTTTGGGGAGACTTCCGCTGTCGCATCAAGGAGCTTGGAGAGCATCGTTACGAGGTTCTGGGATGGGTTTCGTTCGCAGGATACGAGGAAGAAGAGATTGTTTGGTCAGTAGTCATGACCTACGCTCTAGTGGATCCAGATGCCTGGAAGTACCGCCGATTAGATGCGTCCTTCAACAATTCGCCCAAAATCACTTCTTGGCGATTTGGAACTTACCGGAGTGTTCCCTACGACGCGGAATATTAGGATGCTTTCCTAGCTCGAGCCAAGAAATTTTAGCCAAAGCCGATATTTGGGTTCAGCGAGTCGCTCAACGGACCATTTGATTCAGTTGATCAGTCGGAAAGTATCTACCCGGACAAAGCGTGTGATTGGGATGCATTAGCGTGTGGGTGGTTATGTTTTTAGCAGGGATTCCCGTTTTTGATCTAAGATAGTCGACCAAAGCTTCTAGTTGATCGAGTTGGCGAGACTTGGGGCGGGTATTTTCGAAGTTCCCGATGAGGCAGATGCCTATGGCTACCTGATTGTGGGCCCACAGCTTCATGTGTCCGCCATGCAATTGCTTTTCCCATCGATTGCCTATGTAGATATCGCCGTTTCTCGTTCCTCGAGTGCCGTTCTCGATAACGAAATGGTAGGCGAGCCCATTTTCCATGCGCCTTTCCTCACGGTGAAAACGGGCGATGTTAACCGCCCGGTCGGCTGTGGTTCCACTGTGATGCACGACTATGCTTTTCCATTGCCCCCGCTTAATGTCGATCTTGTCGAGGGCATTGCGGACGTTCCAAGGTAACCGGGTGTACTTCGGAGGAGCTACGCCTGACTTAGAAGGTATTCGAATCACTTGTCCGACTCGAATCTTATTCAAGTTGCGAATACCATTGAAGGAGCCAATCTCTCTGGCCTTCAGTCCGTGCTGAGCCGCTATTGAAGAAAGGCTTTCCCCCTTGCGAACTTTGTATTCAATGTATTTGGGCGCTGTACCGGGAATCTCGAGTTTCTGGCCGACAACGATTTTGTCTGCGTTCCTTAGATTATTGGCTTTCTTAACGGAGTCCACCGTCACCTCATAGGATTTGGCGATGGTGGTAAGATTCTCTCCCTTGCGCACAACGTGCACGAGAGCTTCGCTTGCGGGAAGTGTTGCCACCGCTAGAAGAAAAAAGAGTATGCGGCAGATGGGCATGGGGTTATTTGGCGTCGCTGGAAGAACGCTTTTTCAAAATCTTCTGCAATTTTTTGCGATGCACTTTACTGACTATGTATCCAATGCAGTTAGACTCGCCGCAGAGACAGGGATGTTCTTCCCAATGTTCCGAATCGTATCCGTAATCAAATGTTAGTTCTTCGCCTTTCCTGATGCTTTGCAAAGCGACTAGCCAAATCTCGCCGTCGATATCCTGAGCTTCGCAATTCGGCTTGCAGGAATGATTGGCTAGACGTGCGATGTTCCATTCGAAATTGCCATCGAGATCGCACTTGCCATCGAGATTGAATATATAGACCGAGCCATCATCGCTCTCTAGGGCAGCATCGTGCTGGGCGACACCCCGACGCGTGGATTCCTTTTTGGGGATCAATTCTCCAAGGTACTGGATAATGTAAGCATCCTTTGGAATGCGCTTGGCTGCGAAGAGGCCTCTGTTGTGGATTTCGGATGAAGCGGTCTGCACGTAGGAAAATTCGGGAGGATTTCCGTACTCGTCCAAACCGACGAATATCCGTTTCTTAGCCTTTTTCGACTTCTTTTTGATGTCTTTCAGTTTCTTGGCCATTGAATGCGCCCTCGGCTTGTCTTGCCGATTGAGCAAAGCGGTACGGTCAACAGCATTGATGGCAATCCATTTCTGTCGAC
Organism: Verrucomicrobiota bacterium; assembly: GCA_036166175.1. Lineage (GTDB taxonomy): Bacteria > Verrucomicrobiota > Verrucomicrobiia > Opitutales > Opitutaceae > Pelagisphaera. The sequence goes on along the minus strand of JAYZHU010000199.1, from coordinate 3,859 downwards.
TGGATTGGCCCCGAGGAATCTTGAAAGATTTTTGCCGAATAGCCGCTTTCAGAGACGGGAATGCAACGAGCGTTCAGTTGGCGTTGCCTGGACTATCGAAACTTGCGGCCAAGCGGTAAACCGTTCTAGTGATTGCAGGGGAATCGGGAACGAGGTAACTAGAATTGAGGTCCACTACTAAGTAATGCGTCATTTGAGAAAGCAGAAGCCATTCGAGGAAAAGCGAGAGCTTTGGCGGAGCAAGCTGGATAAGCCCATTGGTCCGGGAATGATGATAACGCTGATCCCGACCTTGATCATGTGCGTTTTCCTGGTGATGGCGGCCCCTTACCTAAAATCGATTTTGCTTAAATTTTTCGAAATGGATCAGGAAAGCGTAATTGTCCCCATCAGCCTGAGCGAGGACTCGGAACCGGTATTGCCGGATACGCCGCCGCCCAATCCGGAAATAGCGATCGCCGAAATTTACCAGAGGCAATTTGACAAAGAGGGCTTCGATTGGCGTAAGCCGCCGGAATTGGAAGTTCCGGAAGAAAAACCGACAGAAGAGATCGTTAAGGAGATAAAGCCGGTACCCGTTGAGATCCCTCTTCCGACCGAAACTCCAGAATTCGATCCGAACCTATACCAGGTGGAAAATTAGGTCTAAGCGACTGCCGCTAAACCAAATTGTAGTTTCCTTGGAGGGTGGCGTCAGCCCGCTGAAGGCAGTCGCTAACGTCGGTTACCAGGTTCCACAGCGTTTGCTCACCTTCGCCAAGTAGATTCAAGACCAGCAAGTCAGGGCCCTGATCTTGATCGGGTAGCTCGTTAGTTTCCCTAATTACGCCGGTAATCCATTTGGAAAGATTTAGCAAACAAGCCATTTTCCCGGTGGTGGTGCAATCTAGAGGTGAAAACTGAAAGCGTACCGGATCCGTAAAGGTGTCGGGGAAACCCCAGAGACGGAAGAGCGTGTAGCTTAGTCCAGAGCTGCCGAAGCTCTTCAAGCGCTCATTCAATCGGCCAAAAGGATCAGTGAATTGACGTTCAAGCTCTTCGTCGTGGGCCTCGCTGATGGCACTCGCCAGTGAGTGGAGCAGTCCTATCGAAAAGGCTTCGTGCGGGTCCAGCTTGTGTTTGGCGGCTAAGCTTTCCATGCAAACAGCGCAGGTGACGGCCCGTTTCCAGGCATCGACACTGTAGCTTGCCGTATGGATTGCATCGTCGCAGTACTGATAAGCGTAGATGCCGAGAAGATCGTACATGCGTTCGAATCCAACTGCGGTTGCGGCTTGTTCGATGCTCGTATAGCCACCGGTTCTGACCTGAGACAATTGATTGGCTTCTCGGATTATTCGCGTTGCCAATAGGGGCTCGAGACGGATGAGGGCGATGATTTCGTCGGGATTGATATTCCCTTCCGATACGAGGCTCTTGAGGCTGTTCGCAATTCTGGGCGCGGGAGTCATCGTCTCAAATCGGCTTTGCAGTCGGTCGACGGTTGTGGTGATTCGTTCCATGGGCCCTTTAAACGCCCAATGTTCGAGGACTTTAAGTGATCTAGAAGAGAATTGGTAATCGAATCTATGGCGAATGCTCGATGTTACCGTTGCAGCACGATTCAATATGGGTATTTTCCTCTAGGGCTGAGCGACGCGAATCACTCATTTGTTGAACCCGGAGATCGGGTTTGGAATTCAATCAGAGGCGATCACCCACTTCGCTCGGAAGCCGACGGGTTTCGCATCGAATGAGCGTTCGAGTTAGGACGATGTAGAGAGTTGACTCCCAGGGGATTGTAAATTTAGTCTAAAACAAGCGTTGATTTTTTCTAGTCTATAGATTTCGTGAGTATTGGCGCGAGAGCCCCGTCGTTGGTGTCTCGTGTTTTTCTATTTTATGGAAGTCGTGTCTTCATGGATTTTGCCGTTATTGATCGGTTTCACGGTTGCCTTTCTTGCAGGCTACTTGATGTCGAGAAGAGCGCGTGTCCAGGCGAAGACGGAGGCGGAGTCGATCATATCGCTAGCTAGAAGAGAAGCGGATGTGGTCTCCAAGGAAAGCCGATCGACTCTAGAGCTGGAAATTCGCGAGAAACGGAGCGAGATCGAGCGAGAGGCCAAGGGAATGGAGATGGAGATAGATCTTCGATTAAGTGAAATCAAGTCCCACGAGGAAAGCCTGGCTGCCTTGGATCACGAACTCCGTCTTAGGGAAAAGAATATTGAGGACGAGATGCAAGATCTGAAAGATGACGAATCGCGGCTTTCGGAGATGTCCAAGAATGTCCAGCGAACGATGGCCAATCTGGCTTCAATGGACGTCGAGCAGATCAAAAAGGAGCTCCGCGAGCAAGTTGAGCTCGACAGCAACGATGAGCTTTCGAGGTTGCGGAAAGAACTGCTCGAACGCTCCGAGGCCGATGTGAGCCGGGAGGCAAAACGAACCTTGCTGGCAGCGATGCAGAGAATCGCCAGCAAACCGAATAGCGATATCAGCGCGGCAATCGTCCAGCTTCCAAACGATGACATGAAGGGCCGGATTATTGGCCGGGAAGGCAGAAACATTAAATGCTTTGAAACCGCGACTGGCACTACGCTGCTCATTGATGAGTCGCCTCAGATGGTGCTAGTCTCTTCTTTCGATCCAGTACGGCGCGAGATTGCCAAGACGGCTCTCGAGAGATTGGTCAAAGACGGTCGGATCCATCCGGCGACAATCGAGGAGTTTGTCGGAGCCGCCAGACTGGATGTGGACGAGATCGTCGAAAATGCTGGAGACGCTGCTACCAGTTGCTTGAAAATCTCCCGCCTCCACCCCGAAATCATAACCTTGCTCGGCAAGTTGAAGTTCCGCTCTTCCTACTCTCAAAACGTCCTCGAGCATTCCATTGAGGTGGGTCAGCTTTGCTCGATTTTCGCTTCCGAGATGGGCCTAGATCCCAACATTGCTAAACGGGCTGGCTTGTTGCACGACATTGGCAAGGCAATCGATGGAGAATACGAAGGCAGCCATGCTATAGTGGGAGCCGATTTCGTAAAAGCTAGGGGAGAGAGCGATATCGTCGTCAATTCGGTCGCCGCCCATCACAATGAAGTCCCGACAGAGAGCCTGTATGCGGGAATCGTTATTTTAGCGGATACGGTTTCCGCGGTACGTCCCGGGGCTAGATCCGAGTCGATCGCTTCTTACATCGACCGGTTGAATTCACTTGAGAAGCTAGCCGTGTCTTTTCCAGGTGTTAAGTCGGCTTACGCGATTCAGGCGGGCCGAGAAGTGCGTGTGCTCGTCGATCCCGACGATGTATCCGACGATGAGGCTAAGCTCCTTTCTCGCAGTCTTCGCGATCGTATCGAAGACGAGCTCGAATATCCGAGCTCCATTCGCATCACCATAATTCGGGAACAACGTTTTACCGATACGGCGAAATAGGGCATTACCGTTTTTCAAGAAAAGGATTTCTCCAGCCAGCAAACGTCGTAGAACTGGTCGAATTTATATCCTACTTCAGAATACACGCCTATCTCTTTAAAGCCGAATTTCCTGTGTAAAGCCATGGAGGCTTCGTTGGGGAGGGTGATGCCACCATAAGCTCGATGAACCTCGGTGTCCTCGAGCTGTTCGAAAAGCGCTGCGTATAGTTTTGAGCCGATACCCCGGCCCGATTCGAGCGGATCGATATAGATGCTCGATTCAACTGAAGTGTAGTAGGCGGCTTTGGTTCTAAACTGGCTGCTCGACGCGTATCCGACCGTTTTACCATTCACCTTGGCTACGAGCAATCGATAAGGACCAGTCAGGCTGTAGTGGTTGAACCACGACGATAATCTTTTCTCAACCGATATCGGCTCGGTATCGAAACTGATGGGCGTGTTAG
>JAYZHU010000198.1:0-9319 GCA_036166175.1 Verrucomicrobiota bacterium | reverse complement strand
GAAGTATGTACTGGTCGATTTCTGGGCATCTTGGTGCGTTCCCTGTCGCGTCGAAAACCGACTCTACAACCAGCTCTTGCCGAAATATGCAGACCATCCCTTCGCCATCTTCGCGGTCAACTTGGACGACAGCAGACAGATCTGGGAAATGGCCTCGAAAAAGGATCGCGTGGTTTGGCCGCAAATCTCGGATTCCCTGGGATGGCAATCTCCACTTGCCGCTGCTTACAATGTGACGGCCCTACCCATGAGCTTTCTCATGGATCCCGATGGACGCATCATTGGCCGAAATTTGAGAGGTGAAGCCCTGGAGGCTAAACTAGCGGAGCTTTTGGAGTAGTTCAAACTAACGGCTAATGCGAGCTCTACGGTGATTCCGGCGTAGGAGCGGCTTTACGCCGCGATCCATCAAGATCCACCAAAGCGCGGCCTAAAGCCGCGCCTGCAAAAAGAATATTTTTAGCACATGAAACCGAGCCACGAAAAGCCCGATTCCTACTCCATCCCAGATTGCTGTTGCTCCCAATAACAAGTGCCCCCTTACTCCGAGCCCTATGAAAATTTCTCGTATCAAACCCTGCTCGATCGCTTCCATCGCCGTTCTATCTTTCCTCGCCGGATGTTCGCAAAAAACAACGACGCTTGTTTCCCGTATGGAAACGACTCAAGGCGAGATGGTGATCGAGCTATTCGAGGAAAAAACTCCGATCACAGTAGCGAATTTCGTCGGACTCGCCGAAGGAAGCAAGACCTGGACGAGTCCTGAAGGAGAGGAGAAAAGCGAACCTTTCTACGATGGGCTTACTTTTCACCGAATAATAAGGGATTTCATGATACAGGGCGGATGCCCGCTTGGAACGGGAACCGGAGGGCCTGGCTATCAATTCCAAGACGAATGTTTCGAAGGTTCCGTAGTTCCTCTCGAAGGCGAGATTTTAGATCCTGAAACCGCTAACGCCGTATTTAGTAAACTGTTACGCCCACACCTAATGGAGCATCAAGGCCAAAGCCCAATCGAGGATATCGCCGCTCTATTTGAGGAAATTCAATCCGCTCAAAGCATTGAGCCGCTGATCGGCAAGACTGTCGAAGAATTGCAATCTCTTCTTGGATCCGAAGAAAAGCTAACACGATTCCAGCCGACTCTAACTAAGTTCACTGGCGAAATCGAAACCGAGGAAGCGGCCAACGCCAGCTTCCAAGCCCTTCTCATGCCCCACCTTCAGGAACACCAAAGTGAAAGCCCGATTCCCGAGGTCGCCGCTATTTTCGATGAAATAAGGGCAGCCAATTCACCTACCCCCTTGATCGGAAGGACCGTGGAGGAGCTGCAGGAAATGCTTCAAACCGATGCAGCGGTGGAACAACCGAATTTGATCGCCAAAGTTGAATACGGCACACTTTGCATGGCTAATTCCGGACCAGATACTAACGGCTCGCAATTCTTCATTGTGACCAAGTCCGACGGCGCCAATTGGCTCGATGGCAAGCATACGGTCTTCGGCAAGGTAATCGAAGGCATGGACGTAGTCCTGGCGATCCAAGAAGTTGAAACAGCCTCCGACGACAAGCCCCTAAACGAAGTCAAAATCCTCAGCGTATCGATCGAACGGATATAGGTGAGTAAGGTACGGCTGCTTGTCCTCAAGCAGCCGTGACGCCTCTATCCCTGCCTTTAGTCGAAGCCACAGCCTGGAGAGCCGCGCGACTTGGCTTAGTGCTTCGGATATTCTAGACGATCGATTGGCTCGCCAGTATCGTATAGCAAGGTGTGCGGATTGATCCCGTCTCGCGGTCGAGGCCGCGTGAGGCCTCCCCAACTACTCGCAGAATCGCCATTCCACTGGCGATTAATCCATTGAGGCCCACGGAATGGATCCCGCGTTCGATTCATCCAAGCGATGATTTCCGCATGCAGTTCGTCTCGGTCAGGGGAGTGAGCATCATCATCAATGAGATTGCCCATTTCGTAGGGATCGTTCTCCAAATCGTATAGCTCGTCCTTATCCGTCAAATTGATGGCCAATTTGTATCGCCGGCTAGTTACGCAGCGGGTGGGAGAAAATGCCCCAAAACCGTCATGATCAACCTCGAAGCGATTGAACTCGAGAAAGGCCATTTCCCGATCGCATGCTTCTGGGCTACGGAATATCGATAACAAACTCTCCCCTTGCAAAATCTCTGGCTGGCTTTGCCCGAAAAACTCGAGAAAAGTCGGCATCAGGTCGATATGTGATATCGGCCGATCCACGATCGACCCTGCTGGAGCCGCTTCCCTCCAGCGAACCACGAACGGAATCTTGGCGATTTCTTCATACATAACGGGACCTTTTCCGAAGAGGCGGTGGGCCCCCAGCATGTCCCCATGGTCCGAAGTATAAACGGTCATGGTATCCGGTATCCACTTATCAATGGCATTCAAAACGCGACCTATCTCATAGTCGCAATAGCTATTGCAGGCGAAGAACGGATCTAGACGGAACACTTTGCCATCACCCATATGCACCTTAACGTGCTCGGCCCAATCTCGTTGCGATTGAGGCTTGTCTAGCAAATCGTCATTTCCATTAGCCCCCATTTTGAATTCAAATCCCTCGAACTCCTCAAGAAACTCCGCTGGGCAAATGAAAGGGTGATGCGGCTCATCTATTGAAACCACTAGAAAAAAGTCCTCATCTCGATGTTTCTCAATAAACTCCAAGGCCTTGTCGACGCTCCGATGAGCCATGGTGAAGGTCTCGTCCAAACCTTGATCCCGCATATCCTTGGCCGTTGGGACAAGCCGGGAAAAGTCCCGCTCCTCTTTGCTGGCTAGGCTATCGAGATAGCAACGCCCATCGAACCAATAAGCCGAATCCCAGCCTTCAGGACACACTCCATTTCCGAAATAATCGGTTCCATCCAAATGCCATTTACCAACATATCCTGTTCGAATGCCAGCAGCAGCCAGTCTCTGGCCAATCGTTTGGGCGTCAATCGACGGAGCCATGTCATTCCCTAAGACGCCATTGGAATGAGGATACAAACCAGTGAATAGAGCCGACCGCGCGGGGCCGCAGACAGGTTGCGCGGAATAGGCACGGTCGAAACGGATTCCCTCTGACGCCATCCGATCGATATTCGGCGTCCGCATCTCGGGCCGCCCATAGCAGCCGATCACATCCGTTCCCTGAGTATCCGTAAGAATGAATATAGCTTGTCGAGGCATGAGGGCGAATGTGCGTTCTGGATCCTAAAACTCAATAGCCGATTTGATCGTCTCTATCGAATCGCAAAGGCTTGTGATTCTTACCACTTGAGATCTTGATCCGAACATTCAATAGTATGGTTCCCCACGCATGAAAATAGATTCCCATCAGCACTTTTGGAATTACAGCCGAGAAGCCTACCCTTGGATGACGGAGGCTCATGAGGCCATTAAGAGAGACTTCCTTCCCTGTGATTTAGAACCCATCCTTAACGGCAACCAGATCGATGGCTGCATAGCCGTTCAAGCACAGCAAACCCTGGAAGAAACTGGGTGGCTACTTAAGCTCGCTGAAGAGAATCCTTTCGTTAAGGGCGTTGTCGGCTGGTTACCGTTTCGCGATGCCAATGTATCAGACTCGCTGGACCGATTCGCTACGCATCCAGCTCTCGTAGGAGCCCGGCACGTTGTCCACGACGAGCCAGACGACGACTTCATCTTAGGCAAGGATTTCAACCGGGGAATAGGCGAGCTGGCCGACTACGACCTAGTCTACGACATCCTCATTTTTGAAAAGCACTTACCCCAATCAATCGAGTTCGTTGACCGGCATCCCCACCAGCAATTTGTCGTCGATCACATAGCCAAGCCACGTATCGACTCGCGAGCTTTCAACGAGAGTTGGCGTAAAAACATCGTCGAACTAGCCGGTCGCGACAACGTCGCTTGCAAGCTTTCCGGCATGGCAACAGAGGTTAGGGATCCAGAATGGAACGCCGATTTGTTAGAGCCCTACTTCGAAACCGCACTAGAAGCTTTCGGGCCGGAGCGACTCCTTTTCGGATCTGATTGGCCCGTGTGCCTTCTTCGCACAGACTACAACCGCTGGTTCGATACAGTGAAAACCGCCATTGGCGAGCTATCCGCCTCCGAACAGTCCGCCATTCTTGGCGGCAATGCTGAAAGAATCTACCAATCATAAAAAGCATGAATCAATCTCGCCGTAAATTCATTCAATCCACAGGAGTTGCCGCTGGCGCTGTCGCGTTTCCTAGCCTTTCTCTCAGTCAAAACTCAAAAGGCAAACGCCCGAACATTCTCCATCTTTGCTCCGATCAGCAACACTGGGAGGCCCAAGGATCAGTCGATCCCTTCTTTGACACGCCTCATCAAGATGCCCTATCCGCAGAGTCAACAGTGTTCGAAAACGCCTTTTGCACAACCCCACAATGCTCGCCCAGCCGTTCCTCCATGCTGACAGGCTTCTACCCACACACGACGGAAATGCTAAACAATGCTAATTCGCTCGGAGGCACCGACCTCGATCTCCCTACGATAGGCAGTCATCTCCACAAAGCGGGATACAAAACCGGAATATTCGGGAAATGGCACCTCGGGGATCATCCAATAGGCAATTCGGGATGGAACGAAGAAAATAAGCGAGGCCCAGATCCAAAAACAACGGAACGAGGCCTGGATTTCCTCGATCGCCACGCAAACCATGACAAGCCGTTCGCCCTGTTTTTGATGTATCTAGACCCTCATGACATTTATTACTACAAGCCAGGGCAGAGCAAAGTTAGAACCGACGATGTCGAGCTACCTGAGTCATGGCGGCATCAGGATTTCGATACAGTCCCTAAGGTGCAACGCGAATTCATGGAGCACAATCAAGGGGAGTTTATTATCAATGCCGACGAGGAAACCTGGAAGGGATACCGGGATTTCTATCGACAGAAGGTCAAACTCTATGACGATCACGCAGGACAAGTGATCGGCAGGCTCAAAGAGCTAGGGCTTTGGGAAAACACTATCGTCGTCAATACCTCAGATCATGGCGACATGGATACGTTCCACCGCCTCGTCTTCAAAGGGCCGTTTATGTACGAACACTTGCTGCGAATTCCCATGTCGATTCGCTTGCCCGGCCAAACCGAACACAGAAAGTCCGACTATCATTGGGTCAACGTAGACACCGTTCCGACGCTTCTCGAGCTCGCCGGAGCAGAGCCGATCGATTGTCATGGCCAATCCGTAGCCTCGATCCTCGCTGGAAAAGGACGCGAACCGAAACGTGACTACGTCATTTCCCAATACTACGGCAAGCAGACCTGGGTGAATCCCATTCGATCCATTCGAACGGCCAAGTGGAAATACAATCTCTACACTGATTGGGGAGAAGAGCTCTACGATCTTGAAAACGATCCTGAAGAGATCGTTAACCTGTCGCAAAATCGCAAATACGCTCAACCAAAGAATCGACTGAAGAGCCAGCTTAACCAATGGATCGACGATCACGGCGATCCTTTCTATTCCTGTCAGACGACTCCCCTCAAACGGGACGAAGCGAAGACCATCCTGAAAGGGTAACAAAACCGAGGGTAGCCACTTTGACCTGTGCACTGGAATTGATCACGTGATCAATTCCAGTGCACAGAATTTAAAGCTGACCATCGGCGCGCTTTTAACTCGCTCTCTAGCTTCCCTTCTGGCGTCGCTGGGTTACCGACTCGCCGCCGATTCCCCAATTGTCGGTTTCGACTTCGTCGATAATGACGAAGGTAGAGGCTGGATTCTTCCCGAGAACATCGACCATAAGTTGAGTCGCTCCTTGGATGAGCTCTTTTTTCTTTTCCGGCGAGACTCCGTCCTTTGTGATCTTAATGTTTATCAACGGCATAGGTTTTTCGTTGTTGAAATGCTATCTGCCCATCCAGCCTCCATCGACCAGCATGGTCGTTCCGTGCATGTAGTCGGAAGCCGATGACGCTAAAAACACGGCTGGGCCCTTGAAATCATCGGCTTCACCCCATCTTCCGGCTGGAATTCGGGACAGAATGGATACGCTTCGTTCAGGATCGTTTCGCAAGGCCTCCGTGTTGTCGGTCGCAATGTAGCCAGGGGCGATGGCATTGACATTAACTCCTTTAGAGGCCCATTCATTCGCCAGAGCCATGGTCAACTGGCCAATACCCCCTTTACTGGCCGCATAGCCCGGTACGGTGATTCCTCCTTGGAAAGTAAGCAGCGAAGCCGTGAAGATGATTTTTCCTCTTCCTCGGTCGACCATCTCTTTTCCCAACTCGCGGCTGAGCACGAACTGGGCATTCAGGTTTACCTCGATTACCTTGTCCCAAAAATCGTCTGGATGACTCGCCGCAGGCTCGCGCAGTATCGTGCCGGCATTGTTGACCAGAATATCGATCGGCTTGTCTAGCGCTTTAACTGCCTGGATAAATGAATACAGATCTTCTCGATCGGCAAAGTCGCATTGGAAGGCTTGAAAGGATCGCCCGAGAGAAGTCACTTCTTTTTCAACCACGCTCCCTTCGAGCTCTAAAGTAGCGGATACTCCAACGATATCCGCTCCGACTTCCGCGAGGGCGACGGCCATCGATTTTCCGATACCTCGCTTACACCCCGTCACCAGAGCGGTTTTACCAGTCAGATCGAACGCATTAAGGATACTCATTATTAGAGGGTTTTGGTCTTTAGAGTCTGGGTTTTAGGCATGGGCTGGAGATAGCGCAAATAATCATTCATCACACTTGATGAGATATTTAATGCCCTCAGGATGGCCCTCGATCGTTTCGAATGCAGCCTGTACGTCATCGATCGGATACACTTTGGTAATCAGCTCCTCGATAGGCAGCTTATCCTCTCCCATCAAAGCCAGAGCTTCGTCAAAGTCCTGTTCCTCGTACAATCGAGCACCGATCAGCTCGAGCTCGGACCAGAAAAAGCGAAACAGATCGATCTGCCTGGGCTGCGGATGAATCCCGACCACAACGATCCTTCCCCGGACGCTGACAATCGAGGTCATGGCATCCACCCCTGGCTGCGATCCCGACACCTCGAAGACCACATCCGCCATGGCTTCATTGGTTTTGGAAGAGACGGTCTCTACAAGGTCATCGGTCATCGGATTGATCGTTTCCAATCCCAGCGTATCTATTTTCTCTACACGCTTTTCATTAATCTCGGAAACGATTACTCGAGCGCCCTTCTCTCTAGCTACCAGGGCCACCAGGATGCCGATTGGCCCACCACCAATGACAACCACCGTTTCTCCTGACTTAACCCGGCCCAATCGAACATCATGACACGCAACCGCTGCCGGTTCCGCCAAGGCCCCATGCTCGAGGGACACGTTATCAGGCAGCTTGTGCAAGGTGTAGGAGGGCACAGTCCACGAATACTGCATCCCGCCCGGCGCATCGATTCCAATGAATTTCAGATTCTTTCCCACATGAGTGTTGCCCTTGTCGAAGGGATGGGCTTCCCCGAACTTCAATGGCCTGACGGCTACCCGATCGCCCACCGCAACCGACGAGACGGCATTGCCCAACTCCGCTACCGTTCCCGAAACTTCGTGCCCAATCGTCAGCGGCGTTTCCACCCTAGCATCCATATGGCCCTGATAGATATGCATATCGGTACCGCATATTCCACAGTAGCCCACATCCACGCGCACTTCATCCGGGCCCGGAGAAACGGGAACGCTTTCATCCACTCCCAGGCGGCCTTTTTCTAAATAATTCGCTGCTTTCATTTTGTCGGTAACCCCTTCCTCAGAAAAAGGAAGTGGGATAATCCCAAACTAAAACGATGCCCGAGTTTAAGGGCAATGGAGATTTGCGCCATGCTGGTCGGCATCTAAATTTTGAATCGCCCAGATCGCCTAAATTCGATCTCATACGGCCTTTTCACCCCCTCCTCAATGGAAGCGTCCCCTAAGTTATGAGCGAACCTGACGATACAAAGCCCACGATCACCGACGCCTGGTTTTTGCAAAAATCCAACAATCCAATTAGAGGCTGTATCGTCGCCCTGGTGGCATTTTGCGCGGTCCTGGTTTTGCCCGTTTCCGATTCCCTGACTACAGAAGGGCATCGACTGCTGGCTTTATCGATCGCCTGCCTGATTTTGTGGGTCACCGAAGCCCTGCCCATACCGGTCACTTCCATTCTGGCAGTCGCGGGGCAGGCTTTAGTCGGGGCAGCAACGATTCGACAAGCCACAAACAACTTCATCAGCCCGGTTTTCTTTTTCGTGCTGGCTATGTTCCTGTTTGCCGCAGTGGTCAGGCAAACCGGATTGGACAACCGTTTCGCCCACTGGCTTTTGGCCAAGTCTGGAACCGATACGCGCAAAGTGGTATTAGCCTTCATGGTGGGTACGGCAACCATGTCGACGGTCATGTCCGACGTTCCCGCCTGCGCCATTTGGATGGCTTTGGCCATAGGAATCTTCCAACGGGAAAATCTTCAACCCGGCTCCTCGAATTTCGGAAAAGTCCTGATGATGGGAATCTCCATCGCCGCTCTCATCGGAGGGATTGGTACCCCGGCTGGTAGCTCGATCAATATCATGGGGCTTGTCATGCTATCCGACCTCGGTGGCGGCGAAGTGCCCTTTCTGAAGTGGATGGCCATAGGCATGCCCATGGTGATCCTTCTCATTCCTATAGCTTGGTATACGCTCGTACGCTTCTACCCGCCAGAAATTTCTGATATACAGATTAGCGCCGGGGAAAGCGGTGCCAAAAAGCGCCCTTTTAGCCAAAGCGAAATAAAGGTCATGGCGCTTTTCGGAATTGTCATTACTCTCTGGATAATGAGCAACTGGTATCCGCAGGCGCTCGATGTTACAGTGATCGCCCTGATTGGGGGCATAGCCCTGTTCCTCCCTGGTATCGGCGTATTGAGCTGGGAAGAGGCCTCGCGCTCAATCGGCTGGGAAATACTCCTCATGATCGGCGGAGTCACATCGATAGGGTTGGCCAGCAGGGATACCGGCCTCGCCACCTGGGTGGTGTCTTCTATTTTCGATGGGTTGGGCGGCATCAGCACCCTTTGGCTGATTTTGGGCATCGGCGCCTTTACGGTTCTGATACACCTCGTCGTACCCATTGGGCCGGTTGTGAATGCGGTTATGATACCGCCAATCGTCGCCTTGGCTGTCGCCCTCGGGCAACCGCCGATGCTGCTGGCTCTTCCAGTGATCTTTACGGCCTCTTGCGCTTTCCTGCTTCCACTGGATGCCGTGGCCCTGATTACGTATTCAAAAGGCTACTATCGAATGACCGATATGCTTTGGCCTGGTCTTGTGATCAGCTTCTTCTGGGTGATA
>JAYZHU010000197.1:0-7393 GCA_036166175.1 Verrucomicrobiota bacterium | reverse complement strand
TGCATGGCCCGTTTTCGTCCGATTCTCATGACCACAATGACAACCGTGCTGGGTTTGATTCCAATGGCCCTAGGTCTAGGGGAAGGTTCGGAGATGCGGGTTCCCTTGGCCATAACGGTAATCTTCGGACTGACGTCTTCGACCTTCCTCACCTTGGTCGTCATTCCCTCTGTCTACCTGCTCGTGGATCGAAAAAAGATCGAGGTGGAAGCCGATACCGAGGTTGAGGAATCGGGAAGGTTGGCGGAAGTTTAAATAGATATGCCAGAGAACCAGAGCAGTCTACTTCCATCAATTTCCGTGAATCGCCCAGTAACGGTAATGATGGGACTATTGCTGGTATTCGTATTGGGAGCAATCGCCTACAATAAAATTGGGATAGAGTGGTTTCCTGGAGGGTTAGAATCAAAGCGGTTGATGGTTCGGGCGGACTATGAAAATTCGACCCCCTTGGACACCTTGGAGAAAGTAGTCGAGCCAATCGAAGATATACTTGGAACGATTACCGGTATAGAGCGTATTCACACTAGAGCGTATTCAACTTCAGGACGGGCCTATGTCTATTTCCATAACAGCGTCGACATGGACCGGGCTTACGATGATATCAAGGATCGTATGGATCGCGTACTGCCGGAGTTGCCGGAAGAAGTGGAAGAGATCCGTGTTTACACATACGACGAAGATGATGAGCCCATATTGTTTTCCGCCATTACGCTAGGACCGAATATCGATAATCCAGATTACTTTATTGAGCGGTATATCGAGCCCGCCCTGCAACGGATTGATGGTGTTGGCGATGTGGATATTAAAGGGGACGCCAACCGTGAAGTTCGAATCTCATTGGACCAAGAAAAGCTGAAGGCCCACAATATCGATGTCTATGAGCTGTCCAGAAACCTTCGCGACCAGAACCTGAATCTGAGCGCCGGCAGAGTGATGGAAGGTGGGCAAGAGTATATGGTGAGATCGGTTGGTCGCATAGAGGATATCAGCCAACTGCAAGATTATATTGTCGACAGGGAAAAAGGCGTAAGGCTAAAGGATCTCGGAGAGGTCTACATAAGTACCCTGGAGAATTACAGCACGTGGAGGCTGAACGGCGGGAAGTCCTACGGCGTCGAGATCATGCGGTCGGGCAACGCGAATATCGTCGAGATAAGCAAGGCCGTTAACCGGGTTTTCGAACGCTTCGAGAATTCCAGGCGGTGGGATGGCATCCAGTTCCTTGTATTTAAAGATCAGGGTAAATACATCCTGGAGTCGATGAACAACCTTAAGATGTCGGCTCTTTGGGGAGGCCTCTTCTCGTTTATCGTCTTAATTTGCTTTTTGCGTTCTCTGCGCATCACATTAACAATTACGTTAGCTATTCCTCTTTCTCTTTTATGTTCGGTGACCGTGCTCTATTTTATGGGCTGGACGTTGAATATCCTCACGATGATGGGCCTGCTGATTTCCATAGGTCTAGTCGTCGACAATGCGATTGTTATGGTCGAGAACATCCACTCCAAACGAGAAATGGGGCTAGGCCCAAAGGAAGGCGCTCTCAAGGGGGCGAGCGAGATTTCCTTGGCCATAACCATGTCTACGATGACAACTATGGTCGTTTTCCTTCCGTTGCTTTTGATGGAGTCGGGCGGGGAAATACGATTCTATTTCCATCGCATTGGTATCCCTGTCGTTTCAGCTTTGGCGGCTTCATTGACAATCGCATTGATGGTTATCCCATTGGCTTCCAAGATCTTTTTCGCAAAGGCTGTTAAGAAACGCAGATCGAAAAGGGAAGGGCGTGTTAGCCGATTTTATCAAGTCATGTTGGACCGGACGCTCAAAGATAGGGCCCTCGCCACATTCATTCTATTAGCGATTGTTGGAGGTTCATTGTATCCTATAATTTATGACTGGATTGAAACCCGAGATCGAAGCAGTAGTTCGGGCAGGATATCGCTTAGGTTTGAATTGCCGGCGGGAATCAAGAAAGAGGAAGTCGCCGAATGGGTCGACTACGTGGAAACATTCATTGAAGACAACAGGGATCGGTACCAGTTTGATAGCTATACTTCCTACTTCAGTAACGCGTCCATGTACGTCTACCTGAACATGGCCCAGGAAACCTTGAATTGGCAACAAGTGGCTACGAGTTGGTTTCTCGAAAAGGTTGGAAGGGGTCCAGAGGAACCGATGAGCCGTGGAGATATCATGCGGGATATTGGGGAGCGGCTGGAGTTGCCGCCCGGGTTGAGGATGCGCTATAGCCATAGCAGTTCAGGCGATTCCACCCGGTCATTCTATCTAATGCTTTATGGCGACGACACGGAAACGCTTTATCAGCTTGGCGAAGAAGTTGTCAGGCGAATTTCTACCATCAAGGAGTTAGTAGGGCTTGATTTGGAGCTGGAAGAAAACAATCAGGAATTGAATGTCGAGCTAGATCGGGAGCAAGCCCAGCAAATGGGAATTAGCACTCGGGATGTTTCCAATAGCATCTCTTATGCAATGCGCGGCTCGAGCGTCGGCCGCTTCTATCAGGATGGTCGACGAGACATTAATATTGAGGCTCGATTACAAGAGAAAGACCGCGAGACCTTAGAGGCCTTAAGCCGGCTGACGTTCATGTCTGATAGCGGCAATGAAGTGCCATTGGAGTCGATATCTGAATTGGATTTTCGAGATGCGGCTCGCTACATACGGCGAGATGATCGAAAGACCTCTATGCGTATTCGGGCATTGATGGAGACAGATGACGTTCGAAGGACGGATGCTCAGATAGAGTCTTTGATGGAAGGTTTTGAGATGCCTCGTGGATACCGCTGGGATCGTGGTACTAGTTATTATCAAATGGACAAAGAGAATCAAGAGGTTCGCTTCGCCCTTATCATGATATTCGTCTTTGTCCTGTTCCTGATGGGTATTCTCTTTGAATCTTTTGTACTGCCGCTCGCGGTCATAGGAACCGTTCCCATAGCTGGTGTAGGCGTTGTATGGATGCTGGTTGCTTCAGACACAGCCTTTGAACGAATGGCGAGTGTTGGGGCGATGATCCTGATCGGCATCGTAGTGAACAATGGAATCGTTCTAGTTGACTTGTCTCAACGACTCATGAAGCAAGGGCTCTCGAGAAACGAAGCGTTGATTGAGGCGAGCAAACGTCGGTTCCGGCCCATCTGGATTACTTCCCTGACCACGATTTTCGGCATGGTGCCCATAGCCATTGGGGGTTCGAAGGTAATGGATATGTCCTACGCTCCTATGGGTAGGGTGATTATTGGCGGATTGCTTGTATCTACATTTCTAACACTTATCGTAGTCCCGCTTTTTTATACGTTCTTAGACGATTTGCGGAACTGGTTCATTAAAACGGCAAGTCTGATGGTCCCCGATAGGTCGCGAATCGCTGAACAGGGGAAAACAGAACTACGATAGACTGCTCCGCTCTGTCAATTGACTCTTGAAGCGGATTCCCCCTATCGCCCAGAATTGGACGGGATCTATTCTTGGGCTCCGTTAACGAGGCGATGAATGCCTAGAGGATTATCGTCCTTCAACTCGTCGGGCAATCGATTTTGAGGGCTCGCTTGGTAAGCGATCAGGCGTGTGAATCGAGTTATGGCGTGCGTTCCAACCGACGTGCTTCGACCATCGGAAGTAGCCGGGAAGGGTCCCCCGTGAACCATTGAATGGCAAACTTCGACGCCGGTAGGAAATCCGTTGTAAACTATGCGACCGACTTTGCGTTCAAGAATAGCAATGACTTCCGAGAAATCGGCAAGATCGTCGTCTGTTGCGTGGATGGTTCCCGTGAGCTGGCCTTCGAATTTCTCAAGGAGCTGCAAGAGCTCGGATTTGTTGGACCATCGGACGATAGTCGTTCCGGGGCCAAAGATCTCCTCGCTGAGCGAATCGTCTTCCAGGAATGCATCGGCTTCAGTGGCGAATACTGCCGTCGATCCCAGGCAGGCCGGATTGCTTGAGTCGGACGATCCGGAAACCATTGTTTCAACTCGCTTTTTGGCATCCAGTTTTTCAACGCGTGACGCATAAGCGGTCCGTATCGAGGCGTTCAGCATAACTTGGTCGGAAGTCCCCCTCATCTGATCCGCGAAAGCCTGGACGAATTGATCACCGATTTCGCCCTTTTCGACGAGAATAATTCCCGGATTGGTGCAAAATTGGCCGACACCCGTGGTAGCGGATACATGCAGACCGCTGGCTATAGAGTCGATATTCCCTTCGATGGCTTTGGGAAGTAGCACAACGGGGTTTACGCTGCCCATTTCGGCATAAACTGGAATTGGCTCAGGTCGCTCTGAAGCGATTTTCATCAGCGCGGTACCGCCCGCAGTGGAACCCGTGAAGCCAACGGCTTTGACGGCTGGATGCGATACTAAGGCCGAGCCGACAGTTCTCCCGCCCCCGAAGAGAAGGCTGAAAACCCCGTCAGGCATCCCCGTCTTTTCCGCTGCAGCCCGGACTGCTTGACCAATGTATTCGGCAGTACCCGGATGAGAGGAGTGGGCCTTGACGATTACGGGGCAACCGGCCGCCAACGCTGAGGCTGTATCACCCCCGGCTGTAGAGAACGCCAATGG
Source organism: Verrucomicrobiota bacterium (assembly GCA_036166175.1). Lineage (GTDB taxonomy): Bacteria > Verrucomicrobiota > Verrucomicrobiia > Opitutales > Opitutaceae > Pelagisphaera. The sequence continues at coordinate 2,804 of JAYZHU010000197.1, read as the reverse complement.
AAAATTGCTGGCAGCGAAAACTACTACGGGTCCCAATGGGCGTTGCATCGAGCGAACGTCGGGCTTGGGAAGCGGCTGGCGATCAGGAATGGCTGTATCGATTCTGGCCTGAACCCAAGAGCCCTCCTCAACGAGACTGGCGAAGAGTCTCAATTGACCGGTTGTGCGGGCAGTTTCCCCCTTGATGCGGGCTTCCGGCAATCCGGTTTCTTGCATGGCTCGCCGCGTTAGCACATCGCCTAGATTATCGATTTGATCGGCGATCTCACGGAGGAAGCAGGCTCGCTCTTTGCCGCTTTTTTGGCTGTATTCAAGAAATGCATGCTCGCCCAAGCGAGCGGCCTGTTCGACTTCTTCGCTAGTAGCACTGAAAATCGGAGGATCGAGTTCCTGCCCGGTTGATGGATCAACCGCTCGTGTTGAGTCGGTTCCCTGATTGGCATTGGAGAAACCGATGATAGATCGGCCGGCGACTATGACAAGGTCTTCAGTTGGCATATTGTGAATCGTAATTAGGCGGGGGATGCTGGAATGAAAATGCGGCTCTCGTTGAATGGAATAAACATCGAAGATTGATCTCGAGAGGGTGGGAATGCAATAGCGTTTCGCTGCCGGGTTCCATTCGATTATCTAAATTTTAGGAGCGGGTTTATCCCGCGATTGAGAGTATTGGCGAACAGTCCGAAGTAAAAATCGCGGGATAAACCCGCTCCTACGCAGCAATATTAGCCGTTCTCCTAGATCTCGGGCACGCCGAGATCTTCGAATTTCAAACCCGCTTTTGACATTTGAGCATCTGGGTATTCTCGCTGGATGAGATCGTATACCAGTTTACTGCGTCGTACGCGTTCCAGCGACAGTCTTAGAGCCAGCGATTTCATATGCCTGCCGTAGGGATAGATGTCCGCTGAATTTCTTAGCCCTAGCTTTATGTAGATCGAAGAACAGTGCTCAATCAATTCGGGCGTTTCAAAATGACGAACGAATCCGCCGATGCCGTCAGGAGATTCCACATAGATGTCGAGCGGGGCTTGGGTGGCCTCTCGAATGGCGCCAATTTGGGCAGTGGAAAAGTCAGTGGACACATTTATAGTGTCGGCTCCTAGGCGCTCGAGTAGCGAGCAGGAAGCGGGAATGGCGGGAGCCAGGATAGCTGAAGACTTGATGATCAAATTCCACGGGAGCTTTCCACTGTCTCTAAGTTTTCCCACTACCTCGATGAGGCCATAATCGGATAATAAAACCGAACGGATCCCAAGATCGCAGGCCCGAAATATGTCATCGAGGCTGTAGCGAATCTGATCAGCGCCCCGAATTGGCCAGTGGATAAGCTTTCCAGCGTGAGCATTCCAAAGGCCGCCAGTATCGAAGTTGGCCCGAGGGGTGGTGAAAAGACAGACCTCGACATTTCGCTCCGAGCCGATCTGGACAAACGATCGAATTTGAGCAGCGCTAAGCATCTGAATCCCGCTTCCCTGACTAATACGATGAATGGGGCAGCCGATTTGGTCGGCCTCTTCGTGTAGGGCCTGGAATGTTCCAGGGGTTTCCGTAATGGGGATTTCAATACGATATTATCCGCCGTCCGAGAAACGCTTTTCAGAAGCCGTTTTGTTGTCCGTGGCTGGCAGATTGAGTTCTTTGAGAGCTTCGATGGACCTTTTCATGATCTGACAAAGAGGCAGTTTTTCCCTTCATTAGACCCGATAGCAGGTGCTCATCAAGAAAACCGTTACGAGGGTTGATAGATCGGGCCTAGCTCGATCTATCCTTGCCCAAAATAACGGTTAAGGTGTCTCTGTTGGAGTGAAGGAAAAGGCTCCCGTATGGGAAAAGTCCTGGTTGAAAAAAGGATCGTTTACGGTCATGAAAGCGGTGTCCTCTTCCAAGCCGTCTTTGCCCAAATGTATTTGAACCTCATACCAGGATTCAAAGGGGAAGAAGAAATACATCTGAATCCTATCCCCTAGGTCGTACCAACCGTATTCGCAATCCAAGGGTTCATCTGGATTGAATCCCGATGTGAATCTTCCAGCGAAATCTTCTCCCAAGATAACCGTGTGAGAACCGAAACCGGATTCTGTGGGCAATTCGAAATTAACTTTAAAGCCAGGATTCGACTCTGGCCAAGGAAGCCCCAATTCTGAATAATAGTAAAATACGGGTTCATCTCCGCTTTCGGGAAGCTCGAAAACATGTTCAATCGAATCGGGTGTTGCCGGAGACCAAAGGAGGCGCGTGGGACCTTTCACGTCTTGAAAATCGGAAGTCTGGTAGAAGAAGTAGTCTCGAGTCTCAGTTCGGGGAAAGGTTACGCTAGCGGATCCGTCGTCGCCAATGTCGATTTTGGGCTCAACCTCGACTTCGAAAGGGCGTAAGAAGCTGGCAGGTGAAAATGCTTCCGCTGCTTCTCCGACCCGGAGAATGGTCGCCGAGTTGATGGTTATGGGATCTGTGGGAGCTCCATTCGCGCCGGTGGGCGCCAAACCAATGGCATCGACAACCTCTATTCCATCCACGACAAGTCCGAATACGGCGTGTCGGCCATCCAAGTGAGTGGCCGTTTCCGAGGAAAGCGTTACGAAGAATTGGCTGCCGTTCGTGTTGGGGCCAGCATTAGCCATCGAAAGAACACCCTTAGCGTTGTGCTTTAAATCGCTTTCGATCTCATCGGCAAACGAGTATCCGGGGCCATCGCTTCCAGTTCCGTTGGGAGAACCGGCTTGAATGACGAAATTTTCGATAATCCGGTGAAAGGTGATGCCATCGTAGAACGGCTTATTTTGGGCCTCTCCAGTAGTGTC
>JAYZHU010000196.1:0-5068 GCA_036166175.1 Verrucomicrobiota bacterium | reverse complement strand
ACCCTATCATGATGACGCCAAGCGTGGACGGCAATATGGCGTTTTTCACTTTTCATGAGGACCTTCAATGTTCGCCGATTGACGAAAAGCCGACCTACGCGCCAGACGATCGTCGCCTGATTGGATTGGCAGTCGCGGTTAAGGTCGCAAGAGCTCCCATTGTAAGCCGACTTGTTCGGTCAGAGATTTTGTCGTAGACCCAAATCAAGTTGCGGGTGGTTTTGGAAGATGAGGGATCTGGAATTCCGTTGGAGTATGGATTTCCGGATCGCAGACTATCGGGAGGACCAACCGACGGTCTTCCTCCGGAAGAAACAGTTTGGAATAAAAAGGTAGAGTTTGTTGTTACCTTAGTGGATGTCGAACAATCGTTCGGCTGGTCTTGAGCTCGTAGAGGAGGCAACAATGATTTTATCAGCGAAGTATTCGCCCCTATCGGTGTGGTTACGGATTGGCCTATTAAGAGCAAGTTTCCTTCATTAGCCGCGAGGCGGTGGTATTGAGTTGATTTCTAAAGCAAGCGCTAGAACGTTCTCAAACAGACTGATTTTCGGGGGAGGGCTTTTGCATGCCCTGCACAGCGTCGTGCTCGGCGGATCGAGTTAGGCTGGGATTTGCTAGTTTGGGCGATGCGCTTTGGGTCGGTTTGTTAATTGAGCAAACTTACATTCCATCGGTCCCTTGACAGGACCGTTACTTTATATAGATTTTAATAACTATAATCAGATGGTTTTAATGTGGATTAAGTCGAGATGACCGCGGAATTGAAAGAAAACCCATTGTTGAACAGGGATTTGGAGTCGGCTACGCCACAGGAACGTGTGGAGTGGTCGGCAGAAATGTTCGGGGATGATTTGATCATGACGACGAGTTTCGGCACGCATTCGGCGGTTATGTTGCACTTGGTGACTCTGGTGATTCCCGATATCCCGGTGGTTTTCATCGATACGGGCTACTTGTTTCCCGAGACCTACCGTTTTGCTGATGAGTTGACGGAGAAGCTAAACCTCAACCTCAAGAAGTATCGAGCTCTGTCCTCCGCTGCGGAGCAAGAAGCCATCCATGGGCGCCTTTGGGAAAGCGGGGTGGATGGGCTTAAGCAGTATAATATGATGAATAAGGTCGAACCGATGGCTCGGGCAGTCAAGGAGCTTGGGGCCAAGGCTTGGTTAGCCGGCCTGCGACGCAGTCAGGGCGAGTCTCGTTCGAGTCGGCCGGTAGTCGAAAACCAGAATCAAATAACCAAGGTCTATCCGATTTTGGATTGGGACAGTCGGACCATGCATAAGTACATGACCGAGAATGGCTTGGAGCACCACCCGCTATGGGACATGGGCTACGTTTCTCTGGGAGATTGGCACAGCACTTCCAAGTTGGAGCATGGCATGAGCGAAGCCGATACCCGATTTGGCGGCGTAAAGCGCGAGTGCGGATTGCATGAGCCGTCGGGTGACGTTGATTTCCAGATTTAGGCAGTGTTCGCGGATCTAGGCAAATTGCCGGAGATAACCTGATTTTTTGAAAGAACTGCTCTACTTGCCCCCTCGAGAGCATGCCGCACGGCTCTGGCTACTCTGGTTCAACGCCACTGTTTCGTTTCGAGTTCGATATGAAGACTTCACAAGTTGCAAATCGATAGGATATCGCTCGTACCACCGATAAACGCTGATGCTTTGTAGGTTCAGCAGCGGAATTTCAGTGTATATCCGATTGCATCAGTGGTCCAAAAACGCCAGAGCGTATCGGATCTGTTTGTGCCTGGACCGCTACTATTTAGCGGGCGAGCAAATAAAAAGCCGTGATCCCATGTTCATTCAGGACGCGGCTTCGAGATGCTGTTTTTTAATGCTGCGTTAGGCTTTCTCTATCAGTCCGGCCTTGATCGCTTTGACGCTTACCCACATGCGCTTAACTTGCCCGGAGGGCAGGCGTACTTTAATGCGCTGAACGTTGGGACGGAATTTGCGTGTCGTGGCTTTAGTGACATGCGTTCCGATACCGCCGCTTTTCTTGGATTGTCCCTTGCGGTTAATTCTACTGCCTGTGGTGGGGCGTTTACCGGTAATTGCGCAAATTTTAGCCATGACTGAAATTGAATGAGAACGGTGGAAGAAAGGGGAGGGCTCCTAGCTTGGCAAGCAGTTTTTTCCAAAAATTGGGCTGTGAATTCTTCGCGCAGATCTAGGCCGTGCGTATGGCGCTGAGAGCCTGGAACTTTTGGCCCATCATAGCTGGATGGACAAGCTGTCGCAGGGGTCCCATTTGATCGTTGCCTCCCTCGAAAGCCCGTTTCAAGAACTTGGGGGCTCCTCGTAGTATGAACGATTCTTGGCTCTGCAAATCAATCGATTTGAAGCCATGTTTTTCCAATTTATGGATTAGCCAATCCCAGCAGATATGGCAGGTGATGTCTTGTTGTCCTATCCTGTCCAGAAGGTCGCTATGTTGTTGGTGCGAGCAATAGGCTCGTCCCGTTCCTTGGGCGGTGTCGAATGCCAAGCTTTGCCAAGTTTTCCCGTAATCGAACGCGAGAAAGACGCCTTGCCAATCGAGCCCGGCGATGTCTTCTAGCAAAGTGGTCGCTCCGGTTGGCAGATCAATGTTATAGCCCTCCGAGGCTGAATGGGGAAGATCCGGCAATCTGTCCAATATGTCGTCGGACTGGGGCTGGCACTCGATGGCGCGGATTCCTTCATTACTCACTTCAACTCGTTTTTCTAGCCAGCAGCCTTGGCGAAAGATGACGCTCGAAAATGGTTGGGCATCAAACACTTCGTTGGAGAAAACGATTGCTGGCCCCTCGATTTGCAAGGATTCACCCAAAGCGATTGAGGTGATTGTTCGAAATGGGGTTTCGATATCGCTAAATAGCTGATTGCCCGGTTCGGGCCCAATTTCAATCCAGGCGAGTTCATTTGGGGGTAGCGAAATGGCTTTAGCCAAGCTTATTGAGGCTTCCAGAATAATTGGGGCAAACGCGGACTTGAGGCTGTTGGCGGTGAAGAAGTCGGACTCCCGGCTTTTACCAACTCGTGGCCGATCTGATCGATAGTAGCCGATCTTAGGGTGATATAGGGCTATCTCGATGAATCTTTTGAATCCAATTGAACCCTTGGTGTCGCATGCATTTTCGAAAATGGACCTAACCTCCAATGATTCTATGGGTCTGAATTCCATTTATGTTTTTGACTCTCGTTGTTATGCGAATCGACTGGGAAGTTGATCAAAAGGATTGATTGGACTCTTTAGGCAAGGGGCAATTTACAGAAATGGAGCTGGCTAAAAGAACAGTACTGATTATCGTCGCAGCACTATCGTTGGCGTTGGGGTATCGCTTCCTTGACGACTTATCGCGTCAGGGTGGTATCGGAAACTACTTGGAGGCTCGCGAGAGCGCTTCGGAACTAAAGAAGGCCCTTGAGTTCATTAACGCCTATCATGTCGATGGCGATGCTTCCGAAATAGGGGTCCTGACCGAATCGGCCATGGAAGGGATGATTTCCCAATTGGATCCTTACTCGGAATACCTCGATTTCGAGCGCCTGAAACGGTTGGACGAAGAAACGAGCCAAGAGTTCGGAGGTATAGGGGTGCAAGTAGAGATGCGGGATGAGTATGTCACGGTGGTGGCCCCACTCGAAGGCACTCCTGGAGAGCGAGCCGGCCTTCTGCGGGGGGACCGAATCGTAGAGGTCGACGGTGAGAGTCTGAAGGGTCTGGGCTTTATGGAATCCGTTGCCAAACTAAAAGGGCGTCCGGGTACTAAAGTGGCGATTTCGGTGGTCAGGGAGGCTGAGACGGACCGACTGAAACTTGAGATTATTCGGGAGCTCATAGAAGTGGATAATGTCCATGGGGCCGAGATTCTTAATGAAGGAATAGGCTACTTGCGGATCTCCCAGTTTGGCAGGAGAACGGGGGAGGAGCTTTCTGAATCAGTAGATTTGCTCTTGGAGAGAGGGATGCAGGCTTTGATAATCGACTTGCGGAACAACCCTGGGGGATTGCTTGATTCGGCTGTGGAAGTGGCTAGCCAATTTCTTCCCCACGGAGAGTTGATCGTATCCACAAAAGGGCGTCATGATTCGATGTCGGAGGAATGGCGAGCTGTGAACCGTGGTCAGTACCATGAATTTCCTTTGGCGGTACTCATAAATCCAGGTTCCGCGAGCGCTTCGGAAATCGTAGCAGGAGCCTTGAAGGACTCCGGTCGAGCAAAGCTGGTCGGCGATAAGACTTTCGGCAAAGGGTCTGTCCAGAGTATATTGCCATTGGGCTCCGCTTCCGGTTTGAAACTGACTACCGCCAAATACTACACCCCGGGTGGCTATGTGATTCATAAGAGGGGCGTGGAACCGGATATCGTCGTTGAAATATCGCCTCACGAAGAGGCCAATCTCACAATTCAACGGAGTCGGCTGAAGACCATGCCGACGGAGGAATTCGTAGAGCAATTCGAGTTCGAACCCACTGAGGACAAGCAGCTTATAAAGGCCGTGGACTTGCTCAAGGCAATTGTCGCCCAGTCCTAGTATGATCCTCGGTATAGAAAGTTCTTGCGACGAATCAGCGTTGGCGCTGCTCGATCGTTCTAAAGGAATCGTGGGCGAATGGGTCAGTAGCCAGGTGACTTTGCATGCTGAATACGGCGGAGTTGTGCCTGAGTTGGCAAGTAGAGAGCATTTGTCGAATTTCGCCCCACTATTAAAAGAGCTTCGCAATCAGTACAGCTTCGCGGAAATCGACGAAATCGTCGTGACAGCCGGACCCGGGTTGGCGGGTTGTTTGGCGATGGGTGTAGCGGTGGGCAACGCATTGTCCATGTCTCTTAACGCCCCAGTTTACGCCGTGAACCATTTGAGAGCCCACGCCCAGTCCGTTTTTATCGAGACCCACGCAGCCAGCCCTAGCGGTTTTGATGCTGAGCTCGATCGAATGTTGCCCCATCTTTCCTTAATCGTTTCGGGTGGAAATACGCTCTTGGCCCATATCGATGAAGACCGATCGATAGAGCTGATCGGGGAAACGATAGACGATGCGGCGGGAGAAGCGCTCGATAAAGGAGCCA
>JAYZHU010000195.1:0-5628 GCA_036166175.1 Verrucomicrobiota bacterium | reverse complement strand
CCATGAGCAGCAAGTCGATTTCCTGGTCTTTCACGTATTCAACTACTTGCGTGGCCGTTTCTCCATGAAGCATATGGCAATTCAACGATTCTACAGAGCCCTGCAATTCGGATTCCGCGCTTTGCAAGCGTTTCAGACGATCTTCCTCTTTCTCATTTGGACTCACCGTAACTACATGGACTTCGATACCCTTGAAAATAAGAGAGCTTTTGACGAGTTGTACCGCTTTTCGGCAACTTTCTGAATCGTCATAGGAAATCAGCGCTCTCTTGATCGGCTTAAAATCCCTCGAGGCCACAAAACAAGGCTTTGTCGCAGCCCTCGCTACCCGTTCCATGGTTGAGCCCAAATGCTCGGTAGCGAAGTTGGCATTCTCTCCTCGCTTGCCCAGCAAAATCATGTCCGCTTCTTCTTCGAGCTCCTTGAGGCTATCAACCAGTAATCCTGTCTTGTGGGTCTTTTTGATCGATCGACTGTATCCATTTTCCTCAATCAACTTGGCTGCCTGCCCCAAGGTGACCTCGGCCTTCTTCTTCTCTAGTTCCTGAAGCTGCCCCATGACCGCCTGAAACGGCTGCAGCCCCAGACTTCCACTCAAGTCGGCTACAAACGGCACTTCGAACTGACGGAGATCCGTGACATAGACAACCTCGATCTCTATGTCGATACGCGAGGCGATCCAAGCGGCATATCGCGAACAAGAAATGCCGTATTGCGAGCCGTCGATACAAACGAAAAGCCGATTCATGGCTATGATTTTAGACTACGGTGTTTGCAGGGACAACAGTATTTTTGGTAACGCAAATAATACCATCACGAACAAAGATTCCATCTTTCGAATACCCATCCAGTTTCCCATCCGGGCTCAGCCTAGCGTTGTCTCCAATGCGAGCGCCTTTATCGACGATGGCATTCTTTATTTCGCAGTTCATGCCGACTCCGATATCTGGAATCCCTTGCTCCCGATTCCTCGCTCGATCAGCTTCGCTCTCAAATGTGTCGGATCCCATCATGACCACGTTTTCCAATCGAGCCCCCTCCCTCAAAGTGGACCTGATTCCGATTACGCAACGCTTCAGATAGGAATCCGTGATGATACAGCCGTCGCCAACGATTACGTGGTTTATCGAACAGCGATTGATTTTGCTGGCCGGAAGATAACGGGCTCTCGAATAGATTGGATTGCCTTGGGAGAAGAAGTTAAACTTAGGAACGGGATCCGCCAACTGCAGGTTGGCCTCGAAAAATGCTTTCACCGTACCGATATCTTCCCAATAGCCTTCAAAAACATAAGCCCCCAATTTTCTACTATTCAAGAGGCCCGGAATTACTTCCTTACCGAAATCCGTGGCGCTGCTGTTCAACGCTTCGACCATGGTTTCCCTCTTGAAGACATAGATACCCATCGAGGCTAAGCAGCGCTTTTCGCCACCGGAATTCTTTTTCAAGCTGGCCTCGATGGAGTCCGAGATAGCTAGGCCATCGATCACCTCCGGATCGGTCGGCTTCTCCACAAATTCTTGAATCTGTAAATCATCGGCAACCCGCATTAACCCAAGACCTTCGACTTGAGAGACGGGAAACGGTATTGCCGAAACCGTAACATCCGCCTCCGATTCAATGTGCTGGGCAATAATCTGTCTGAAATCCATCCGGTACAACTGGTCGCCCGACAATATCAGAACGTAATCGTAATCAACGCCGGCAAAATGATGAATATTCTGGCGAACCGCATCCGCCGTTCCCTGATACCAGTTATCGCCTTTCTCAGTCTGTTCGGCAGATAGGATGTCCACTCGGCCACCACCATAAGGATCGAACCGATATGTATCTTGAATATGACGATGCAGAGACGCGGTGTTGAATTGAGTAAGCAAGTAGATGCGGTTGATTTCCGAATTCAGGCAATTGCTGATCGGTATGTCCACCAAGCGATACTTGCCAGCCAGCGGCACAGCTGGCTTACAACGTTCTCTTGTCAGGGGATGGAGGCGCGATCCACGTCCTCCACCCATTACTACGGCAATCACTTTTTTATCCATGGAATGTCTCAGCTTCACTCAGCCAAAACTAAAGAAGTCCAAGATATCGGGAGAGACAACTTCAAAACCGTTACGGTTTAGTCAATTTTCCCGATCAAATCCGTGATGCCAAACGGCTTACGGATGGTAATTCCTTTGGATCAGAGAGTCCTTTTCAATGACTAAGAGCGATCTTCGATCTTCTGTATCTTCTGGTGCACCATTCGAGCCGCTTGCTTAACATTGTCCTTCGTCGACCGAGCCTGCAACCACTCGAGCTGAGTCGACAAAATCGCTTTCACGTTGGGCCTCAAATCCTCTTCGTTGCCTCGAGTCTCTATCGGCTCCAGACCGGCGATTTGGCGAATTCGGTGGATATTCGACAGCTGGAACAGCATGAAGTCTCGAACGCTTATCCGGCCTTCCTCATCCCGTGGACAACCTGCGTCCACCGATAACTGAACCCAACCTCGCGAACATTTCAATCGCGAGGCCATTTCCTCGATGGACAATGGCGACTCTTCAGCAGGAATCATCAACCCAAATTCACGCTAACAGCCCAACTTGTAAAGCTTTCGTAAACAAGGATGTTGCCTAATCCAATCCCCCAAGCCGCCTGAGAGGAAGCGAACCGCTTGGCTGATCAGATAATCATCGCAGCGCCCATCGTCTCGTTCGTGAACGGATCCACCAAAATAAATGATCCCGTAGAGCGATTCATTTTATAGGGGTCGTAGCAAAGCGGGGCCGCTGTCCTCAAAGAAATGCGTCCGATATCGTTAAGGCGGAACTCGAGGTCATCCTCGATCTTGTGGAGCGTGTTAATGTCCACCTTGTACTTGATGTCGCGAATCACCGCCTTGGTATCCTTGGTCGAGTGCCTAAGGATGAACTTCCCTCGGCTGCTGAGCGGCTTTTCACTGAACCAGCAAATCATCGCCTCTATATCCTGTCCTACGCTCGGAGGATTATTTGGTTTCGCGATCATATCGCCACGGCTGATATCGATCTCTCGATCCAAGGTTATGGCAGCGCTCAGCGGAGCGAAAACTTCCTTCAACTCCCCATCCATCGTGTGGACCGCCTTTATCACTGCATTAAAACCGGATGGCTGGACCACCACTTCGTCACCGGGCTTGAAGACGCCTCCAGCCACGCGACCAGCATAGCCGCGAAAATCGTGATGCTCGTCGCTGTGAGGCCTAATAACCCATTGCACCGGGAAACGAGCCGAAACATGGTTCTCCTCCGAACCGATATAAACTGTTTCCAAATGGTACAGTAAGGATGGACCCTTGTACCATGGCATGTTCTCCGAGGTTTCTACAACATTGTCACCCTTGAGAGCGCTGATCGGGACGAACATCACCTCTACGATGCTATCAAGCCGAGATGCGAAGCGACGAAATTGGTCCTTTATTTCCAGGAAGCGCTCTTCGCTCCAATCGACCAAGTCCATCTTATTGATGGCTATCACCACATGCTGGATACGAAGCAGATCGGCAATGAAGGAATGGCGGCAGGTCTGCTCGATTACGCCCTTGCGAGCGTCAACCAAGATAATCGCCAAGTTCGCCGTTGAAGCCCCAGTAACCATGTTTCTCGTGTACTGGATATGGCCCGGCGTGTCTGCTATGATGAACTTCCTGCGGGGAGTCGCGAAATAGCGGTAAGCGACATCGATGGTGATCCCTTGCTCACGCTCCGCCCGGAGTCCATCGGTCAACAAGGCGAGGTTCACGTTTTCGTCCCCCCTTTGCTCACTTGTTTTTTCGATTGCCTCTAGCTGATCTTCGAAAATCGCTTTCGAATCATAGAGCAATCTGCCAATTAGGGTTGATTTCCCATCATCAACGGATCCCGCAGTCGTGAATCGAAGGAGGTCCATGTCCAGGTAACTTTGAGCGTTGTCTTGATCCGTCATTGGCGATCCGATACAGGATTAAAAGTAGCCTTGCTTTTTGCGGTCTTCCATAGCGCTTTCGCTTCGCTTGTCATCCGCTCGATTGCCGCGTTCGGTTTCTCTTGCCGCGGCCACCTCTTCTATGATCTTGGACATGTCGTCTGCATCGGACTCGAACGCCCCGGTGATCGTAGCATCACCCATTGTGCGAAAACGGATACGCTTTCGCTCCACAGTCTCTCCATCTCTAGGCTGAACAAATTCGGAAACGGCCAAAATGGCGCCATTGCGAATGACCACTTCCCGTTCATGGGCGAAATACAGACTGGGAATCGGAATTTCCTCCGCCTTCATGTATTGCCAAACGTCCATCTCCGTCCAATTGCTCAACGGGAAAACACGGAAGTGCTCGCCCGGGCTCATCCTGCCATTAAAGACATTCCAAAGTTCCGGCCTCTGGTTTTTCGGGTCCCACTGGCCAAATTCATCCCGATGTGAAAAAAACCGTTCTTTCGCCCTAGCTTTTTCTTCATCGCGCCGTCCTCCACCAAGAGCGGCGTCGTATTGGCCCTCTTCCAAGCAATCTAACAGAGTCTGAATCTGCAGAGCATTGCGACTGGCATTGAGACCTTCCTCCTCGACGACACGTCCTTCGTCTATCGCCTTCTGGACGGATGCCACTACCAATTTCGCTCCGGATTCCTCAACTAGGCGATCCCGAAACTCGATCGTTTCGGTAAAATTGTGGCCAGTATCGACATGCAAGAGCGGGAAAGGAATTTTCGCCGGCCAAAACGCTTTTCTGGCCAGATACGCCATTACGATCGAATCCTTACCTCCAGAAAAGAGGAGAGCTGGTCGCTCGAACTGGGCAGCCGTTTCCCGAAGAACGAAAATCGCTTCGCTCTCTAGCTGTTTTAGGTGGGTTACCGTGTAGTCCGACATGATTAAGGCGCGTAGCTACTTGGCCGCATTCCGATTATCAAGTGTAATCGCCACAACATTAAGTCATAGTCGCGAATACCAACTAAAGGGGGCACTAAACTACCCAACTCCCACTAGTTAGCAGTCATGCGACCAATAAGCCAGCACGCGATATCAGCTCGCCATCGCTCGGGCTACCGACGCGGCCGCTCGGTTAAACCTTTCAGCCGCTTCTACCAGCTGGTTCTCGTTCAGCACCCCGAAACTGGCTCGAATGTAGTCAGTTTGGGCGCTGTTCACGAAACATAGGTCTCCAGGAACATAGAAGACACCGCTATCCAAACAAGCCTGGTGGAATTCGGATTCGCTGCCCGTTGGCAACCCGTTCGGCGACCTCAACCATAAGTACAGGCCTCCTTCTGGAATGCCCCAACTCCAGCCAAGATCCAACAACGAGCTCGCTAGGCAACGATGTAGAGTCTGCATCTTACGGTGATAGATTGCTCTCAATTCGGAGAGATGCCGATCGAATCGACCGCTCAGCAATGCTCGCTCTACTATGACCTGGGTAAAGTGGGAGGTTCCAAAATCTTGCTGTCCTTTTACCGCAAGCATGGCATCCCTCCATTCATCCGAGTTGCAATAGGCATACCCCACCTTCAGAGGGGTGGGGTTGGTTTTCGTGTGTTGGCTGGTGTATAAACCGGGAAACTCGCAACACGACTCTAGGCTCAAGGCGCTTTTGGCCGGATGCGCCCCTTCGTAATAAAGTTCTCGATA
>JAYZHU010000194.1:0-5462 GCA_036166175.1 Verrucomicrobiota bacterium | reverse complement strand
GCTGACTGGGTTACGGCCTAGCGAAACGGGAATGCTGCATAACCGCATGTCGTTTCGAGAGCTGGCTCCTAATGCCGTGACGCTTCCGCAGTTGTTTCGCGGGAACGGTTACCGTGTGGCTCGCGTCGGGAAGATCTTTCATCAACGCGTTCCGCTCGATATCGGAACGAGTGGGTCGGACGATCCGGGCTCGTGGGACGAGGTGGTCAATCCGATTGGAAGAGATCGGGCGGATGAGGACTTGATGACCATATACACGCCTCAGCTCGGAATAGCGGACACGATGGGGTACCTGAAAGCGGAGGGAGAGGACATCGAGCAAACGGATGGAAAGGTCGCCACCGAATCGATTAAGCTCCTAGAGGAGCTAAGGGACGCTCCCTTCTTTTTAGCGGTGGGTTTCTATCGTCCACACATACCTTATATCGCTCCGAAAGCCTATTTCGACTTGTACGATCTCGAGGAAACGCCCTTGCCGCAATTGCCAGAAAACTATCGAGCTACCGTTCCGTCCGCCGCGTTGAGCTCTACTCCGGATTGGCCGAACTTCCACACGACTGAACGAGAGGCCAGGGAATGCATCCTAGCTTACGAGGCTTGTGTGACGTTCGTCGATGCCCAGGTGGGGCGAGTCCTGGAAGCGGTGGATCGACTAGGTCTGCGGGACAATACGATCGTCGTTCTTTGGGGAGATCACGGTTATCATCTCGGCGAGCATGGCTTGTGGCGGAAGAACAGTCTCTACGAAGAGTCTGCTCGAGCTCCATTAATTTTCCGGGTTCCCGGTATCGACCCGAGCCAATCGGATTGTCCCCGATTGGTCGAGTTTGTGGATATCTACCCGACGATCGCGGATTTTGCGGGTGTCGGCATACCCGAAGAACTGAGCGGCGTAAGCTTGCGACCGCTGTTAGAAGACCCTCGAGTCGAATGGAACCGCCCGGCATTCACGCAAACGCTATTCCTAGGCGCACCCGGCTACAGTGTCCGTACGGATCGTTGGCGATACACGGAATGGGGCGATGAAGGAGAGCAGGGAGTTGAACTCTATGATCATGACTCAGACCCCCTTGAAATGAACAATTTGGGCCGGTTGGAAGGGCACGCTGAAATTCGAGAGCGTCTGAGCCAGCTCATCGCCAAAAATTGGCCTGATCGGTGAGGGTAGGGGAATTAATAGAATGGCGCGTCATGGCGCCGCCTCGAGGGTTAGGCATGAAAATATCCGCACTAACGACTAATTCACCGTTTGTTGGGGCTGCAGGAGCGGCTTTACGTCGCGATTATGTTAGGGGTAAACGTTACCTATCGCGGGATAAACCCGTTCCTACGCTCGATTACATTTGAGGTGACGCCATTGCTCAAGTGCAGGATCAGCCGTGCCAAAGGCAACCTGCTCGAATTCGAGGCACTGCCTAACAATTTGCCCGCCTCTAGGATGGCTATGAACTCCGAAGAAATTTTCTGGTGATTTTTTGTTAACCTTTCCTGTCATTTTGGGATATGCTTCCAGTTTCTACCGTTTCCCATGGATTCTAAAGACCCAGATGCCGCAATCGTTTCGCTGCTGACCCAACATCAGCCAGCGATTCACTTGTACATCGAGTCGTTGCTTCCGGGCGATCGAGCCGCTGAGGATGTTGCCCAAGAGGCTAATTCGATTATCTGGGAAAAGCGCTCCGAGTTCGAATTGGGGACGAATTTCAAGGCTTGGGCCTTTAGCATAGCTCGATTTCAGGTCAGGAAATACCGGTTCAAGCAGGCCAAAGAGTCGCGGTTCGTATTTTGCGAGGAGCTGGAAGAAGTGATTGCCGAGGAGATGGCGGACACGCTCGAAGGAATTTCGGATCATCATCTGGCGCTCCAAGAGTGCCTGCGGAAACTCAAGCCAGCTGACCGCGATTTGATCTATCATCGCTATTTCAAGAAGACGCCGCTCAGCGATTACGGGGAGAAGATTGGAAGAAGTGTAGGGGGGCTCAAAGTGACTCTCCATCGGGTTCGCAATCGTCTGCAAAACTGCATAGAGAAACGATTGGCATGGCAGAAAGGGCTGGAAGCATGAGCCAAGATCAGTGGGAAACGTTAGTTGATGAGCTGCTCGATGGCGTGGTTTCCGAGGCCGACTTCCTTCGGCTGGAAGCCCAAATGCGTGTGGACCCTGAATTAAGGCGTCGGTATTACGCTCGGCTGAAATGGGAGAACGGCCTGATGGTTGAGGCTGAGCGGTTGGGGGACTCTCGAGCGGAGCCGGTGTTTCCGTTTTGGAGAAAGCATGCCATCGGACTGAGCGCGGTAGCATCTGTAGCCCTTCTGATTGCGATTGGCGTTTCGGGATGGAAATTCGGCCAAGTAACGGGTCAGGATTCCGTTCTGAATGTTGAGCCTAGCGCAGCTGGCTTTGCCGTGCTGTCCGACTACTCGGAAGCGGAATGGAATGACGGTGTCCGCTTAGACCGCGGCGATTTGCTGCCGGGAGGCGCCTTGAGGCTGAACTCAGGCGTGGCGCAATTGGAGCTGTTCAGCGGGGTTACTGTAATCTTAGAAGGGGAATCGGAGTTCGAGCTCCACTCTCCTATGGAAATGACGGTAACAAAAGGTCGGATACGGGCACTCGTGCCGCCGGCGGCGAAAGGATTCAAGGTAAATACAGCCACAGGAGAGGTTGTGGATTTGGGAACGGAATTCGCGTTGGATGTGACCTCGGAGCGAGCAGAAATGCATGTGATCGAGGGGGAAATCGAGTGGCATCCGAATGCCAGCGATGTCAGGAGCTTGACGGATGGACAGTCGCTTAGCTGGACGTTTGAAGGGGAGTTTACGGCAACTGGTTTTTCTTCCAATACGTTTCCGAGATTAGAGGACTTCGAACGCAAGTTCTTGGGGCAGCGTCAGGCTCGCAAAGAGGCTTGGGAATCGGCTAGCGAGATAATGGCGGGCGATTCAAGGCTGATAGCCTATTTTCCTATGAATTTGGAGGATGCTAGCAGTCGCCAGCTTGTGGATGGATCCGGTTCGGGATTTCATGGCACGATTGTCAGCGCTAGAAAAGCCGCGGATCGATGGGATGAGTCAGGGAGAGCGTTGAGCTTCAGCCCAGCGGGAAGCCGGGTCAGGGTATCCGTTCCTGGCGTACACCGATCTATGACATTTTATTGCTGGGCTCGTATCGATAGTTTGGATCGCATGTACAATTCACTGTTTCTTACCGACGGCCATGATTTGCACGAACCGCACTGGCAAATCATGAGTGATGGCCGCTTGTTCTTTTCCGTTAAAAAACGAGAAAGCTGGCCCAAAGATCCTGACAAGAATATCACCTATTCCGCGAGTTTTTGGGACCCTTCCATGAGTGGGAAGTGGTTCCAGATCGCTACCGTATACGACGTGGATGCTCAAACGACTACGCACTACGTTAATGGAAAAGCAATCGGTCGGGATCGTATTAGCGATGAGTTTATAGTGGACACCGTTCGTGTCGGGGCCGCTTCCATAGGAAATTGGAACGAGCCGACTCGTAATGATCCGACTTTCTCTTTGAGAAACCTAAATGGGGCAATCGATGAGTTTGCTATCTTTGGAGATGCCTTGAGTGGCGAAGAGATCGCGGAACTCTACGAGAAAGGCCGACCCTAACCAATTTTTGAATACTAATTTATAGAGGACGAGAGAATCAGTTTGCGGAATTCTGGGCGTAATAGCCATAGCTAGCTCGTCTGTCGCTCTGGCAACAGACGAAGCTGTAGATATGGATCGTTTTTTCACTCTCAGGGTGAAACCGATGCTGATGGCGAAGTGCCTAGGGTGCCATGGAGATCCGGCCAAGGGGGTTAAGGGGGATTTTCTCGTAACTACTCGCGAGGAGCTTCTCCGTGGCGGCGAGTCGTTCGATGATGTACTTATCCCTGGCGACGCGGATTACAGCTTTATCATGGAAGCGGTTCGCTGGGAGGATTCTGACTACGAAATGCCTCCAAAAGAGAACGACCGCCTCTCTGAACAGCAGATCGCCGATCTCGAAACTTGGATTAATGCCGGAGCTCCTTGGCCGAATGATGAGACTCAGGAGGCCATCCGTATAGCAGAGAGAGAGGTGGAGATTAATGACGAAGGGATGCTTTTCAAGACATCGGGCGGTCTCATCGATGAATGGACTTATCGTCGCTATCAGCCGGAAGACATGTGGGCCTTTATGCCGGTGGAAAAGCCAGAGGTGCCGAGTAGCGAAGGGCGAGGCAATCCGGTTGACGCTTTCGTGGGCGCCAAGCTGGAGACAGCCGGGTTCCAGCCGGCCCCGATGGCTGATGCCAGGAACCTGATTCGCCGGGCTAGCTACGGCTTGATCGGACTCCCGCCGACTCCAGAGGAAGTTGAAACCTTCGTCGCTGCCGCCGAGCAAGACTTTGACAAGGCTTGGGCCGAGCTCGTGGGTCGTCTTTTGGATAGCCCACACTATGGAGAACGGTGGGGGCAGCATTGGCTAGATGTTGCTCGGTATGCGGACACAGGCGGACTTTCGAACGATTACGAGCGCTCCAATGCTTGGCGATACAGAGACTACGTGATTCGCTCGTTCAACGAGGACAAACCCTACAATGAGTTTGTAGTTGAGCAAGTTGCTGGTGATGAGCTCGCTGATGCGTCAGTTCGAGAACGCCTGAACAGCAATGTGGAAGCCGTGCGGGCCGTGCACGATTCAGGTGAATATACCGAGCAGGAAATCGAATGGATGATCGCTTCCAGCTTTCTGCGAATGGGTCCATGGGATTCGGCGATGATTCCCAAGGACGAGGCTCGGCAGATTTACATCGACGATGTCGTAAACTCCGTGGGCCAGACATTCCTAGCGACAACGATGCGTTGCGTTAAGTGCCACGATCACAAGTTCGATCCGATCCCGACCAAAGACTATTATCGCATGTACTCGGCTTTTGCTGGAACACAACTTGCTGAACGCCCCGCAGCCTTCCACCCCAAAGAAAATCTAAACGGCTTGGAAGAGGGGGCTGCTTTGGTTGAACGTTTGCACAGTTTCGCTGTGGAGAAAAAGGAGGAGCTGTACGACAAGCGAGAAACGGCTGCTCGTAAATGGTACGACGAAAACAATCGCGAATACGTCGACCACGCCACTCGCAGGGGTATGCCTGACGATGTTAAGCCGCCCAGGCATGTAGGGCTGGACTATATCGAGCAAGGGCGACTCAAAGTCCGTGAGCAAGACGACTGGGTGTGGGAACGTCGCAAGGAACGCTATGAGCCCATGGTCCAGAGCGTCTACAACGGCCCTGCTCCCAAGAACTTCAATGCTCGCAAGCTGAGGGTGGTTGGTCCGGATAAACTGGAAGACACGCTAGAGAACCATATCTTGACTGGGGGAGCGTTAACCGCCCTTGGCGATAAAGTAGTGCCAGGCGTTTTGAGCGCTGTTGGCGTTCCACTGGGTGATAATATCGAGGATCCGT
>JAYZHU010000193.1:0-5575 GCA_036166175.1 Verrucomicrobiota bacterium | reverse complement strand
CTGGGGCAGTCTTCCGTTCTCTATCAACGGCTACGGATGGCTGACCGTTTACGTCATCGCTCCAATCCTCGGAGCCATCCTGGGTGGACTCGGACATCGCCTGCTGCTGAGCCGTTAGCCATATTCTATCTGCTCGTCATTTCGGGTAGATGATTTTAGCTCTTCGCCATAGGGCCTGCATTTGATTTCCCCTCGGATTTGCCGAATACTACCGAATGATCCGATCGGCTAAACCGGCATTTTGGCTCCTATTGTTCGCGTTTGTCTACGCGATGGGACACATGCTCTGGTATTAGCAAACCCCACTCGGCCAAAACCCCACTCTCGACGGACAAGAAAATCTCATTCTGGCCGAGCAAATTGCTAGCGGCACACTAGCTAAGGAGCGTATCTATTTCCCCGCGAGAAGAAAAGGAACTTACCAAGGTCGCAGAGTGGACGCGCAGCGACGAGGCCAAATGCTATTTCTATCCCCGATTTCCTAATACGACCGAAGATCTAGCTGCCTATTTTAATTCTTCAGCCAGGGAGTGCTTCAGAATCGTCAGCGATGGCGTTTTTGTCGGAATCATAGGAGCCGATCAAATCGATGGCGTTTCCGAGAAAATCGAGATGCGAAAGCTCGTGGGCGACTCCAGCCAACGCGGTAAAGGGATCGGCAAACGGGCAACCTTTCTTTTTCTCTTCTACACCTATCTAATCGCCAACCGGGAAAAGGTTTTTCTACAATCCTTGGATATCAATCTCAGTAATCTCACCTTGAATGGCAAATTTGGCTTCTACCTCTAGGGCGTTTTCTTCGAGGATATTATAATCGAAGGCGAATCGCACGACCTGGCCCGCATGGCCTTGTCCAAATCAGTTTGGCTGGAGCTATTAGGCTAACTGGAACCTAGCCGGCCGATTGCTTGCCTTCCATATAGAAACGGAAGATCGCCTGGGTGCCCTCGTCCGCTCCACCTTCAGCGGATAGCTGATCATAAAGACGCTTGGCCAAGTCCAGGCCCGGCAGCGTCAAACCCATCTCCGCCGCGGACTCCAGGGCGATGCCCATGTCCTTTATGAAGTGCTTGACGAAAAACCCGGGGGCGAAATCGCCGTCCAAAGCGCGCGGAGCCAAATTGCTAAGCGACCAGCTTCCCGCCGCTCCAGTCTCGATACTTGCCAATACTTGCTTAGAATCCAAACCGGCTGCTTTCGCGTAGGCCAAGGCCTCTCCAATGGCCACCATTCCCGAGGCGATAGCGATCTGATTGCACATCTTGGTATACTGGCCGGATCCCGCTGGACCCTGCAGCTGAATATTCTTTCCCATGATATCGAAGAGCGGCATGGCCCGGTCGAAATCGCTTTGCTCGCCTCCGACCATGATCGAAAGCCTCGCCTCCCGGGCCCCTAAGTCGCCGCCGGAAACAGGGGCATCCAAGGAGCCAATCCCTTTTTCCTTGCCGGCCTCGGCAATTCGCTTGGCCAAGAGCGGACTCGATGTCGTCATGTCGATCGCCAAAGACCCTTCCTTGAGCGTCCTGAAAACCCCGGCGTCCCCGAAATAAGTTTCCTCCACATCGGCAGGAAAGCCTACAATGGTAATCACGATATCCGCATCTTCGGCAGCCGCTGCTGGCGACTCCGCCCAAACCGCGCCTCGAGTCACGAGATCATCCGTTTTCGACCGTGTACGATTGTACACGGTAACAGGATAGCCGGAATCCAGAAGATGCCCAGCCATGCTCTTGCCCATTAATCCGATTCCGATGAATGCGATACGCTCTTTTGACATAAGCCCGTAACCTTAAGTGAAGTTCAAAAAATGGCTAACGAAAATTTGGCAATTTCATGGCCCCGGGAATCGCCCCGATAAGCCGGCCTCAATCGATTTCATGCCGATAAAGTTGAACCGCTACAGCATCCATGGAATTTGATAGAAGTCATAAACAGGAAGCGCCCCGTCGCTGCGGGGCTGCACGATGGCTTCGCCACCATGATAAATCAGTTTAGGGGTTCCATCGTGGTGACGACGACTCCCTCGGCGTCGCAACGCGAAAACGAAACGAGGCATCATGAATGCAGAGTGTATCCCATCAAAAAAAGGCTAGATTGTGATTTCTCGCCTAGGAAGAGCTTTAAGCATAGCCGAATCTTTGATGCTTTTTTGTTGGTATATTACCCGACGCAAGCTGCCCGGGCTCTCTCGAATTAACGATCATCCCCAAACCGTCCGCTTCGCTTGCATTCCAGAATCCAGGTCCTAGAAACGAGTAAACATGCCGACCGAAGTTGTCACCGATAGACGGATATACGAGCGGGTCATCCAAGAAGCCGTCGCCCAAGCGGAGTCATTCGTCTGGATCGCAACCGCTGACATCAAAGACCTGCACGTCCATCGCGGAAAGAAGATGGTGCCTTTTCTCAGCGCTCTATCCAATCTGATCGATGAAGGCGTATCCATAAGAATAATACACGCCAAAGAACCCGGGCCCGCCTTTCGAAACGACTTCGATCGATTCCCGAGCCTACTGCAAGGGTTAGAGATGATTCTCTGCCCGCGGGCCCACTTCAAGAGCGTGATCGTCGATGGAAAGGTCGGCTACACGGGAAGCGCTAACCTAACAGGGGCGGGCATGGGGGCCAAATCCGAAAATCGACGCAATTTCGAATCGGGAGTCCTTTCCGACGAGCCGGAAATCGTGCGCCCCTTGATGGAGCAATTCGATGCCTTGTGGATGGGAGAGCATTGTCAGCCCTGCCAACGTAAGCAGCACTGCGTCACCTATCACGAATTAATCGGGTAAGAGCCCCAAGCGGTTTTTACTCTTCTTCTCTCGTTTCCCCTTTCCTATTTGCGCAGCGTCCGTTTAAACTCGCTGCTGTTTTATGAATCTTCAGGACTTCGGAGACAGAATCCGCCACCGCCGAAAGAAATCGGGCCTCACGCAAACCGATATCGCCAACGCGGTTCAGGTGAGCCCACAGGCCGTCTCCAAGTGGGAGCGAGGCGAAAACGCTCCCGATATCAGCATCCTGCCCAACCTGACTCAACTGCTCGGCGTATCCATCGAATGGTTATTGGGCTGCCAAAGCATCGATAAGGATGTCATCGAAGCCACCACCATGGACATCCGGGCCCGGGCCGCTAGGGAAAAATCCGAACGCCTGGAACCGCGCGACTTCGCCAACTGGACCAACAGCGTCTGCTACCAGGTAACCGAATCTGCCCTGCGCTACGGGGGTATCCCCATCAAAACCCGAGGAGCCGGCATCCTTTGCTTCTTCTCCGGAAGCTTTCATCAAGACCGAGCCATCGACGCGGCTCTCAACGCCATCCAGCTCCACAATGAGCCCCTCAAGGTTGGCATCAGCACGGGAATGGTCTACTTCGGCTCTATCGGGCATCCGGACTACGCCCACCCAGATATCATTGGCGAAGCGGTCAGCATCGCCCTACTAAATTCCGAGTGGGCGGAAACCCACACCGCTACCGCCACCGCAGTGGACGCCAAAACCATCGACGGATCAAAGCTCAAAGACCGCTCCGACCTCGTCCACCACCAAGCCACCTTCCCCGGCATCAGCCACCAAGTCACAGCCGTCGAGCTGCCCACGAATTCCTGACCTGAGTTCATTATTCCAGCCCTCTTGAAAGGTAGCGACCCTTCCCAGAGCCTAATCCTGAAACCCTTGAAATGGAGCGTTTGTGCAGTGAAACTGATCACGTGATCAGTTTCACTGCACAATAGCGGCGGGACTTTTCGATTAAAGGAACGGGCAGGTTTGTGAAACAAAGAAGCCGGCTCCAATAAATGGAAACCGGCTCTAACGGGGTTTTTGGTTAAATTGTCCTCCGTGGCTTAGACGGTGCCGCAAATGGTGTTGCCGTCCGATCGCAAGTCTTCGCAAGCGGCGATCAATCGATTGGCCATGCTCTCTTCCGCTTTCTTTAAGTACGATCGCGGGTCGTAAGTTTTCTTGTTGCCAACTTCGCCGTCAATTTTGAGCACACCCTCAATATTTTCGCCTATGTGAGTGACGATAGGGCGGGTGAAAGCGTACTGCGTGTCCGTGTCGATGTTCATTTTGACCACACCATAGTCCAAGGTCTCGCGAATTTCGCTGAGTTCAGATCCGGAGCCGCCATGGAAAACGAGGTCCATTTCCGCATCCGAGCCATGCTTGTTCATGACCGCTTTTTGTCCGTCTCGCAAAATCGTGGGCTTCAGTTGAACGGCTCCCGGCTTGTAGGCCCCGTGCACGTTCCCGAAGGTAGCGGCAAACAGGAAGCGTCCGATTGGCCGCAAAGCCTCATAAACTTCGACCATGTCTTCCGGTGTCGTGTATAGCTTCTCCGCGGGGAGACCCGAAGTATCGTGTCCATCCTCTTCGCCACCAACGCAGCCGGCTTCGACCTCGAGAATGATATCGAGCTCGGCGCACTCCTTCAGGAGCTCCTTGGAGATCTCTAGATTCTCATCGAGCGCCACGACCGATCCATCGAACATGTGCGACTGGAAGAGCGGCCCTTTTCCTTCAGCGATGCGCTTGCGAGACGCTTCGAGGAGCGGCTTGAGGAATCCATCTACCTTCTCGGGATGGCAGTGATCCGTGTGCAAGGCGACCAGCACATCGTACTTTTCAGCCAAAACGTGGGTAGCCTCCGCCAGAACGATGGCCCCAAAAGCCGCATCCTTAACATTGAGGCCAGAAGCGAATTGGCCGCCCCCAGTGGAAACTTGGATGATGCCATCGGACTTCGCATCGGCAAATGCCTTAAGGGCGGCATTGATCGTCACGATCGAGGTGATGTTTACCGCCGGATAGGCATAGCCGCCTTTTTGAGCGGCATCCAGCATGGCTTCGTATTGCTTAGGTGTTGCGACAGGCATGGTTTGTGATGCTGTTTCGTTTAGTTCGTTTTAAGGGAGATTCCGTCCAGATTCCGGAAAAAACCCACCATGAAGCGCAAACCGCGCCCCCTGTCCAGCGAATGATCGATGAAATAGACGGGCTTGATTGGCGCAGGCGATCAAAGCGATATAAAATGTAGCGCTAGCGCCTGAATTGCGCATTCCTTTATCGCTGTCGATCAACGCGTTGAATTGAGCGCGTCGCGAAACCCGTAGTTATAAGTAGAAGCATTCGGGCTTTCAGAAAACACCTGTGTCTTTTTCATGTCCTACAACGGCGGTGGAGGCCGGTCCTCCGATCGCCCTCTTAGTGGAGGCAAAGGCGATGTGCGCGAAGGCGGCATTCGCGTTCCTTTCATCGTTCGAGGACCCGGCGTTGAACCTAACTCATGGTCTCACCAGGCAGTCGTCGGCTACAATTTATACAATACCTTTAGCGATTTGGCGGGCATCGAGGAGCCAGCCCCAGCCAACACGGAAAGCGGTAGCTTCATCCACCTGCTCAAAGGAGAAGAGCACCCTATTAAACGGTCACGTGAAGAACTCGTCTTTCATTTCCCCCACTACCAAGGAGACACTCCCTATTCCGCTATCATGCTCGGGAACTACAAGCTTCTGCACTTCTACGAAGCGAAGACGAACGAACTCTACGATCTTTCCAAAGATCTCAAGGA
>JAYZHU010000192.1:0-8769 GCA_036166175.1 Verrucomicrobiota bacterium | reverse complement strand
TAGATTATCGTGGGATAAACCCGCTCCTGCAGTCAAATTATAGTCAATTGAACACATGACGCTACCGCGACGCTTGATCCTGTGGCGATACGTGTCCTGTTTCTAAATATCGCTTCGAAGATACCTCAAATAGCGGTCGAGCCGTGGGCATCCCAGGGAGGAATAAGCTCCACGCTAATTCAAAGGATTTCCTTTGGGTCGATGCGCTTCACGCGCTGGATGCGGGCCCGGAATAATTCGTCCATCAAGAGCTTGGTTTTCTCGGAAATGAGAGCCTCTGCCTCTTCCAAGCTTGGCAGTGGCGATTGGTCCCGTTCGCTATTTGGCTCTGAAACAATTTCCTCCTTTTCGAGACTCAATTCTTCAACGAAAACCTGTTCGGCTTCTGGGCCTTCTTCCGTGCCGCCCGTTTCAACTTCCGTTGGCTGTTCCTCTAAGATAGCGGTCTCTGGATCTTCCTCGACCTTTACAGGCGTCTCTGCCGCTTCTTCTTTGGATTGAGTTTCCTCTTCTACGGACTGCTCAACGCCAGCTTTGAAGCCTTTTTTTTTTCCGGCATCGAGTTTACAATACCGGAAAGCTCACGAATCAGCCCATCGATGGCTCTGGCCCGGCACTCCTCAGAAGCTTTGAGCAAAGCTACTTCGAAATTCACCTTTTCGTTCAACCCAAACTTAAGTTCACTTTCGCTCTTGCCAAGGCTATCCAACAACCGGGTTATGGCCTCTGTTGTCATGGAAGCGCCTAAACTCGCATCTGCCCCACCATTTTTTATGGCCGATAATAAGGTTTCTCTAATGCGGGCCTGCAAATCCACGAGAGCCCTGAAAAAGTCCCGACCCGAGGCATCGAAATCATCGACCAGCTCCAGGATCTTTGCATGATCACCCGACGCGATGGCTTTCGCCAATTCGGTAGTCTGCTCAACGCTGACTAAACCATAGACCTGAAGCACATCTTCTTCGGAAATGCTATCGCCGCAAAAGGCGATCATCTGATCTAGGATTGACTGAGAGTCGCGCATTCCCCCATCCGCCATACGGGCGATTGCCTGCAGCGCAGTATCTTCTGCCGCGATCCCTTCTTCTTTACATATGTGCGCGAGGCGTTCTTGGATCAGCTTTTCCGGGATGGGCTTGAGATCGAATCGCTGGCACCGGGAAACGATCGTTGGAAGAACTTTCTGAGCCTCAGTGGTCGCGAAGATAAATTTAACATGTTCCGGAGGCTCCTCGAGGATCTTTAGCAATGCATTAAAAGCCGCGGTCGAAAGCATGTGCACCTCGTCGATGATGTAGATTTTGTAGCGGCCTTGGCTCGGCGAGTACTGAGCGTCCTCTCGTAGATCGCGCACTTGCTCTACCCCGTTGTTCGAAGCCCCATCGATCTCCAAAACATCCATGCAGGAGCCGTTCATAATGGCCTGGCAAATCTCTGAATCCTCAGGTGGACCGATTTTCGGGCCATCTTCGCAGTTCAAGCATTTGGCAAAAAGCCGCGCGGTAGTCGTTTTCCCAGTACCTCTTGGCCCGACGAATAAGTAGGCGTGAGCAATACGATTTTGGGTGATCGCGTTCTTCAAAGTCCGCACAACGTGATCCTGGCCGACCAGATCATCGAACTTCTGGGGTCGCCACTTCCGAGCGATTACTTGATAGCCTGTTGCTGACATTGAAAAGGAAACGGTATGTTAACCACGAATAACACGAATCGACACGAAAAATTCTTCAGAGTCCAACAGGAAAACGATAAATAATTTCAAAAGCGCGCCGCCGTACCAATCGATGTTCGGAAAACAATCATTTCCAAGCAAAACCCAAACTCCAACAACGAAATTTCCTCGCCTGAGCTCGCCGAAGGGGGCGAAGAGTGGCCAGGCGACCTACGGCGCATGCGAAACGCGACTACCGTTGCTACCTCCCGGTCCTGGCGGGATTCGCCCGTCCAACATCGCATAGGACCTGGCCGACGGGGAAGCTGACACGCCCAGATCAGGTTTCAATAGAAAATTTTGGCTATGGCATTTCGCCTTAGAGAGCACCCAATCGATTTTATGGTAGCGCTGACTGTCCCCAGTCAGCCGAATTGGATAATCCTGATGCGGCTGCTTGAGGACAAGCAGCCCTACCAACCAGAATCAAAAAAACCTATTCGCCAACCGCTCTTTCGATCAGCTCTGGCGGATCGAAATAGTAGCGACGCTGGCTCAGCTCCACTTGAATCTCCAAGGAACCCAAGGTACGCGGCGGTTTGAGGATCGCTAGTGTACCCACTTCTGGATGAGCCCGAAACCCCGTGGAGTAGACAATTTTCCAGGCATTGGCTACGCGAACAGCGAATTCGAAGGGCACTTCTTCGATGTTCTCAACAACGAACTGTCGGTCGCCGCCGAATCCGTAGCCCAAAGAAACGGTTTCCGACCCAATCCGAGCCAAAATCGGCGGCCCTGCCAAATTGAGAAGTCGCAAGTGCCCAGCTTCGAACTTTCCGGGGCTCTCGTCAGCAACGTATACCGTATAGGGCAGGTTGCGTTCCCGATCCCGCCGCGAGACGAAAACTAGGAAGGCGCGGGATTCGATTCCCTCCAATTCAGCGATGGCCACCGTCTCTTCCTGCTCCTCTCCTCTTTCGTCTACGGTAAATCGAATGAATGTAGCTTCAGACCGATTCGCAGGCAATCGGTGTACCGCAGTCCGCGAATAGGGGTCGAATGACACGGTTGTTAGCACATCCTCAGCATCATAAAATTGGATGTTCTCAAAATAGTCATCACCGAAGGCGCGGGCCGTAAAGAGGAAGGCTTCCTCCTTCTCATCGAAAGGCGATTGCCCGAACGCGGCGATCGTAGTTATCGAAAGCAGAAGACTCACTAGCAGGGCTTTGAATGGCAGGGAGGACCGTCTCGTTCCTCCGTATTCGTATCCTGGAGGACCGAGACGGTCCTCCCTACCAGGAAACCGAATCAAGTGACGAAGGATAGCAACAATACACCCAAAATCTGTACTCAGTATCCGGCTGCATTTCCTCATATCTCGTCTCTCGTCATCCACCTAAAGGCAATCACTCGGAATTGGCGGCCGTACTCGCCTGGATTAGCCCCGGCAATCGTCATCGGGTCTCCGACATCGGGCTCGGTGGAATGTTTCTGATGCACACGCTGCACGATCGCTTCACAGTAGGCTCGAGCCACTACCTCGCTGGCGTCAAAGGGATTGACAGAATCCCCGTAGGCTCTGATCACGAAGGTATCACTCCGAGTCGTCAAATAGGGAGCAATCGCGGTAAGCACATCTTGCTGAGTCAAAAAACTGGACGCGTACCCCAAGGGCGTACCGCCCACAGCGATGGAGCTATTCAATCCCGCTCCGGTAATCGCTGTCTCCAACACGCCGGAGTCGATGAAGTCTTGCAGACTGACTAAGGGACCCACCGTCCCCGAAGCCTTCTGACGCCGCGTTCGGATCGCCTCGACTATCTCCGTAGCCAGCGTCTCGATTTCCGCATCAGTGAACGAACGCATGCCTTTGCGAATAAAATTGCGAGTGACCTCCAAGTCCTCCGATAGGTCGAAGTCGCCATCCCAGGTCTCCTCTGCGGTTTGGGAAAAACGGAGAAACTGGTTCTCGCCGGAAACGTCGAGCTCGCCGAGTGGACCCGACGGCGGAAACTCATCATCGGGATCGTCAAATACCCACGTCCCCAGACGAACTCCTTTCAAGAGCGCCGCCCATGCTTCTACCGAGGTGGAGTTTACGTTGAACGACCCTTTCAGATAAAGGTGTTCAGCCGAATAGGGGGCCTCCACCGGATCGTTCAAGTCAGAGAGAGAGGTGCCCAATACTGGCTCCATTCGGCTATTGGGAAGCGGTTCGGCAACCGTCCAACTCGTCGTTCCCTGCGGTACCGTCGAAAGAAAGAATCGATCGAAGACATCGTTGATGGAGGTAGTCGGTGAAATGCTAGCAATAGAGGCGCCGAGATGGCCCCTGATACCAGAGGGAAACTCCGCCATCTGGAGAGCGGCCAGCGACAAATACTCCTGCCGGGGTAGTTCGAAAAGGGGGATATTGTTTTCGATAGAAGCATCGTTATTGTAACCTAGGAGATCGTACGCCGAGCTTTGTACGGTCGAATTCGTGTAGGCCCACGATGAGCCAGGAATACGGAAATAGGGATATGCGATGGGGAGGTATCCAGGTGGAGGATCGTTCACCCAGAACTGATCCATAATCAGGCCATCGGTAATCAACCCTGAGCGGGGATCATACCCAATCCAATTGGCATCAATGTTGCGGAGTTCCCACTTGTAAGTGAGATGGCGCTCGAGTGGGGAGCTCAAAGCTGTACGGGGATAGCTCTTCATTTCGTAAAAGCCGATACCACTCAGAACTGCCGTTTGCAGAACGTCGCCGCCACTTGTCCGCAAACTTAGCTTTGGACTCCAAATGGGACCGTTCAAAGCAAGCCTATCGGATGCGTAGACCTCATCCGAACTGGCGAATTCCGGAAGGGAACTAATTTCATATTCGTATATTGAGCCCGATGGGATCGAAGCGGTCCCCGAAGAGAGGGCGAGCACTCCAGATCCCGGATCATAGGTTCCCGAGAACACTCGAATTTCCCCAGGCTCCCACCACGTTCCCGTGGCATCCAAAGTGAATTCTGAGACTCCGTTCATTAAGGCATCTAATCCAGCGATCGTATTGCTCGAACCCGGCAAATCGCCTGCTACAAAATTGTCATAATACTCCACGGAAAATCCTGATATGTTAGGATTATCGATACGAATACTCAAATCTGAACCTTCCAAGCGACTAGTGTAAGGATTCCAAAGTTCAATGGCTACCCCGAATTGAGCAAATATCGGACTTCTGAGTCTCTGAGGGTTCCCGGGAGGCGCCATCGGTCCTACCCCCAATTCCGGAGCTCCCATCCAGACTTCCAAATGAAACTCCGTAATCACCGGGGCAACCTTCGGAGTAGGTCCACCTCCGCCAAAAGTCGTATTTTTAGCTGCTATCGGGTAGGATAGCGTCAGTTCAGTCAACGGCGTACTAGAACTCACAATGTCCGATACATTCAAATACGGCATCAGGAAATTGTTTACCAAATCATCTACGTTTGTGTCGCCCGTACTGACCGTATGGATATTGGATAAATCTTCTTTTAAACCACCCCGAATCGGATCGACCAGCAGCCCACGATGCAGACCGGCAAAATCGTGAAAACGTCTGAGCACGTCGTTTTGGGTAAACGTTCCCGTGGTCATCCCTACGTAGGATCTTCCCGATGGCGACCCTTCAACATCTTTGCGCAATATGAGATCACTTTCAATAGACGCTATCCTGTCGTTGGTGGCGTCTACCTCTGTCCCATCAACCTCAAACCTGTAGCGATGTGCCAGCATTTGCTTCAGCCTAGTGTTCTCAATCGTAGGATTACCGCTTGCTCCGTATCCATCGTGTAAAGTATCCAACAGCCTATTTTCAATCAAGTAGCTAGCTTTCACCCCTTCGTCCCCTACCCAATAGGCGTAGTGCCCAATCGTCGCTCTTTCGGACGCTTCCAACCCAACAATCTCGTCTGAGATTAGTGGCTCTTTGGGAACCCAGACATCGTGTATTGCCTGGTCACCACCCAAAGGTTCGGGCTTGGCGGAACCCACTCCGACTAGCTTGATAAGATCATCTTGGGAGCCTGTTGGCTTGTATCCAGTCGCAGCGGTTAAAGTCGGGTCAGCGCCCTGGTCCGTATTGTCAGCGATCGTGTAGGTAGCGTCCAGAGGACGTGTCACCAACCAAATCGGTTCGTTGGTCGAATTGTCGACATCCCATACACCAGTCCAAAACGGTTGTTCAACGCCACCGGCTGGCGGCAAATTGAACGTGGTCAAGGCAGGATCTGATCCGTCGGTTCTCAATCCATCTGCCGTCGCCGTAGTGCGCTGGTCAGGACCTGCGAACTCCTGCAAATCGCCGATCGCCATCTGCAAGGCAAGACGGGCATTCGCCCGGGCCACTTTCATTCCTTGGTCGTATTGGCTAGAAGCGGTCTCCACTTGGGTCAGAGATACCAGAGATAGACCCAATAGGAGAACGATACTGGCCAAGGAAAAAACCAGGATCAAGGCGAAGCCCCGGCGATTCCGGAATCGGCTCCCCATTCGCATGGACCGATCTTTTCTCACAGCCCGCTACTCCCCCGAACGACGATATAGCGCCGGTAAAGCCTTGAATTATTTGCTACGATTTCCTCCCAAAACGTGTTGTCTCCAGCTTCCTCCATTTCGTATATCAAATCCGCGCCGCGCTCGGTCAATATACGCATATAGATCTCCACCACGTCAGGATATCGACTACCGTAAACATTCCCTGAGAAAGTAGAACCTTGATGGGCTGCCGCCAATGAAATGTCTGTTTCCAAACGACTGGACGTATTGGCTGGAAAGATCAATCGCAGGCCATCCGGTGCATCCACATCGCTATAGTCTATAGTCGGATCAGCTTCATAAATATATAGCCGTACGCCAAAATCGACTACATTGACTGCTAGAATGTTAGGCCGCTGCGGATTCACCACATCCCCAACACCAACGGGGTAGGCAGTAGCGTTTCCTAAATCGAGTTCCTTGTCGATTGTTTCTCTTACCGTAGCCGCATTGCGATAAAGCATGTAGCGCGGGGTAAAAGCTGGCGGAATCGTTTCTCTCATTGTCGAACGAATAATCTGGTAACCAACTGCGTTCAAGGTTGGCGACGCGGTAAACAGCCTTACCCAGCAACCAGCCCAGCCGTATTCATGATTTGCTGTATCCGTACCAGAC
The DNA here is from genome assembly GCA_036166175.1 of Verrucomicrobiota bacterium. GTDB lineage: Bacteria > Verrucomicrobiota > Verrucomicrobiia > Opitutales > Opitutaceae > Pelagisphaera. The sequence goes on along the minus strand of JAYZHU010000192.1, from coordinate 1,946 downwards.
GACGTCGGGCGACCCACGGAGCTCGCCTCCCATTTTCCTGAATTGGAACCGTCATCAAGCATATCCACTGCAAACATGACGTTCGTTCCATCCTGGAAGAAAGCCGATTCGATATCGCGAGCAATCCAATCCATAGCCGCCCGAGCCTCAGTCTCTCGAGAAACAGTGTCGCCAATGTGGTCCCAGGCTCGGACAAAATCCCGTCCAATCGAGATGAAAAGGTAGCCTATGACGGCAGTGACTGCCAAAGCCACGATCATCTCTATCAGCGTAAACCCCTTTTTTTTCGACCTCATTTGCTTAATACGACCGGAAGTATCAATTGATCCAGCGTTTCTAAGTTGCTTTCATTGTTTGAGCCGGAGTCGGGCAAGTAAGCCGGCCATATTATGTTGAATTGGAATACTCGAAAAGGGTCGTCTTCATCGTAAAGGTATCCAACTGGCTCCGTCACAGTGACCCTATAGTATCGTTCATTGGGCGCTATGGAGGTACCGTCCCGCTCTATTTGGTCCAGATCCTGGCTCGCATAAAAAATAACATCCGAATCAAGAAACGTATTCAAAAAGACATCCGTTGCCCCGTATAACTCCAACTCCAACAACGATGTTATTTCAACAGCGCTAGGAGCTTGCTGGGATGTGCTCGTGTTACGGAAAGTCAATGCCACCAACCCAATCGCAGGCACAACGATAATTGCAAATACTGCAAGCGAAAGGACAACCTCCAAAAGAGTGAAGGCACCCTTTAGCTTCGGGCAGTTATGGACGGACCAATCCTCTAATCGTTTACAAGTGGAAATACAGCTCCTTGTCCACTCGCAATCCATCGCCGTGTTTCTCTCGCCTTTTTTCATAAGGCATTTGAATCATCGATAGCAAAACTCATTCCGTTCGCCCTTATAACAATACCTACGGTTTTGTCGCTTCCTTCAAACAGCAGACTTCCATCAGCCTGAGTACTAGCGAGGCCCAACACTATGTGATTCCATACGATTCCTCCACCACCTGAACAATTAGCAAAGTCTGCTTTCTTAGCGTGCCCATCCGGACCAAACTGATATCCGATCCAGTCCTGTATATTACCCGTCGACGCATCTAGGGCAACCGCTTGGGTAACCGGATACTCTATAGCACCGATCGAATTTGCAGTGTTGCTTATAGAACACAGATACTCGCTCCGCATATCTGGGTCGGCTGTATCCAGCGGCCAAGTTGATTCAAAAGAGAAACCATCAATAACCGGATCGCCTTCCGATTCGGGTACAAAGTAGACTCCCTTCGGCAGGTAAATTCCCGAATGAGCGGCCAACCAGTTGCCGGAGCCCAACTCCTCTTCGACAATTACGCCCGCGTATCTCAAAAATTTAGCGCGATCCGTGCTGTCATAGTTAATGATCAGCATGGAGTTGCTACCCCGAACGATGGCCTGCTCGCGAGCGAATCGCAACAAGCCGTGCAACTCGTTACGAGCCGCGTTGACGGCTCCCGGTGGAACCGCGGCCTGATAGCCAATAAGTCCCATGGTGGCTAATATGACGATAATCGACAGAACCACGACCAACTCGAAAAGGGTAAATGCGCACTTTGATCTCGGTGCACCAAATAATGGAGCAAATACAGCTGCTCTGTTTTTTTGGTGGGGAGGACCGTCTCGTCCTGAGCAATTTCGAAGGGCTCGGTCCTCCGTCTCTAGCGCGCGGAGGACCGAGCCGGTCCTCCCTACCTGACTAGCTACGCGCCGTCCGGGCGGAGCCTCTTTATTCCGCGTAAATGTTGTCCACATTGTCCGCATGACTCGCATTCGGCTGTCCTTCCGCCGTGACATCCGCGTACTTGGCATCTGGCCCGGCGGAAAAAAGAACGTAGTTATAATTTTCCCAATTCGAATCGTCTGGATCATAGCGATATAGGAACGGCGTGCCCCAGGGATCCAAAATCGTGTTC
>JAYZHU010000191.1:0-10853 GCA_036166175.1 Verrucomicrobiota bacterium | reverse complement strand
TCGATGCCTGCCTCGATTTAACTAGAGAGGCCGGATTCCAGGTACTCCGAAATGAATCGGTTTCGTTGAACGACGAATTGACGCTCATAGGTATGGACGATCCTACCACCCGTAGAAATACGTCGCGGGAAAAAGTCGACGAGACTACCTTCAAGAATGTGGATCCGTCCACATTTCGAGTCTTTCTCTATCATCGGCCTAGCATTCGGCCCGATCGATTCGATGAGTTCGATCTGCAACTATCCGGCCATACCCACGGCGGACAGATTTTCCCTTTCCACTATCTCAATAAGATCTTCTATCGGGCTAAGCCAGGGCTAACCCAAATCGATCAGGAAACCTACCTCTATTTGAGTCGCGGAACGGGTTCTTGGGGACCACAATTTCGGGTTTTCGCTCCTCCGGAAATCACGTATATAACCATCGCCCCAGAGAGATGAAGCGATCTATTTCCCAAGCCCAAAGTCTACAACGGCTCGCCCTTTCCACGGCCGCATCCGTCCTCTTGATGCTGGGCTGCGCCAGAGAACCCGCCCTAACTGAAGAAGAGTTCGCCAAAGCGGAAAGCCTATTCGCCGACTCTTGTCTAATTTGCCATAGCAATCAGGAAATGCAGAGGGGCCCTATCATTGATGGGCTTCCCGCCTGGTACGGCAAAGCCCAATTGGAAAAATTTAGAGACGGCATTCGTGGGCAGAACCCCGAGAACCGATCCGAATTGCTGATGGGATCCGCTCGAGACCGCTTTAGCGACGATGAAACCATTCGCCTCCTTTCCACCTACATTGCCGATCTCCCGCCAAGGCCTCACGTTAAGGTGGTGCGGGGAAACGCAGAACGAGGACAACTTATCTACGGAACCTGCCTTCTTTGCCACGGGGCTTATGGTCAAGGCAACGAACGCTTGCGGTCCCCACCGCTAAATATCCTCGAGGATTGGTACCTGCTAGATCAGCTCCGAAAATTCGCGACCGGCAAGCGCGGCTACAATCCAGAAGATCCCTACGGGATTCAAATGGCGTATTCACTAAAGGGACTCAATGACCAAGACTTGAAGGATGTCGTCGCCTACATTCAGGGATTCTCTGAAACGCAGGAAAGCCAGTAGTGACTCGGAGGATAAGTAGAAAGCTCTTAAGGTCGCGGGCGATCTCCGAGCGCCCGTAATTGGATGTAGCACAGGCATCCTGCCTGTACTTTGGTCTAAGGGCTACAGGCCGGAAGCCCGTGCTACGATTTGTGGGTGCTCGGAGATCGCCCGCTACCAGATTCAAAACCGTGTGCAACCTTAGTCGCTACTGGGAGACAAACTCCTGAAGGGCCGACTTCAGCTGCGGATAGGCGAATGCAAACACCGCAATCAGCGGAAGCATTCCCAATGCCGATCCAGCCATCAATACCGCCTGTGGTGAATTGAGGCTGCTGCCATACAAAGCAGCTAGACTTATCGGCAGCGTGCGCGTCTCTTCGCTATTCAATATGAGCATGGATATGATGTGGGCGTGCCAGGAGAGCACAAAATGGGCGAATCCGAAGGCTATGAGAAAGGGCTTAACCAAGGGAAGCGTTAACAGGAAAATCCGAAATTCTGAAGCGCCCTCCATCCGGGCCACATCGAGCAAGTCGCTGGGCAACTGACTGTATACGCGGGCGAAGAACAAAAGTCCCAAACCACTAACCAGGCCGGGTAAAATAACCCCAAAGACATTGTCGAACAAACCCAGAGTGTTCACCCACATAAATAGGGGCAGCGCTACCATTTGAGCTGGAATTAGAACGACGAGGATCCCTAAAGCAAGCAGCCCGATGCGACCTCGGAATCGGTAAGAGCCGATCACAAACCCCGCCATGGCAGCCAGCAGAGTTGCGCCTACGCCCTGGCTTAAAGAGACCGTAATGGAGTTCGCTAAACTGGTCAGGTAGGGGAAGAATTCGTTTGAAAGGAGAATTTCGTAATATTGACCTGTCCATTCTCGTGGCCAAAAAATAAGGGTATTGAAAATTTCGGCATTCGATTTGAATGAACCGAGAATCATCCAGAAAAGTGGATACAAGAAAATGATAGTCGCGATGGCTAGGAGGCATCCCACGCCAATGGAAGCGAGTTTTCGATTCATCGGGTCGAGCCCTCCTTCCAGACGTGTCGCGGAGCCATGGCCACTAGAATCAACATACCAGCCAGCCATGGAACGATTGAAAGACTCACTGCGGCCCCACTACCGAAACCGCCCCCGATAAATGCCTTCTGGTAAGCGTAGGTCACCAAAAGCAAACCCGCGTCATTCGTTCCACCAGAACCGCCAAAGAGTACATAAGATCCCGCGAACTGAGCGAAGCAATCGATTATCAAGTATATCAGGCAAAAGGTCAGTGTCGGGGCTATAAGCGGCAAGGTTACATTGACGAACCGGCTCCTAAAGCCAGCGCCATCTATCTTTGCAGCATCGAGAATTTCCTTGGGGCGAGCGTTCAACGCGCAAAGGAGAAAAAATGCCATAAAGCCAGTCCAACGCCAAACCGCTTGGATCACTACAGCCGATAAAATGAAATCGGGATCGGAAAGCCAATTTATCGTCTCGAAACCGAGAGGCTGAACAATCCAACGATTAAGAAGCCCCTCCTTCCCATGGAACACCAACAGGAACAATAAGGCTAAAACCGTAGGCGGACAAAGCCCAGGAATCATCAGTCCGAATACCAACGGCCCTTGAATGCGCCGATTGCAGAAGCGTAAGGCATGAGAAAATACAAGCGCCAATGTAATGGTTATCGTAATCGTCGATACCGCAAAAACTGCCGTATTCAGGACTGCCCGCCAATACCGGGAATCGGCCAGAAGATCGCGATAGTGCTGCCAACCGACAAACGTGGATTCCCCGAACAAGGTATCCGATTCGAGGCTCAGCAAGAGCCCCTTGCCTAGCGGAGTTATCCAGAACAGCGAGAGGAAGACGAAGAATGGGGCTAGGAGCCAAATATGCCCCCAGCTCGGCCAATCCCTATCGCTGAGCGAGCGCTGCATCAATCAGCATTTCTAGTTAACTCCTGGTGGAGGCCCGCCACCGCCATCAAGCTGGTCTTTGAACCGCGTCAAGGCGGTTCGGGCATCCCCTTCCCCGTACATAACCGAACTCAGCATCCCTTCTCGGATCATGAAGACCGCCATCGGGCGCTTTGGATTCATCATGACTCTGGGCACTTCAGGAGCGAGATCCACGAGAATCTGACCCATCGAATCGTATCCAAAAAATGGCTGCGGCTGCAACAAGCGAATATCTTCGAAAGCCGGTTTGTAGGCAGGAAAACTGTTTCCCTGCAAAAAGCGTTGAGCATTGGCCTCTCGATTAGTCATGACGAATTTCACAAACTCCCAGGACTCGTCTATCAAATCGCTACCTTTGTAGATGACTAGTCCTTGACCAGCAAAGGTCGATGTCCTAACCGAATTCGGATTACCTTGCTCATCCGTCCAAACAGGAAGTGGCATAATACCCCACTCTCCTTCCAGTTCGGATGAAAACTGCTGGATCATATCCAGACCATACCAATCGGCACCCATAATTGCAAGGATCTCGTTGTTGGCCACATCGCCTCCGAAAAAGACAGGATCAAAGATCGTGCTTCTATCCGGCATCAAACCGATGCGTTTTTGGGCTAGCTCTCCCATAAATTCTAAGGTTTCCACCGCGAGCTCGAAATCTGGCAACACGTCTCCTGTCTCCGAAAATAAATGACCTCCCCGCTGCCGGAGAAGCATGCCGAAGTAACTGGGATCCAAAGCGACCAAGGGCTGATTTTGAGCCGCGAGTTCCTCACCAATAGCCATGAAATCGTCCCAGGTCTTGAATTCGCTGGGCGAAAGGCTGAACTGCTGGAAGAGGTCCCGCCGATAGTAAATGACTACCGCGCTCAGCGATTGCGGCAATCCCAACACCTGATCTCCTAAGCTAAATAACTCTAAGCGTTGAGGCATGATAGATTCGTCCAGCCCAGCCGCTTTGACCCGGTCGGTCAAATCCACAAAAGGTGCTTCACCCTGGAGATACATCCCGAAGAAGACTTCGTCGAGCTGCACGATGTCTGGCGTGCTGGTTTGCGTCTTAAAAGCGATGGCCAGCTTGTCAGGCATTTCCCGAAATCCGAACGCCTGTACCTCCGCTTGAAAGCCAGCATCCACCTCCTGTTGGTATAGCCTTACCATATTGTCGTAGTAGATCTTGTCCTGCTGCGAGCTGATCCAGATTTTGACGGACTCGGCCCAAGATACGCTCACCATGGCGCATATGATAATGATGAGGGCAAACCTGACTGACCTTTTTGCGATTGATGGAAAATTGAGAAACGAATTCATGCCGATGTGATTTTCCCCTGATAGGGATTAATTGAGATTACGTCGAGGGCGAAGATAAAGGACAAATGCAGCCTAAACGAAGTTCCTAAGTGATCGAAGCATCTGCGACGTAGCAGGCGATCACCGAGCGCCCACAAAACGAAATCTCGAATTGGAACTCGGAGATCGCCCGCTTCCCGCAAATCTCCAATCGATCGCTAAATTAACATCCGCTAAAACTAACCGCTCTTTTTGCTCCCATTCCCAAGAATCTAAGCTACGGTTGCCCATCTATGCCGCAGATCGGTCAGAGAAATCGCCTCGAAATCATCAGGGAGTCTCCTCAGGGAGTCTATCTTGATGGCGAAAACCTCGGAGAAATCCTGCTGCCCGCATTTCAAAGGCCCGAGTGGGCGGAAATCGGCGACGTGCTGGACATCTTCCTGTATCGCGATTCTGAAGACCGCTTGATAGCGACGACTCGAACTCCTAAAGCAATGGTTGGGGAATTCGCCTGTCTCGAAGTAATGGACGTCAATCCAAAAGTCGGGGCTTTTCTAGATTGGGGCTTGGAAAAGGATATCTTTCTGCCTTTTCGAGAACAGAAAAAGCGCGTCCAGGTCGGGAGTAAAGTCATTGTCTATTTGAAACTCGATCCGGAGACCGATCGCCTGGTCGCCACCGCTCGATTCCATCGTTATCTGGATCAATGCGAGCATCACTATCGAAAAGGCGATCCCGTCAGTTTGCTCGTAATCGAAGAAACGCCTATCGGTTACAGAGCGATTATCGAAAACGCCCATACTGGTCTTCTGTACAAGTCGGAGCTTTCGGGGCCACTTGAATACGGACAATCTTTTCCTGGATTCATCAAACACGTTCGGGATGACGGGAAAATCGATTTGCAACGCGATGCGTCCGGATATAGCCGAACCTTGCCGCTCGCCGAGGACATTTATGATCGTCTACTGGAAGCCGGTGGCTATCTTCCCTTCAACGACAAGTCCTCACCGGAATCGATTCGAGAAACCTTTTCCGCTAGCAAAAAGGCCTTCAAGCAAGCCTTGGGCATGCTGTACAAGCAACGGCGTATCGAATTTAAAGGCGATGGTATTGCGGCGGCGCAATCCAAATCAACGTAGCTTCGCCGATTCAAAGCCCCTTGAAATAGCTATCCAGCAACGAAGGTGGTTTCTTATTACGCTTAGGGGCTCGCGAGGGCGTTTCAATATCTTTCGAATCGGAATTGTCCTGTACGGAATCCTGCCCAGCTGACTGACTCGATAGTGTCTTCGACATCACTCGCTTTGGCTGGGTGAGAGGTATCGTATTAAAATCGATTTGCGGAACAAGGTCCTCGGCCACACCGTAGTCGTTCTTCCCCGTTCCCAGGTTGGCGAGCAGCTGCTCGTCGATCGACTTCTCCGGCAACATCGGTTCATGGGCGGATTCGAGTTGTTTCATCTCTAGCTCCTGGGCCCGCAATCCTTCATCTCCGGCCAGTCCCTCTAGAGCCTCGTCACTTCGCTCCTTTGGGTCCACCAAGCCCTTTTCCTCCGCCAACCGCTGCACCTCCGGGTTGCGAGGGCCGCACCGGTCCACCGAATCAAAAATCGACTTATTCTGATCGTCAGGGGGCATTTGATACTCTCCAGCACCATAGATGTCCAATGCGATTTGTAAATAGCTCGATGGGAAAACCCATTCAAAGAAATGTTAAATGCCATTGAAGCACTTTCATCCCGCTCGATAGTTGCAGAGAGCACTGGAAAGCGCCGAGTAGAAGTAAATAGGGAAAGTGAATAACAAAGGCGTATGGCTACGAAAATAAGTTTTTTCAATTTAAAGGGCGGCGTTGGCAAAACATCCCTGTTGGTGAATGTCGCCTCTTGCTTGGCCTATTTGGGCAAGAGGGTTCTCGTTGTCGATTTCGATGCTCAAAGCAACTCCAGTATCTGGTTGATGAGACTAGACCGCTGGAACGCCCTCAATCGAGATCCCAGCAATTTCATCCTCAGCCTATTCAAGGAAACCGGATCCTCATTAAGATCCTGCATTCAAAAGGACGTGGTTCGCGACGCGGACGGAGAAATCGCCCTTAAAGGTCTAGACCTAGTTCTCGCCAGCTTCAACTTGATGGATCTCGAACACGAGTTGCCGAATCCCTGGGAGAAGCCGTTTTACGCACACTTCTACGAAGAGCTCCAGTCCGTGGAGAAGGACTACGACTACATCTTTTTCGACTGCCCGCCCAGTTTCTTCCACGCGCCGAAATGCGCCGTGTTCAGTAGCGACCATATCATCGTTCCAGCTAATCCCGATGCCCTGAGCATCATAGGATTCCACCTGCATATCGAGAAGCTCGAGTCCTTCCGAAGGCAAAGCCTTTGCTGGCGTGAAGATCTCTCGGCGCCATCTCCTCAAGTTCTTGGCATTTCGATAAACGCCGTTAAGACGGGAACCAACATCGACGTGCCTCTGGAGCGATTCGACGCCCAGCTCGAAAGATTTGCTGTCGAGAAAAAGGTCCCTGAGGATGCCCGCGTGTTCCCGGAGCATATTCGGCATTCAGTCACAGTTGGCAGAGCCGTTATACAAGGCTTGCCTATGGTGCTAATGAGCAAGAGAGAAGCATCCATCAAAGTGGCCGAAGACTTTATTCGCACGACTCAACGCATTCTGGAGCTAACTGCGGAAAAGCCCCGCCACCTAGAAGCCAGCTTGCTGGACAACTTCTGGCAAAACTAGCGAAATATCGCCAGGGCATCGCCGCTTTCACCAAGGGCCTATCCACTTGCCACTATTTTCGGTAAGGTTACCGAAAATTGTGGCAGACGGGCGGGATCGGCTGCGAGAGCGTTCAATCTTGAGCTGGGAACCCATTCTACCGAGCGCTCGGCGAGAACCCCTCTTTGCTCAAGATAAAGCCCATTCGTACTTGTATTCCGTGGGTTTCATCGCATCACTTCACAAGAATGGGCTGGCCGATCCACAAGTCGGTCCCACTTTAATTACCGTCTCTTCTCAAGCGCCTTTCGATCTCTATGCCACACGACTTTAGCGGCCAAGCATTCCTCGTCACCGGTTCCACACGAGGAATCGGAAAAGCGATTGCTAAATCCATTGCCAAGGCAGGAGGATCGGTCGCTATTCACGGACGGGAGCTCGAGAAAGTTCAATCTGTCTGCGAGGAAATCGATTCCGAGAAGACCAAAGCCTTCGCCGCGGACCTGTCCGATCCTGAAAAGGCCAGCGAATTGGTCAAAAGCGTATTCAATCATTTCGGGCGTTTAGATGGACTCGTCAACAACGCCGGCGGTGGTCGAGCCGTCGCATTTCGAGGGCTTAAACTCGACGATTGGCGAGCAACCCAGGCCCTCAATCTGGAATCCGCCTTTATCGCCTCTCAAGAAGCCTACAAACTCATGAGGAAGGCTAAAGCTGGCAGCATTGTTAACATGGCTTCGCTCGCGGCTCACGGACCGGGAAACCTGATGGGGGCGGACTACGCTGCCTCAAAAGCGGGACTCGTTAGCCTCACTAGAAGTCTTGCCCTAGAAGCAGCCCGTTTTGGAATTCGTTGCAACGCCGTCTCACCTGGCATCGTGGAAACGGATATGGCTGAAGGCATGACGGATGAGATGATCGCGAAGATGGCCATCCCTCTAAATCGTCTCGCAACTTGTGTAGACGTGGCTAACGTGACAGCCTTTCTTCTGTCGTCTGATGCCGCCTACCTAACGGGCCAGGTAATTCATGTGGATGGCGGTCAATTCATTTACGGATAGCTCTGATTGCCGAATGCCAACCGATTCCTCAAGTTCCAATCCGCGTGTAGCGATTACCGGCATGGGAATCGTGTCCGCCCTAGGAATCGATGAAGACTCCGTCTGGTCGCGATTGCTAGAGGGAAAAAGCGGCATCGATCAACTCCAAAGTTTAGATACATCCAAGCTCAAAGTCGGCATTGGGGCAGAGGTGCCGCCCGGGCTTGTAGAAGACGCTTTAAAACCGCTGGGGCGTCGCCCCACCGATCGGGCCTTGGACATGGCCATCGTTGCATCGGCCCAGGCTCTTCTCCAGGCCAAGTTGATTACTGGAGATGGGCCGTTTTATAATCAGGATGTCTCTGTCATCTTGGGAACCGGAACCGGCAGCGCCCAAAGTCATAACCAGGCCTACAATATCCTCTTCGAAAAAGGTTCGCACAATCTCCGGCCAACCACCGTACCCCGTTGCATGTACAACGCGATCTCGGCAGGAATCTCGCTTCAGTTTCGCCTTACTGGCACCAACTACGTTATCGTATCCGCTTGCACTTCGGCAACCAATGCCATCGGAACCGCATTCCGTATGATCCGCCACGGATATGCCGATCGCGTTTTGTGCGGGGGAGCGGACGGATTCTTTGATCCCTTCTCTTTCGGAGCCTGGAATAATATAGGAGCCCTTTCAAGAATAGAGGATCCGCAAAAAGCCTGCCGCCCTTTCGCAGAAGACCGCCAAGGAACCGTCCTGGGTGAGGGAGCAGGAGCCATCGTCCTTGAGGCTTACGACCGGGCCATCGAACGCGGAGCTTCTATCCGAGCGGAGATTCTTGGATACGGGGAATCTTCAGACGCCACCCACATCACTAAGCCCAGTTCAGAAGGACAGGCCAAGGCCATGCAACGAGCCCTTAAAGACGCCTGTGTTGATCCCAGCGAAATCGCTTTGATCAATGCCCATGGAACGGCCACGCCGGGCAACGATTCTTGCGAGAGCGAGTCGATTCGAAGCGTCTTCGGCGACCAAGCGGATCGCGTTCCCGTCGTGGCCAACAAGAGCTATTTCGGCCACACGCTTGGGGCATCTGGAGCGCTGGAAACTATCGCCTCGGTCAAGATGATCGAAAATCGAAAGGCTCCCCCAAACCTGAATCTTGAAAACCCGGATTCTGCTTGCGACTTGAATCTGATAAAAAACAAACCCGTATCCATAGATACTGGACCCATAATGAAAAATAGCTTCGGATTCGGCGGAGGCAACGGCGTTCTAATAATCAGTCCCAATCGGGTTTAAACTCCTTAATATTCCCAACATGACAGACACCGCTAAACAAGAAACTATCCTCGGCCAGCTTAGAGGCATCCTGGAAGAGTCCTCTTCCATCGAACCGGACTGGGATTCCTTCGGTCCGCAATCTACGATCGAATCGCTAGGTCTGGACTCACTCACAATTCTCGACCTGCTCTACGATATCGAAGAAGTCATCGGCATACATCTGGAAGCGAAGGAAGTGCTCAACGTCACGACCGTCGGCGAGATCATAGATATGCTAGTCGCTAAAGGCGCTTGAAGCGGATCTGCCAACTCGCCGAATACGGCTTCTTTCGTTGCGTACTCTTTCTTTGCGACACCCTGCCGTACTCTGTTACCTGTCTCGTCTCTCGAGGCACGGCCAACCTTTGGTGGCTAGTCGACAAGAAGCGCAGAATTGTCGCAAGAGACAATATTATCCGCAGTGGTATCGAAACCGATCCTAAACGGGCCTTGGCAATCGCTAAAAAAGCCTGCTACAACATGGCTCTCGTCATTGTGGAGTCCCTACGGTCCACGGATTTTCTGAGCGATGACGCGATCGATCAGCATCTGAAAATAGAGATTCCCGACGATGTTAAAGCGGTCCTAGAAGATCCTGAACAAAGCCTCATTATCGCTTCAGGGCATTACGGAAACTGGGAGGTGGCTGGCCACTGGGTTTCTCGATACAAGCCAGTTGCCGGGATATCGCGGGCGATGAACAATCCCTATATTGAAGGCCTGGTGAAAAAGCGGAAATCTCGTTACCGCTTTCGACCGATTCCCAAGCATGATGGTAACACCGGTCGCTTTCTGGAAGTCCTAGACAACCACGAAATACTGGCTCTGCTCTTCGATCAGCACGCCGGCGAATACGGAATGATGATCGACTTCTTTGGCCATCCAGCTGCGACTTTTAAGACGGCTGCAATGCTCCACCTCGTGACAAGAACACCACTCTGTTTCGCCTCCTGTCACCGAGTCGGCCCCATGAAGTTCGAAATCAACTTCTCTCCCGTAATCCAGCAAGCCAGAAGCGGAAATAAGAACGAGGACATCAAAGCAATACTAAGCAGCTTGAATCGCGACTTGGAAAATACCATCAGACAAGACCCCACCCAATACCTATGGGGTCACCGACGTTGGCGAGACTAGCAAGTACGTGCATTGAAATGCGCACGTCTCGCTTATTCTTCATAGGTCCTGATGATATCAATCAGGCGCCATTCATTGGCGAAAGCCACGTAGGCGAACACGATTACGGATACAAGACAGAGAAAAAGCCCGATCATCGTGACGGGCAGCAGGGCCGCCATCAGCATTACCATAGATGCTTCCAGAGACTCGCCTTTGATGATGCCCGCGGTCTCCCATGGATTGATCATTAACGGAGCTCGCATCCCGAGCCACAGAAATAGACCGGCAATAAGGGCGAAAAGGAATGCCCCTACCCATCTCCGGC
>JAYZHU010000190.1:0-12640 GCA_036166175.1 Verrucomicrobiota bacterium | reverse complement strand
TGTATTCGAAAAGGCCCAACGGCTACTGGAACTCACAGCTCTGCCCATAAAAGAGATCGCCAGCCAGCTGGGCTTCGATTCCCAGAACTATTTCTCCAGAGCCTTCAAAACCCGCTACGGCCAGTCTCCCGGACATTATCGAGAACGCCATAGGGATTCTTGATCTCGGGAACAACCCGCTCCTGCCGGTGATCAAGAGCTAAATTATCCTGTGAGTGAGTAAGTAAGCGCTTCTTACGTGATGTTCTGCGAAAATGCGTCGAGATGTAAGCGGATAGGCGTCACCTTAAGGCGTTGACGAGCGTAGGAGCGGGTTTATCCAGCGAGGCCGTGAGCGATGTTAATACAACGTTCCATCGCTACCACTCGCTGGTGGCATTCGCCATGCGACTCTGCAGCTCTTGATGTAGACTTTTGACCAAATTGGCGCTTTCTGGATTGCTAGCAAGATTGGTTAGCTCCTCTGGATCGGTTTCGTAGTCGTAAAGCTCCACACCGAAATCTCCCTCATCCCACTCGGTGTAGCGATAGCGATTCGTACGAATGGTGCGGCCTAGGAATTTTGATTTGTCCGCTCGGCGAACGGTCCTGGCTTCCGTCACGCTGTAGGCCGATTCCCTCAATTGCGTATTGGGATCAGCCAGTACGGGCGACAGACTCTTTCCCATCAAATGGCTCGGTTGCTCGAGCCCGCACAGTTCGCTCAAAGTCGGATAAAGATCGACGAGCTCGGTCGGGGATTTCGCTATCTCCCCTCTGGCAAACTTCTCTCCTGGAGCGGAGATGATCAACGGAACTCGGGCAGAGCCCTCAAACAAATCGCTCTTCTGCCACAATCCGTGAGCTCCTAAATGGTATCCATGATCGGATACAAAAACGACGATGGTGTTGTCCGATAGATTCAGGCGGTCGAGAGCATCCAGCAATTTGCCCACTTGCGTATCCACCAATGTGATCGACGCGTAGTACGCTTGAATAATGTCTTTACGGATTTCCAAGCCCAACTCGAGCTGGCCCGGACGATCTTGAAGCGCCGCTTTCGGGATATCATCGCGATCGTCCTCCGGCATGATATACGGATTGATCAGCGATTTTGGATACATGTCAAAATAGGTATGGGGCGCTACGTAAGGCGTGTGGGGCCGATAGAATCCCATGGCTATAAAGAAGGGACGACCGGTCTTCTCCGGATGGTTGGCCTCCAGCAATTCGATGCATTGAGCCGCTCCAATACCATCGGTATGCTCGTACTCCTGACTCACAACCTCCAGCCAGCTCAAGGTTCCGCCAGAGCTCGCGCCCTCGACGATGATGTTGAGATCGGATTCGACAGCCTTGTCCACGCCAATGGGATTTCGCACCTCTTCCCAGGAGGCGGGATCATCGCGGCCATTGGTTCCGATTTGGTCGGGAACCCCGTAGTGATAGACCTTGCCCACTCGGGCCACATAGTAGCCATTGTTGCGGAAGTGCTGAGGCATGGTGAGAACCTGCGGAATATGCTCCCTAAAGTGGCCTGCATTGGTAAGGATATGTGTTTGCTCCGGATAGAGTCCGGTCAAAAACGACGTTCGGCTCGGGTTGCACACCGGATTCTGGGAATAGGTTCGCTCAAAGAGAACTCCCCGACTGGCCAGACGATCAATCTGGGGTGAGTGTACCAGAGGATGCCCATAGGCGCTCAAGTCGCAGTTCATGTCGTCTGTGGCGATGAACAGCACATTGGGCTTGTCGGCGCTAATAGGCTGGGAGATCAGACAGGCAAAGGCCAGAACCGTGAAGACTACGGTTACGAGGGTAGATGGTTTTTGGCGCATAATTGAAGTAGCTGAAAAGACTAGTCGTCTAGATCTCGCAACCACAACGCTTTTGTGAAAACAAGCGAAGTAGGAGGATACGAACGCATCCTGCAATCCTTCCGTACAACGCATTTTTAAGTTTCAGCTATTTGCTGGAGGCGCAATCTTTGATCGGGCAACGGATGAGGGATATCTGGATATCGAAGATCTGTCGGAGTAGGTTTATCCCGCGATTTCTGTACGGGCTGCTTTGACATTAATGGCCATACACATTGGGGCTCCTACATTCAATTCCATCTTGAGTTGATCACGCAATTCGCTCAACGAGCACGTCTACCGTGATTCGGAAAGTATAAGTTTGGGATGAGTCCTGTTAATTTCCCTTCCTTTAAACACCCTACAAGCTTTACTCCCGCTCAAATTACACCTTCCCTCTGTGGATTACTCCCCATGTCCGATTTTTACTCCAAGCTAAGATCCCTTTTACCGTCCGATCGGCTTTACGAAGATGCTGCCCGCATAACGCCTTACGTGTCCGACGGTTTAACTGTGTTCCACAATGAGCCCAAGGCAGTCGTCATGCCTATCAACAACGATGAGGTCATTGAGACGCTCAAGCTTTGCCACGAGTTCGAAATTCCGTTTGTCGCCAGAGGCAGCGGCACGAGTCTTTCAGGAGGATCGCTACCGGTAAGCGACGGTATCGTCATCAGCTTAAATCGCCTTAACCAGATTCTAGATCTCGATCCGGACAATCGAATCGCTCGCGTCCAACCGGGCGTCATCAATTCCGAAATCAGCGACGCAGCAGCCGAGTACGGGCTCTACTTCGCCCCCGACCCGTCTAGCCAAACCGTGTGCACCATCGGAGGCAATCTTGCTTTCAATTCCGGCGGGGCTCACTGCCTGAAATACGGGATGACATCCAACCATATTCTAGGCCTAACCGTCGCCCTGCCGGACGGTACCGTTGCGGAGCTAGGCAACGATAGCTTGGAAAACGCCGGCCCCGATTGCGTCGGTCTGTTCGTCGGGAGTGAAGGCTTGCTAGGAATCGCTCTAGAGATACAAGTACGGCTGATGCCAGTATCCGAGTCGTGTCAAACCAAACAGGCCAGCGACCATAGCCTAGAATCCGCGGGTGATGCGGTCACTGCCGTAGTGGCATCGGGAATACTACCAGGCGCGATGGAGATAATGGACAAGCTGGCTATCGAAGCGGCGGAGGCGGCAGTCAGCGCTGGCTACCCGGAAGATGCCGAGGCCTGCCTTATCGTCGAGCTTGACGGTGAAGCCGCCGCAGTCGACGCAGATTTCCAAGCGCTTTCGAATACGATGAAGCAAACTGGGGCAAAAGAGGTACGCGTCGCCCAAAATACCGAGGAAAGACTGCTTATCTGGAAAGGACGCAAAAGCGCCTTCTCGGCGGTCGGTCGACTTTCCCCCGACTATATAGTTCAAGATGGCGTCGTCCCCCGCTCGAAACTGGGTCAGGCCCTCAAGGAGATTTCACGATTTAGCTCGGAGGCAGGCCTGCGGGTAGCCAACGTTTTCCACGCCGGAGACGGCAACCTTCATCCTCTAATACTGTTCGACGCAACGGAACCGGACGGGCTAGAAAAAGCGGAAGCTTTGGCCGGGAGAATTCTTCGCCTTTGTCTGGAATTAGGCGGATCGATAACCGGAGAACACGGAGTGGGCGTAGAGAAACTTGAATACATGCCGGACATGTTTTCCCCCACGGATCTCAAGGCCTTCGACCGCTTGCGGCGAGCGATCGATCCAAAGGAATTATCCAATCGCGGGAAAATGCTTCCCGGTAAGGAAGCCCCCGCCCTTTCCTCACACGGACCCCACCCGCTGGAAAAAGCCGGTGTCATTTCCCGCATGTAGCAGCCATGGCAGAGAAAACACAAGAAATGCTGCAACCAAGCTCGGTGGACGAGCTGCAATCGATCATTCGCGATGCGAACTGCGCGTCCGTCCAAGGCAGGGAGGAGCGAACCGCTCCTCCATTTCACAAGGAGGATCCAAAAACCTACATCTCACTTTCTAAATTTAATCGTGTTCTTGAATACCAGCCTGACGAATACACAATAACCGTCGAGGCCGGAGCCAAAATAAGCGACGTCACCAACGCTCTTTCCGAGCACGGCCAGGACCTTCCCTTCGATCCTCCATTCATCGAAGAGACCCTTACCATCGGATCCATCATCGCTTGTGGTCTTTCCGGTCCGGGCGCTTGCCGTTTTGGCGTGCTCCGCGACTTCATTCTAGGCGTGACCTTCGTCGATGGTCTCGGCGAATGCATTCGAACTGGCGGCAAGGTAGTCAAAAACGCGGCTGGTTTCGATATTCCCAAACTCATGTGCGGAACCTGGGGCAGCCTGGGAGCCATTACGGAAGCCACCTTCAAAGTGTTTCCCATCGCTCCTGAATACAGAACGCTCGTATTCAAATTTCCGAGTTTTGAAGCTGGTCACTCAGCATTAGTCGCCCTCGGGCGCTCTCAATTCACATTGGATGTCCTGGATCTCAGCCAAGACGTTCACTTGTGCGTCAAACTCGGAGGACAATCGGGGTCTATGGACAGCCGAGTTGCCGCTTTAGAGGATGAATTGGGACGGAATGGCGAAGCGCTGGATGAAGCTTTCTGGGAAAAATCCATCGCCCTTGACCGATTTCCAGAAGCCGGCGCTCTCGTCAAGGTGGCTACGAGCCCGAAGAGCATTCCCACCTTGGATGTCGCCTTGAAATCACTCGGGCAATCCCGCCGCTATGTTATCAACGGATACGTTGCCTGGGTTCACTGGGAAAACCTTTTAGACGACCTCCACCGTATTCTCGAAAACCAAGGGCTCACGGGGCTGGTTGTTTCAGGACCCGAGGCCTCTGCGATAGTCGGCAAACAGAGCCAGGCCGCATTTTTCAATAAACTCAAATCCGCCTTCGATCCGGAGAGTAAGTTTCCTCATTTATATTCATAACGCGAATCTATTGATGGTAACAGAGACAAATAATTGTAGGAGCGGTTTTACGCCGCGATATTTAGGCTCCATCCCGACGCAAAACCGCTCCTACATCTCGATTCAGGTAAATGATTAGCCAGATTTCCAAAGACAAGCTTGGGCCCCAGTACGCATCGATGAAGGAACCTATCGAAGCTTGCGTGCATTGCGGGTTTTGCCTGCCTACCTGTCCCACCTATTCAACCATGGGGGACGAAATGAATTCTCCCCGCGGACGCATCTTCCTTATGAAGGCAACTCTTGAAGGCAAAATGGATCCCTCGGAAATCGATCCTTTCGTCGACAATTGCCTCGGCTGCTTGGCCTGCGTCACTTCCTGCCCTTCCGGCGTCGAATACGGAGAACTCATTTCCCCCTATCGTTCCTGGTCTGAGAAGCAGCGAGAGCGAGGTATCTTGGAAAGGCTTCAACGCTTCGCTCTCCTGAAAACCATTCCTTATCCAAACCGATTTCGAGCAGCATGCAAAATAGCCAGCGCGTTCAAACCGGTTGCTCCCTACTTGCCGAAAAGCTTTGCAGCCATGATCGAACTGGCCCCATCCCAGTTGCCCGAAAAGCAAAGCTACGATCGACTCTATCCAGCGAAAAGATCGCGACGTGGCCGTGTTGCTCTTTTGACTGGCTGCGCTCAGCAAGCCCTGGCCCCCAAAATCAATCAGGCTGCCATCAAAGTCCTAACCCGAAATGGCATCGAAGTCGTGGTTCCTGAGAGCCAAGGATGCTGCGGATCGCTAGCCATGCATATCGGGGCTTCCAAAGAAGCCCAAGCAGCTGCCAAAAAGAACTTTGAAGCTTTCCCGGAGGACGTAGACGCCATCATCTCCACCGCTGCTGGATGCGGCTCAGGAATGAAAGAATACAGAACGCTTTTTGCCGGAGCCGATCCGGAGATCGCCGATCAAGCGAAAGCTTTTTCCGCCAAGGTCCAAGACATTTGCTCCTATCTCGATGCGGTCGGATTCGCTCCACCTGAGGATAACGAGGTGCCTTCCATCAAAGTCGCATACCACGATGCTTGCCATCTGGCCCACGCCCAAAAAGTTCGATCAGCTCCTCGCAAACTCCTTCAAGCCGTTCCAGGGATCGAGCTTTTGGAACCAGCGGAGTGGGAGATTTGCTGCGGTTCAGCCGGCAGCTACAATCTCGAGCATCCGGATACGGCCAAAGAACTTGGGCAACGGAAGGTTGAGAGTCTAATGGCCACTAATCCAGATGTCATCGCCACTGGCAATATCGGCTGTCTTACTCAGATCGAGTTCCACTCGCAAAACAGCGAAAAGCCCGTTCCCATTGTCCACACCGTGGAGCTACTAGATGGCTGGAATCCTAGTGAGTAATGATCCTCTTTCCAGTCCGAGATCGCGGATTTTTTAGCGCCTACACACAGCTAAAGCGACGCAAGCCAGGCGACCATTTGTATAGTAGCAAAGGCATGAAGCCTATGCTGCCGGTTATGGTTTCAGCCTAATGGGCGGCCTACTTTGTGGGCCGAATTGCGCAGTGAAACTGATCACGTAATCAGTTTCACTGCGCAAGGTAAGATACCTCTATCGAGGCACTTCTTACGGAGATGATTAGTCTACTCTATCCAAGCTCGGGCGTTGCGGAAGAAGCGCATCCACGGCGAATCCTCTCCCCAGTCATCGGGGGCCCAGCTGAATTGCGAGGAGCGAAATACCCTTTCTGGGTGGGGCATGAGAATGGTGGAGCGACCGTCTTCGCTGGTCAGACTGGTGATTCCAAATGGAGACCCGTTAGGATTAAATGGATACGCTTCTGTTGAATTGTGATGATTATCCACATAGCGGGCCGCGACCAGACCAGACTGGTCACACACACCAGCGGCAGCATCACTTTCAAACTCGGCTCGACCTTCCCCATGAGCAACTACGATCGGAATCACGCTCCCAGCCATTCCGCTAAATAGAACGCTGGGCGTATCTTCGATCTTCAAGGAAACGAGACGCCCCTCATAGCGCTCACTACGATTTTGCACGAAGCGCGGCCAGTGATCCGCACCAGGTATCAAGCTCTTGAGGTTGCTCAACATCTGGCAGCCATTGCAGACGCCCAGAGAGAAAGTGTCTGAACGATGAAAGAACTGCTGAAATTCTTCTCGAGTATTTTCATTGAACAGAATACTCTTGGCCCAGCCTTCACCCGCCCCAAGAACATCTCCGTAACTAAAACCGCCGCAGGCTGCGAGGCCCTGGAAATCCGCCAGGGAAACCCGACCACTCAGGACATCTGTCATGTGAACGTCGACACATCTGAATCCAGCCCTATCGAAAGCTCCCGCCATCTCGATTTCGCCGTTAACGCCTTGCTCGCGCAGGACGGCGATCTGTGGCCTAGCCGCTGAAGAATGTGGGTTGAAGGAGGAAGAATGAAGGTCAAAATCAATTTTTGGGCTGATGCCTGGGTTTTCGCGATCTTGCCGGATCGCATGCTCGGAAGCAGCGGACTCGGGATTGTCTCTCAAGCTTTGCATCCTGAATGTCACGTCTGACCAAACTGCACGCAAAGCATAGAGATCTTCCTCGAAAATCACCTGCCCAGCCTCAGAAATCTGCACCACTCCTTGAGAGTTCAGTCTGCCAACAATGTTCGAGCAATCGCCCAAGTTGTGAGATTTCAATGTTTCAAATACAGAAGAGAGATCGTCACCTTTGACTTGGATGACGGCTCCCAATTCTTCGCCGAATAGCGGCCCGTAAGGATCGCCTTCGCTCAATACCTCTACATGAACGCCTACATTTCCCGCGAACGCCATTTCCACCACGGCTGCAAAAAGGCCTCCGTC
The DNA here is from genome assembly GCA_036166175.1 of Verrucomicrobiota bacterium. Lineage (GTDB taxonomy): Bacteria > Verrucomicrobiota > Verrucomicrobiia > Opitutales > Opitutaceae > Pelagisphaera. The sequence continues at coordinate 5,009 of JAYZHU010000190.1, read as the reverse complement.
AGACCGGTCGTGATAAGCGAGAATCTTTCCTTCTTTTCCTAGTTGTTGGATGGCGTTCCAGAAATTCGTGAGATCTTCGGGACTATCGACATCGGGCGTTTCCATACCCATTTGTCCATAAACCTGTCCCAGTATTGAGCTGCCCAAGCGATTCTTTCCCCGGCCAAGATCAATCAGAATCAGACTCGAATCTCTGTCTTGAATAAGTTGCGGCGTAAGGGAAAGCTGGATATCCGAACAGCGAGCGAATGCGGACACAATCAGTGACACTGGGGCCGTGACCCGTTTCTCTTCCCCCTCATCCCGCCAAACCGTGCTCATGCTCATCGAATCTTTTCCGACGGGGATAGTTACTCCAAGTGCCGGGCAAAGCTCCATGCCGACAGCCTGCACCGCCTCGAATAAATCCGCCCCATCGCCTGCTACAGAAGGAGCGGCCATCCAATTCGCAGAGAGATTTACACCGGTCAATGGGCCGGTCTGAGCAGCTGCCAGATTCGTCAAGGCCTCCCCAACCGCCAATCGGGCCGAGGCCGCAGCGCTATTCACAGCGGTAGGCGTTCGTTCACCAACCGACATCGCTTCACCTGTGTATCCGTCGAAAGAAGACGCTGTTACAGCGCAATCGGCAACAGGAACTTGCCAGGGGCCCACCATTTGATCGCGGTGGATCAATCCCGTTACCGTCCGATCGCCAATCGTTATGAGGAAGGTTTTGTCCGCAACGGTTGGATGGGAAAGCACGCGTCGGGCTGCGTCATCTAAAGAAACGCCAACGAGGCTCAACGGAATGAGATTTCTGGAGAGGGCCTTTTCTTCACGATGCATCCGTGGCGGTTTCCCGAGAAGTACCTCCAAGGCCATATCTATGGGCTGGTTCCCGAAATGCGGATCCTCCAACACAAGCTGACGTTCTTCGGTTGCTTCCCCAATGATGGCGAAGGGGCAACGCTCGCGTTCACAGATCTCCGAGAAAGCGTTTATCCGTTCGGATGGAATCGCAATCACGTAGCGTTCCTGCGATTCGTTACACCAAATTTCCAAGGGGCTCATACCCGGCTCGTCATTGGGAATCTGACGCAAATCAAAACGCCCGCCCTTACCGGCATCGTTGACCAGTTCCGGCATCGCATTGCTCAAGCCGCCGGCGCCGACATCATGTATAAACACGATAGGATTCTCAGCCCCCAAAGCCCAACAGCGATCGATCACTTCCTGGCAACGGCGCTCCATTTCCGGATTGTCCCGTTGCACGCTGGCGAAATCCAAATCCTCTTCGCCAGATCCGCTGTCCATTGAACTAGCCGCCCCTCCCCCAAGGCCAATCAGCATGGCAGGACCGCCTAAGACAACCAGCTTGTCGCCCGCTTTGACCACGCCTTTTTCAATATGCTCGTGGCGGATATTTCCCAATCCTCCTGCCAGCATAATCGGCTTATGGTACCCACGAAGCTCCGTTGCGGGGCTAATTTCAGAAGTACGATTTAAGATTTCAGAAGTTTCCGAATCAGCGACCTCTTCTTCGACTTCATCATTCTTCCCTCCTAATTCATCCCCAACCTCTTCACCCTTACTTTGTTTCGCTGGAACGGCCTGTTCGAAGGTCCGGAAATAGCCCAAAATGTTGGGCCGACCAAACTCGTTATTGAATGCCGCTCCTCCCAACGGACCTTCGATCATTATCTCCAGCGGGGAAACAATTCGGTTGGGCTTTCCGAAATTTTGCTCCCATTCCCTAATCGCACCCGGTATCTTCAAATTGGATACAGTGAATCCGGTTAGACCTGCTTTGGGTTTCGATCCGACACCGGTTGCTCCCTCGTCCCGAATCTCGCCTCCCGAACCGGTCGACGCTCCAGGAAATGGCGAAATGGCGGTTGGGTGATTGTGGGTTTCCACTTTGCAAAGGACGGCGATGTCCTCGTCGGTCGCTACGTACTCGTTCGATTCTGGATTCGCGAAAAATCGCTTGGCCCGACTTCCTTCGAACACCGCCGCGTTGTCTTTGTAGGCCGACAAGATTCCTTCGCTACGCATTTCGAAGGTGTTCTTGATCATCTTGAAAAGGGATCGGTCCTTCGCTTCCCCATCGATCTCCCAACTGGCATTGAATATCTTGTGCCGACAATGTTCCGAATTCGCCTGAGCGAACATCATCAGCTCGATATCGTTGGGATCGCGCCCCAGCTTCTGGAAATTTTCGACCAGATAATCGATTTCATCTTCCGCCAGGGCGAGCCCGAGGCTTCTATTGGCCTCAACCAACGCCTCCCGCCCACCTGAAATCACAGGAACACTGGCAAAGGGCTTGGGCTCTTCATGACGAAAAAGGACCGATAGCTCTTCGTTAGATCCAACGATCGATTGTGTCATTCGATCGTGCAACTTCGAATCGAGCGACTTCAATTGCGATGCATCCAACTCGACCCCGCCCAAATCAATCCAATAGGCAACGGCCCGTTCGATCCGATTCAATTTCGACAGCCCACAGATGTGGGCGATATCAGTCGCTTTAGATGACCATGGGGAAAGCGTTCCTGGACGTGGGACCACCAATCGCAACAGTCCTTCCGAATCGTGGCCTTCAAGTTTGGGCCCATAGGTCAGCAGTTTCTCCAGGACAGATTGCTCTTCGCGAGTCAATCGCTCCGAAGCCTCAGCAACATGCAGGTACTCCGCATATACGCTTTTAACCGGCAGATCAGCGGAGCTCAGATCGTCAACGAGCTTTTGTAAGCGGAATTCGGAATGGGACGGCGCGCCGCGGAGGATGATCATCGATAGGGAAGTTGAAAACTTCGTCCCCGACCGGCAAGCGCGGAATGGAAATTAGCAGTACCTGTTTGCGCTTAGAAAGGTAGCGGCCGATCTCCGAGCGGCCACCATGTACCCGATCACCTAATCATGGTCGCTACCTTCCTCTGCCTAGAGCGGTAGCTTGATTTGTTCGCCCAATTTGGCGGACCGAATTCCGGCTTCGAGGATCTCTTGGGCGTCGCGGCTATAATCATCGCGGGAGAGGATGAATGGATCCCTTTGGCCGGTGACGACCTCGACAAAATTGTGGGCTGAATCGCGCATGCCTAACTCAGATTTGGGAACGGGCACTTCCGAGCCATTCGGATCGTCCTTGGTCGCCAAATACAGTTTTCCCTCGTCTTCTGGCTCGGCGAATAAGGTTCCTTCAGATCCATAGATCGCGGTATCGTAACTGGTAAGATTTCCGATTTGCGTCCAAGAGGCTGTAGCGGTGGCCATTCCTTGAGCATACTTCATCGCGATGATTCCGCTGTCCTCTACGGAAAGGAAGTCTTTGGCTCTTCCACCAGCCATTCCGACAACTGATTCCGGCATGCCCATCAGGGCCGCGGCCAGCACAGCTCCGTAACAGCAATAATCCATCATCGCCCCAGCTCCATTCCTTCGCTCATCAAAGAGCCAATCGCAAAAATATTCGGAGCACCCAAGGGCCTCTGGACCGCAATGTGCGGCCCGATAAGTAAGGCTGCGTAAAGTTCCGATCGAACCATCCCCCACCATTTTGATCGCCTGCTGAAGCTGTGGCCACCAGGTAAAAGGCCAGTTAACGACTAGCTGGACATTGTTCTTTCGGGCAGCGACCACCATCTGGTTGGCGTCATCCAAATTGGCTGCCAGCGGTTTTTCGATCAGGATGTGCAGGCCGCGTTCCATGGCCTCAATCGCCATATGCGAACCTTCCAGATTGCTTCCAAAAATGTAGGCCGCATCCAGCTTCTCATTTTCAAGCAGAGATGTGGCATCTTTATAAACGGGACAGCCATATGTCTCCGTAAATCGCCCTGTCAATGGCTCGTTCGGGTCCGCCGCCGCTACAAACTCCGCGCTTTGGCATTCAGCCACCGCTGCCGCTTCCGACCAAACATGGTCATGGGTCAATCCCAACACACCGATTCTCAGTTTTTCACTCATAGCTACACTTTCACCAACAATGATGGCTCTGGCCCGACACCACAACCACAACCTACGGAAAAACTGCCCTTGGAACTATCAAATGTGGGTTGTTCAGCCCGAGCAATCAACCGGGGAATGGAGCGAGGTCGATTAGGGATAATCAACCCTACTGAAACGGAGGCGTATCTCAAGGAACGCGGACCGAAGCGCCGCCCTGCTCGACATGATTGATTCCCTAGCCGTTCTTGAAATAAAGGCAGCTACCTAATCGAGATATGCAAAGCCGCTTTATTGCTTTTCATTGACCTGGCAAATCCCGTAAAAACCGTAGCCTTTCGTTTCTAATACCGAGTTTTCACGGTTTCGGCGCTTCGTAATCACAAAGCGCTGTAATGCAAGAACCTGTTAATCGCGGGCTCCTGCAACCGTCCCCCGCCCACTGAGAAACCTCAACCACCAAGCACTCCAACGTGAAAACCACCAGAGTTACATTCACGCTATCGAGCGTCCTGATCGCTCTGCTCGCCACTCAAGCCGCCGACAAGCCTAATATCGTTCTCATTCTGGCCGATGATTTCGGAGTCGGAGATATTCAGACTCACTACCCGGAAAACAAGATTCCGACGCCTTATCTGGATCGGTTTAGTGCAGAGTCCAAGCGATTCACCAATGCCCACAGCAATACAGCCTGCTGCACGCCTTCGAGATACGGCCTGCTTACCGGACGCTATGCTTGGCGAACTCGCCTGCAGGAATGGGTGATCGCTTGCTACGAGCCGCCACTCATCCCAAAAGACCGGATTACTTTGCCTGGGTTTCTGCAGGACCAAGGCTACCATACAGCTCTTGTGGGGAAGTGGCATCTGGGCTGGAGCTGGGCAGGACCGCAAACGAGTCAAATGGTCGAGCAACGCAACGGGCTCAAAGATAAGGATTGGGACTTCACTGAACCGATTGCGGACGGGCCTATTACTCGCGGATTCGCATACTACTTTGGCACTCCCGTACCGAATTTCGCGCCGTTCACTTTTATCGAAAACGACCGCGTAGTCGAACAGCCGACGGAGCGTTACGTC
>JAYZHU010000189.1:0-10890 GCA_036166175.1 Verrucomicrobiota bacterium | reverse complement strand
CCATTCGTAGTTACCGTTGAAGGGATTTGCAAAAACGGAGTATCTTCACTTATCGAATTTTCACCGTCAGAATAGACAATGATTCTTCCCGAACGCTCTCCAAAATAGAGTTCGTTGACGGAGTCGGGTGGAGAAGCGATTACCAGAACGCTATTGAAATTTCCAAATGTCTCGAAGTCTTAGTTCCCAGTTGGAAGTTCGGTGGGAAGCGTTAGCGATGTGTTGATGGTCCGTTGCCCAAAAATGCTGGAAACGAGTCCACACGAGCAGCCCCAAAGACATACAATCCAGATTGAGTTTATTTTCCCAAGCATAACATCCCTGAGTTCCCGTTGAACTCATGATCCCTCCGCGTTAGCGGTAACTTAAGTAGCTATAAGATGTGATTGGATGGGCGATTGTGAACTCTATTTAGCCGAATGACACTTGATCGTTGGCAAATTAGCAATTCTTTCGAAGGGCCGATACGCTAGTTCGTATCGAGCTGGGGAATTCCCCCTAATGAAGAGTATTGTAGTTTTTGGATATTAGGGTGGGGGTAGGGCCGCTTATCCCAAGGCAGCCGATGTAGGCAGCGGCTATCTCACGCTCCGACTATAGTGGTAAAAGCCGAGTTTTTCGATGGCAGCATAGGCTTATAGCCTGTGATTTTTGCCCTTGTATACAGGCAGGATGCCTGTGCTCACTTATTAGAGGGCGTTCGGCCCATCGACAGGCTCAGGGTGGTGAGTTTTGTCGAACCAAGATCGCTCGCTACCTGAAAGGATCTTGAAACTACTCAAAGCCTGGATTCTCAAGCCGTCCGAATATCCGCTTGGCTCCTCAGTTCGGACAAAATCTCTTTGAACTTCTGGTCTCGATTTTCGGTTTCCAGCTTTTGTCGAATAGTTTTGGATACTTCCTCCAAAGGCACATAGTTGCCTTCCCTCTTATCGTCCAATCGGGCGATATGGTAGCCAAAGGGGGTCTGGAAGACGTCGCTGCATTTTCCGAATTCTAGCTTGAATACGACATCTTCGAACTCCTGAACCATGTAGCCCTCGGCAAACCATCCGAGGTCGCCGCCATTTCCTGGGCCGTCGGATTCTTCGTCAGCAATCTTTTCAAAGGATTCACCTTTCTGCAAGCGAGCTAGAGCGTCGTCTGCCTTTGCTTTGGCTTCTTCCGAATCTTGCCCGTTGTTGGTGTGGTACACAATGTGGGCGGCCTTGTACTCGTCTGGTCGCTTGAAACTAGCTTTGCTTTTCTCGTATTCAGATTGTATTTGCTCCTCGGTTACTTCTGGAAGCTGCTGGTATATCGATTGGATGTATTTCCGGAAGCGGAGATCATCGGCCATCTCTTGTTTCACTTTGGGAAGATCGCTTTTGCGAATTTTGAACTTCTGCAGGAATCCCTTCTCACCGCCGTGGCCCTTGGTAAATCGCTTGAACTCCTCTTCGACTTCTTCGCGGGCCAAATCCGGCAACTTTCTTTGCGACTTTTCGAAAAGGAGCTGGTGCTCGATAATCCTTTCTTTAGCCAGATCTTCGGCTTGCAGCTTTTGAGCCACAGGATCCAGCCATGGAAAGTTTCGGGCGACTTCCTCCGCTAGACGTCCAGCCTCTTCACGTATTTCCGCGTCCTCGATTCGCGAACCGTTAATTGTTAGCCCCTTGGGGAAAGTCGATACGAAATCTGCGAAGCACTACAAGACTTTTGATGAGTCAAGGTGGCGGGAGTGTTCTCGGTCGGAAATATTGCTGTCGGAGAATCTGTAATAGATCCAAGGATACGATTATCTTAGAATGTATCTAATCCCGAAATGTCGTTGTTGATATAGAGATGAGAGTCCGTGCCCGCATCGTAAAAGCGCGTGTATTCGACTCCATCCACATCTTCCGTGCCTTGACTGACAAAGCTATCTGAAATTTCAACGCTATCATCGGAATCGCCATCGATGGTTAGCCAATCCGGTAGGGGGTCGCCATTTTCGAGAATCGCATTAAAGGTTAGCGTGTCACCGAGATCGGGGTCGGAAAAATTCCCAGAAACGTCCAATGAGAATGAGCCATCCTCGGAAGTGGAAATATTCGGCATCGATTTTTCAACAACACGAGCATCATTGGTGTTATTGACTTTGATGGTAAAGTTGCTTTCAACGCTTTCCTCCCCATCGCTTGCTGAAACTTTTACTTGGAAGAATCCCACATCTTCGTTGCGTGGCGTGCCGGTAAACTGGCCGGTTTCTGAATCGAATGAAAGCCAGCTCGGCAAGGGATCTCCCTCGGGAGTGGATGCGGAGTAGGTTAGGGAATCTCCTTCATCCGAATCCTGGAAATGTTCTGAAGCGTCAAAGTTTAACAGGGCGTCTTCGTCCGTGGATTGATTGGGGAAAGGCGTTAAAGTGGGAGCCGTGTTAGCGTGGGCCACAGAAATCGAAAATCTTTGGCTGGCAGTTGCCCCCTCACTATCAGTGGCGGTAATGGTTATTTCATGTTCGCCAACGGCTCCTTCGCCTGGAATTCCACTGAGTTTCCCGCTTGATGGATCGATGCTCAGCCAGTTGGGAAGCTCTGCAGAGTATGAAAGCGAGTCCCCAGCATCCACGTCGACGAATGCATTTTGAGGAAGCTCCAGAATGAAGGCCGCGTCCGTTACAATCGACTCGCTGCCAATATTGACTTTAACAACTGGAGCATCATTGACCGACTCGACCGATATGTGAACGGGAGAGCTGTCTTTAGACCAAGACTGGCCATCGAATCCCGACCACGTGAATTCCGTATTGCCGTTCCAGTTTATATCAGGATGAAAGGCCAATTCTTCAACCTGTTCAATGTCGATCAGCTGTCCGCTATCGACCTTGGAATCGCCAAGCAATAGCACTCCATTGTCGGGCAAGGTATCGACGCGGATCATTTCCAGATAATCGCTATCCTCGTCCTCAAACGAATCTTCGAACGGCTTGGGTTGGAAAGAAACGACCAGATCTTCAAATGACTGTATACCAACCGACGATACGGTTGCCGCTTCATTGACGTCTTCCGGCCACACCGAGAGGGTTTGCTCAATTCGGTTCCCGGCTTCATCCGTCGACGAGATGATAACGGGATAGTTGTCAGGCTGTGCCTCGTAGTCGATGCTGACCCCGTCTTCAAGTTTAAGCACGTTGCCCTCGATTTCAAATAGGCCGGAATCGTCCTTTTCTATTCGATAAGTGTAATCGCCTCCGCGACTGGAATCATTGGTATCCAGTTTTCCGATGAGAGCACCTTCGATGTTTTCTGTAACCTGGTTGTGGCTGAGAATCAAATGGAAGGCTTCGCCACCGCCATCCTTTGTTTCCGTGATAGTGATCTCGGTTTCTGTTTTGCCGTCCTTGTCATTAATGGTTACGGTTAATCGCCGTTGACCGTCTTCATCGAAGGTGTCGCCGGGCAGTCGAAGAGCGCCTTCATTAGGATCGATTTCGATTACCGTTACCGGATCGTCTTGAAATTTAGCCGTAATCGTCAGGTCGTCAGAAGCCTCATCTTCGTGCAGCTGTGGGATGAATTCCCGAATATCGATTTCGATTTCGTTTAGATTGGTGGATGTCGTGTAGGGAGCGATACCGGTGTCCTCTCCCTGGCCGCCGTTGCGGTTACCTGAAACTGGCTGTGGATCCTGCTCCATGGAAACGGATGGATCGTTGACTGTTGTGTCTATTGACGCGGCTTGATAGTCCTCGCCCGCTTCTTCAGGTTCTTCCGTTTGCGATTCAGATTGGGGCTGTACTGCAGGTGGGCCTGATTCCTCGCTCTTGTTTTCCGCGTCAGGATTGAATTGGGAAAATCCCCATTTTTGGGACTCGGAAGCCAAAGCGATCACGTGAAGAGGGGCAAAAAGTATACTCTGACTGTATTGGTCGTCAGGCATGTCGTCCATATCCACACCCTCCGACTGTTGGACGAAATCGTGCCAAGTGATACTGGTTCCCTCTTTGAGCTCGAGGGTGGGCTCTTGGGAGAACTCGGTGTTCATGAAGCTCTTGAGGATGTACGATGAGCCATCGTGGCAAACGATTTGGAGATCTGTGGCCTGGGGAACGAGCTGGGCGACATTTTCCGCATTGATGATCTGGAAGATTTCCCCGGCGAAAACTTGGAGGCTTTCGCCGTCCTGGAGAGAAATGTGTTGAGGCCAGGACTTGACACCCGGTTTGAAATTTATTTCGAGGCTCATTAAGCGTGCGAATGAGTAGTTGCGTTGGCGACTAGCGCGATTTACCTACTTAACGGTTCGATCGCTCACAAAATGTACCTGAAATTCGCCCTTCGGACACGATTTAACACATTCGGGAAGCTTTATGGGGTGTAGTGCCTAGTAGCGATACGGCAACTCTCCAAGCTCGCCGCCTGAAAAATGGCGAAACTTCGCGCTACGCGGAAATGGTTTGCTCCGTCGATCTTTGCGGTTTCGACGGGGTATCATTTGGGATAGTTAAGGTATTGAGATCGATTGGAACCTCGAAGTGGCTAATGATATCATCGGTCGAAAAGCTCCCGTTGCGTTTAATTATTTTCCGCACAGTGAGGCCATCAGAGTCTATGTCGAGGGCGGTCGCTCCAGGCCATGGCAGAAAAGATCCCGTATTAATTACCGTGGTGGATCCGATCTTTGTGATATCCGGCTTGTGCGTGTGGCCGATGACAATGAATCGAGGGGTTTTATGAAACTTATCGACGAGCTCGATCGCTTTCTCAGGCGCTTCATGCCAGCATTTTAGAATCGTTAGCGCCCGAGTTGGTGGCCAAGCCTGCCTCAGGAATATTTGGATTTTTCCCCAGACCGTCGGATCGTAGTCTTTGAGGAGGGCGTGTTCTTTTAGAGAGGCATCCTTAAACACCTGCAAGTAGGAATAGAATGATTGGGTTGTAGATCTGCTAGCCAGCCCTCTCTTAACGGCGTTTTCCAGTATTTTTTTGTTCGAACTCCAGGGAGCTACACTTTGGAAGATGGCATCCCCGTGGGTGACTAGGATTTCGCCGCCATTCAGCTCGCAATAATGAGCATTCGAAATTCGGGGATCGTGATTGCCGTTGAGAAAGATCGGTTCTATGTCCCACTTTTTGAGAAGGTTGCGGAATTGGGCCAATGAGGGGAGAGGCTTTTTTAGGCGCGATGGCGAATCTTCGAACTTCTGCTCCAGTGTATCCCCATTGAAAATCACTTTATCCGCTCCGCGGACAAGCCCTTCCAGCGATTCGGATGATTTGATCAAACTCGCTTTGTGGCCCCAATGGAGATCTGACAGGACGCGTATCACTTATCGTTGCTTGGAAAAGGATTCCTGAAAATTGTTCAGATACAACTCGGACAGCGAAAAACTTCGTGAATTGCATGGAACGAAGGTTTAAGATCGGCGCCCAGTCGCAAATCTAAAGACGGTATCGTGAAATCCGATAACGGGACAATGCAATCCGCGTCGGAAACACAATTAATGATCAAGGCTGCATCGGCGACCGGAGGCCTTAGTCGCGATGCGGTTATGAGTGTGGAATCATTAGCCAGAGGACTGGACGAAAGTAAGCCTCGACTGGAGGATGTGATTGCCAATATCGAGCCGGGCGATGAAGGGGAACTCCGACAATTGCGTAAGTTGAGCGAGAGCGTGAAAAACGCTTCCTATCTCGACTAAGGTGAGGTTTTCAGGACTGGCTATTGGCTAGAGCTCTTTGACCAAGATCTTTGAGTTCCGCTTTTCGCTGAGGTAATCTTGGCGTCGCGACTCAGGTAGAGCTTCTGTATCCGCTTCCTTGAAACCGCAAATATCCTCGAAGAAGCGAAAGCTTTGGGTCGAAAGTGCCAGCGCTTTGCTGGCGCCCGATTCCTTAATTGCGTCGCATGCGAAGTTAACGAGACGCGTACCTATGCCTTGTTGCTGGTGGGTGGACTGAACGAAGAGGGCATTGATCTCGGCTATGTCGGGATTGCTATCGAAGTAGGTTATGAGCACGCAACCGACGAGGTTTCCGTCAATCTCGTAAAGGTAGAAGTTTTCAATATCCTTTTCAATTGAGGCGATATTCCTGCGAGCGAGTTCGTCTTTCTGGACGGACCCGCTAGTCAGGTTGTAGATTCGGGAGAGATCAGTCCGGGTGGCTTTGCGAATCTGCCGATATTCGTTGTTGTACACGAGAGTGCCGACGCCATCGTTCGAAAAAACCTCTCTAATTAGTCCATCGTGTATGTTCCCGTTCAATACATGTACGCGAGATATGCCTCCTTTTACGCCAGTGAGGGCATGAGTGGCTTTGCTGTACAATGCCGCTCCTTTAAGCTCGCTGAGTTTGGATTCCAAGACTTCCACTGGTAATTGGCGCACGATCTCGCGACCGATTTCGAGACCGTCGCATTCTGTAAGAAATATCGATTTGGTCGCTTCTAAGGCGAAAGCGGTTTCGATGGCTAGCAGATCGCTATTGATTCGCAGCGTGTGACCGTTGCGGTCAAAGCCAATTGGCTGGACGATAGGAATGATGCCTTCCTTGATTAGGTGGTTCAGGAAATCGGAATCTATCCGGTCCACACGGCCTCCCCGCAAGTAGTCGACCCCTTTGATGACTCCAATGTGCTTGGAGCGGACAGAGTTCGTGATGGCGCACTTGAGACCCGATTGGGTCAGGGCTTCAAGAATTTGGTGGGATGCCCGAGAGGATGCCCGAATCGCCAAATCCAATGTAGCTTCATTAGTAGGACCGGACCCATCCGAATTGCTGATATCTATGGATCGTTCTTCGGCTAGGCGGGAAAGCTGCTTTCCTATTCCATGAACTATTACTACATTGATTTGCAAGCTGCGCAATACGGCAATATCCAGGAGAATATTTGGCAGATTATCGCTCTCGATAATCGAGCCATCCAAAGATACGACGAAAGTTTGTCCCAAAAATCTTGGTACATAGTTGAGAATCCCGCGAAGATCGGTTGGCTTAATTCTGGAAATGCTTTCGTCCATTTTACTGGAAAGTTGCTGGTCCTATTCGCTTATCGTCTCGCGAATGGCAATTGAATTTTCTTACGGCTAGCTCTTGGCAGAAAGTTTTGCGACTCCAAGAGGCACAGACTCTATTCGGACTCCGTAGGCTGAGCGGATTTGGCCTGGATTTGCCATCGGAAGATGGACGTGGCGTTGTAGAGGTTAATATCGATCGAGGGAGCGGCCAGAGGTCCGGTTTCGATCGAAACATATATAGTTTTCAGATCGCCGCGCTGTTCGTCCGTAAGGCTAGTCGACTCCTTTTCTATCCGAAGCTCTGGCAATATCAGAAGCTGGTTCTCCTTGTAGAGCGTAGTCAGATACAAGTCCGGGTGATTAGCGTATCCGCTCGGCAATTGTAGAGCCAGATTTAGCGGTTCTGATGCAATATAGAAAGCGTCGGTTCCGACTACTGTTAAGTCTGGAACAAGTATGGGCTTGCGAGGGAGATAATAGACAACCTGAGAAGGTAGCGCTTCTTCCAAAGGGAGTTCCCGAGAAATCAGTGAGACAGAAGTTAGGTCCCAGTTAGACAGACTGCCAGCCACCTGGTCGGAGGGGAGGCTATACCATCCATACATGTTTTTCAATTCGGCGGCTCGAGTTCTGTCCTCCATCGCCTCGCTCGGAAGGTAGGGCGGCTCGATTTTGCGAAACGAAAATTGTACCCAGGTGTAGAATGCCATGAATCCAATGATGGCGACCACGATGGGCAACATTGGCCAAGGCTTGCGCTGACGGGCCGAAGATCCGGGTTTGCTTTGGTAAGGCTCGTTGGTCATTGGTTTCGCGACTTTTCCGTATGCGTCGCTCTCTTGCCTGGAACAAGCTAAATTGGGGTATTTTTCGTTGCGCGGTTAAAAAGGGAGAGTCATTTGGTAGGTTTCCAATTATGCAATACTGGAGCCAGACGCACATACCGACCTTGAAAGAGAGCCCAGCGGAAGCGGATATTGAATCTCACAAGTTGCTGCTTCGGGCGGGCCTCGTTCGAAAGATTGGAGGTGGGCTGTACGCTTTCTTACCACTGGGCAAGCGGACCTTGGACAAGGTGGCCCAGATTTGCCGGGAAGAGATGAATTCGGCCGGGGCCATTGAGTTGCTCATGCCTGCCGTATTGCCGGCAGAGCAATGGAAAGCGGGGCCCAGGTGGAATGCTGTTCGGGAAGTCATGTACGAGGTTTCCAGTGCATCCGCTCAAGCGAATCCAAGTGATGAAGGTCCCCAATATGTGCTAGGACCTACCCACGAAGAGATCATTACGCCTTTGATCGGCTCGGAAATTTCGAGCTATCGGGACATGGGCAAAACGTTCTACCAGATACAAACCAAGTTTCGAAACGAAATCCGTCCCCGTTATGGGCTGATGAGAGCGAGGGAATTCGTTATGAAAGACGGTTACAGTTTTGATGTGGATGATGAGAAGGCGGAGGAGACTTACCGAAAAATGGCGGAAGCCTACGAAAAGTTCTTTGCGCGCTGTGGCCTGAATTTCATTTCCGTCGAAGCGGATACGGGAATCATGGGTGGATCTTTCTCCCACGAATACATGGTGCCCGCGGAAGTTGGTGATGACGATGTTGTCTACTGCCAAGAAAGTGGCTATGCTGCGAATGTTGAGAAGGCGACAAGCGCTTTGATTCCCGAGGATTATCAGGTCCCCGGACCAATGGGGGAATTGGAGGAATTCGAGACGCCAGGAGTGGTGACGATTGCAGGCCTTGATAAAGAGCCCTACGGCATTTCTGCCGAGGAACAGTTCAAGACGCTTGTCTATATAGGAGACGGGAAGCCATTCGCGTTAGTGATCCGAGGTTGCGACGAGTTGGAAGAGGCGAAACTGGGTTCGCTCGGTTATGAATTGGTTAGACCCGCCACGCGTACTGAAATAGAGCCATTGATGGGCGCGAAGCCAGGAAGCTTGGGATTAGTCAAGGGAACGATCCTTGGTCGTGATAAACTCGATGGCGTGTTTGCCGACCACGCGATTCGGTTGGTGGGCAACGGAGTAACGGGGGCAAACAAAGACGGCTACCACTTGCGAAATGTTAATGTTGAGCGGAATCTAGACATCGACTCGTTTGGGGATTTTAGGCGTGTGAAGGAAGGGGAGCCCTGTCCAATTTCGGGCAAGCCATTGAAAATCGCGCGAGCAATCGAGGTGGGGCACATATTTAAACTAGGAACGAAATTTAGCGAAAACGATTCCCGGGGAGCCAAGTATCACGATGCCAACAAAGAGACTAAGCCAGCGGTTATGGGTTGCTATGGTATTGGAGTTTCCAGGACGCTTCAAGCTATCATCGAGCAGTCCCGTGATGATTTCGGTATCGTATGGCCTTGGAATGTAGCTCCGTACAACGTGGTAGTTACCGTTTTGGATCCCGACATGGAAGAAGCGATGGACTTGGCTCTTCGAATTGGAGAAGCGGCGGAAAAAGGAGGGGCTGACACGCTTATTGATGATCGGAACGAGCGTCCAGGGGTGAAATTCAAAGATGCTGATCTAATTGGGGTTCCCCTTAGAATCACAATCGGGGCACGAGGCCTCAAAGAAGGTGTCGTTGAAGTGAAGTGGCGAGACTCTAAGGATGTGGACAAGATTCCGGTTGATGAAATAGAAGACGTAGTTGCTTCTAAAATACGAGAACGAGTATCGACTTAAGAATGGTTTCATTGATTGGCGGAGGCGGCACTACAGCTCCAGAAACGGTCGTTGAAAGTAAAACGGACCTTTCAGGCTTATGGAATGTAATAGTCCTGAATGACCCCGTTAACCTGATGTCCTACGTTACAATGGTTTTCAAGCGGGTGCTGGGAATGGAGCAAAGCGAGGCCGAGCAACGTATGATGGAAGTTCATGAGTTGGGCCGATCGGTAGTTTGGACGGGCGATCGAGAAAAGGCGGAAGCTTATCAGTATCAATTGCAGGAGTGGCACCTGACAGCCATTTTGGAGAAGAATGAGTCGTCAGCTTGAGTTCAGATTGGATCCTGAAGCGGTTCGCCCATTGGTCCTCCATTTCCGCTCCCTGGTAGACTCGTTAAAGGATGATCTTGTTGCCGAAAACGAACCCCCTACAAGTGATCAAGTAATGTCGGAAGTTTGGGTAGAGGATCTTCTCGAATCGCAGAGGAAGGATATTGCTTCTCTCAATGAGTTATTCGATGATAAATTTTTGGATACGGGGAGAGCCACTGTCAACGAAGAGGATGTGGATCTTGTTTTGAGGGGATGCGCGGCACTGAGGCTGGTCTTGCGGGACTCGACGCTTTCTAGATTTGAGGACGAGCGCCTTGAGAGGGGGGAAGTGGAAGTCGGGAAGATTACTGCGGAGGAAGAGATCGGATACAGCGTCTACATATTGCTGGCCAGTTTGCAGGAGTTGATCATATCTCAATTGGATCCATGAAAACGGATTCGAACGCCAGCTCTGGAAAGACGGGTTCGGAGCATTGCTCTATTTGCGGAAGACAGGCTCGCTCGAAGACCGGGCTATGTTCGGTTTCATGCACGTTGGCAGCCCGAATTCCTTTTGGCACTTCGGCTTTACCTGCGACCTGGGAGCTATCCGCCGCGCTTATTACCGGATTCGTTCTATTTAATCAGCTTCTATTCTGGTTCATGACTTGGGTCAAAACAACCCAAGAGAATGAACTCATGTCGGAGAGATTTGCTATGGCTTCCCTGGTTGCAGGATTTACTTGGCTGCTTGTGGCCATCATCGCTTGGGCTCTCGCTCAGCCGAAACGGCCTGAGGACTTGCTAGGACCCCTTGCGGGAATTGCTGTTGTTTGGCTAGGCGCTTCCCTGTTAAATTCGCCTCGGCGTCTCCCCAGTCAACTAACCATCTTTAACTTGTTGATATCTCTGCAGTTATATCGGGG
>JAYZHU010000188.1:0-6936 GCA_036166175.1 Verrucomicrobiota bacterium | reverse complement strand
TACTTCTTTGTCATTTGAGCAAGCATCCGGGTATTCTGGATACAGTTGAGGACTATTTTGGGCATGAACGGAGGAGAACCCTACCGTTAATGCCATGGCCAAGAGGGCATGGAAACCGATACGCGACAGTACACCGCAGGAAATAATGGCTAAGCGAAAACTGAAGGTGAACATGATAACAATAACAACGGAATGAATAAAGGTATGGGATGCTTATCGTACCGCGCCACAAACAGTCTCAGGAAATTCTACGAGCTAATTGGAATTAGCAAAGAATTCATGTGCCCCTGGTATCTTGAGATTATCGGCGCCTAAGGCCACAGAATGAGCCAAGGCAATACTTCGGGCAAACTAACATGGCGAGCTTCCTCTATCCGGCAAGAACATCTAATCGCGGCCGGAACTCCATCTAGCCACTTCTGAAAAGGGCACGCTGCCACCAAAAATGTCTAGAGCGCTCCCAATGGTCAAATCCACGCGACCTTTGCCTAGCGTGTCGACTAAATCCAAATCAGCTAGCCGACGAGCCCCTCCTGCGTAGGTGACGGGGATCGGCGAATGCTTTCCAAGCAACTGAACCAACTGCTCTTCGATTCCATCCATCTTCCCTTCCACATCGACTCCGTGCACTAGGAACTCGTCGCAATACTTCGACAATACGCCAAGTGTGTCAGCAGACACGTTTAGCTCCGTAAAACACGTCCATCTGTCGGTCACCACCCAATAGGCACCGTCTCGAAAGCGGCAGCTCAAGTCGAGAACTAATCGCTTGGATCCGACGACCTTTACCAGTTCGTCTAAACGCTCGTAGTCTACCACTCCCTCTCGGAATACATAAGACGTTACGATGACGTGACTCGCCCCTGCATCTAGAAAGCCGCTAGCGTTGCCCGGCGTTACCCCCCCACCGAAATGCATTCCGCCTGGGTAGGCATTCAGGGCCTCAATCGCCGCATCCCAGTTTCCCAGCCCAAGCGAGATAACGTGGCCACCCGGTAAATCGAGCTCCCGATAGCGTTTGGCGAAATCGCTCGGACTCGAATCCGATTCAAAATTGCTTTCCGCTTGAGTCCCGTCAGAAGTAAGCGTTCCCCCAACGATCTGCACGACCTTCCCTCCTTTCAGATCTATGCAGGGCCTAAACTTCATCACGTTCAATTACTTGAAATACTCGCTTGGCCTGTTCACCCAGCGATTTCAACTCATTTCCAATTTTCTTCCGAGCAAGCTCTAGCTTATCATCTTCCAGGTCCCTATCAACCAACACATCTTCCCCTACGACAACTGCAATGCGAGCAAATGGCTTGGGAATGATCATCCTATCCCAAGACGGGATTCTCCAGTACCTATCGGCTGCATAGGACATCGGAATAACCGCCGCTTGCGTCATCTTGGTAAGCATAGCTACACCCATTTTCGCTTCGTACTTGGGTCCTTTGGAACCATCTGGCAAAATAATAGTCGAGTCATCCTCCTTCTTCATGAGGCGGTAAAACCGGCGGAATCCTCCGGTTCCTCCGCGGGATACGGATCCCCGGACTCCTCGAGTGCCTCCCTTTCTACCCAGTTGGGCCCCGCTTTCTCCATCATCAGAGAGATAGGAAAGCATAGCGAGCTTACCCCCTTTGCGAATGAAGTTGGTCTTAAGAAAATAGGAGATAAAGAAGACGCGATTATGCCAAGCCGCCAAGATGGCTGGGACCCCGCAGCCCAGCAACTGATCGAATCGCTCTTTGTTTTCAAATCGCTCGATGCGGCAAGTAGCACCAGCGCTTGCAGCTTCCCACTCATACTCGTCTTAATTTGAAGATTCGAACATAATTGTCAAAGCTCCTGATGTAGAGAATTTACCTCAAACCCGCCCATTCAGGTCTCTAATTTGGCCGACGGGGGCCTAGGTTTCTCTCGGATGCCCGGCAAAAACGATCTCTAGGCGACCATTCAAACTCAAGCTTGTCCGAACCCCCAAACCGCCACTTAAAATAGCTTAATCCCAACTGGCTTGGCAGGGAAAGCTCTCAGGCTAAGTCTAGAGTCCGAACAAGCTTGCAAATCATCCCTTTTCGTATGATCGACGGAACCTTGATCGCATGATTGGGCGAATTGGCAGAAAAGGCATTTCTTTTGTCAGCGAGCTGGGAGAGTTGACCCTATTCAGCACCTCGTCGCTGGGCTCGCTCTTAAAGGGAAGGCACATGCTTGAAAAGCTAGTTCGGGCGATTTACGAAATCGGCGTTCGCTGTGTACCCATCACGCTAATTGTCGGCCTGTTTACCGGTCTCGTTCTCGGCCTACAACTCTATTACGTCTTGAACAAATTCAGTTCCGAGAGCCTGCTCGGCCAGGCCGTTGCCCTATCGATTATCATGGAAATCGGTCCGGTATTCACGGCGATAATGATCGTGGGCCAAGCGGGTTCGGCGCTGTCCGCGGAAATTGGAATTCAGCGGAATGCGGAGCAGGTCGACGCACTGAAAACCATGCAGATCAATCCGCTCGGGTTTCTGGTGTCCCCGAGGCTCTATGCCGCTTTGATCTGCTTCCCTATTCTAACCGCGTTTTTCGACATCGTCGGCATTTTTGGCGGGCACCTCACAGGCGTGAGCATGCTCGGTGTGGATGGGGGCGCCTATTGGAATCGCATCTATGAAAGCGTTAGTCTGAGAAACGTGAGAGACGGCTTCATTAAATCACTAGCCTTCGGCCTGATCACAACGGCAATCTGCGCCTTTCAAGGTTACTTCACTCACACCAAGGCGAGCGTTCCCGGGGCCAGAGGCGTTTCCCAAACGACAACCCGAGCTGTGGTTCTTTCTAGCATCGCCATCTTAGCTTCCGACTACCTGCTCACTTCGTTCCTCCTCGAAAAATGAAAAGCTCCAATTTGAAGATTCGAGGGCTCAGCAAGCGGTTCGATGATTTGGTCGTACTTGATGCAATCGATCTGGATATACCATTGGATTCCCACACGACCGTCATTGGGAAAAGCGGTATTGGCAAATCCGTCCTCCTCAAGTGCCTTTCCGGCTTGTTGACCGCGGACTCTGGAGAGGTATCACTCGACGGGGCGCCCGGGAAATTCCCTCAGTGCGCCTATATGTTTCAGCAAAATGCCCTCTTCGATTCGCAAACGGTCTGGGAAAACATCGCCCTGCCGCTGAGCGAAAAAGAACGCATTTCCAATAAGGATCTGGCCCAGAGGGTGAACTCGCTAGTTGAACAACTCGATCTCGAAAACGCCGTCGACAAATATCCAGCCGAAATCTCCGGAGGAATGAAAAAGCGAGTCGCATTGGCTAGGGCGCTTATTACCAACCCGGAAATTATTCTTTTCGACGAGCCCACAACGGGACTCGATCCGGAACGCAAATTCGCCGTATTCGATATGATCCGCTCTTATCGGGAGCGTTTCGGATTCACCGTTATCATGGTGAGTCACGATGTTCCCGAGGTTTTCCGTATCACCGACCAAGTAGCCTGGCTTGATGGAGGGAAATTCAAATTCTGGGGGACTCCAGAAGAGCTCAATCAGTCTCCTCCCTCTGAGCTGGAAGGCTTTCTCAATCCGAAACTTTCTTCCCAATCGTCAGTCGCATGAATCAAAAACGAACCGAATTCGCCGTTGGCCTCTTCATTCTCGTAGGCATCCTGGCCATCCTTTATCTCGCTATACAGATTGGCAGTAGCCGTATCCTCGGATCTGATTCCATGGTCGTAGAGGCCCGCTTTTCGAACATAGGGGGATTGAATGAAGGCAGCAATATCATGATCGCTGGAGTGAAAGTCGGTGTCGTGGGGAACATCCGACTCGATACGGAAAGTCTCGTCGCCATGGTCGAACTGAAGCTGAAGAACGACCTTATTATTTACGACGACGCCATCGCCTCGATAAAAACAAACGGTCTTATCGGCGACAAGTATGTGGCCCTTGATCCCGGCGGGGGCGGACTTGAGCTCGAGGAGGGCGAACCCATAGTGGATACGGAATCCGCTTTGGATTTTGAAAGCTTGATCAGCCGATTCGCCTTCGGATCCCTCGAAGAAAGCGAGTAATTCGAGATCGACCAAGCCGCCCGCCTCCCACGCCTGAAATCCAGCATTTGTTCCTTTCAGAGCCGCTTTTCCCATGAAATCATAAAAAAGTTGTTCAGCGGATCACTTTTTGAAAAAATTTGTCGCTAACGACGTGTTCCTGGGCCCTGTTGCCTAAATATTTTACTCCAACTCTATCGTTCTCATGAAACACCGGTCTTCAAACTTTGCTATGATGCTCGTCGTTCTGTTGGCAACGACCACTAGCCTGCGCTCGAACGACGAATTAGAAGCCTCTAAATCAGCTCTTGAATCTACAATTTACGAGCTCCTCGAAGTCCTTCACGCAGATAATGACCAGCTGCCTTACGATGCGAAGCACGAGGAGATCATCAGTATCCTCGGTCGGCAGTTTTCATTCGATGTCATTATCCAACGGGCACTCGGTCGAAACTGGAAACTCTTGGATGAGAACCAGCAAAAGCAGGTTTCCAGTCTGGTAACAGACCTGGTCCTGCAAGCCTACACGAAAGAGCTGCAAGACGGACCCAAGCCCGTACTGACCTTCAGCGAGCCCGAAGTTCTGTCCAAAAGCAAGATCGAGATAGATTCGACTGCCGTAATCAATGGAAACAAAGTTAATTTGAGCTACCGGCTCGCCAATATACGGGGGCGAGGCTGGCAGGTTTATGATGTGCTTGTCGAAGGCATTAGCATGGTAAGCAACTACCGCAAACAATTCGACGAGCACTTCCAGACGAGGAGCGCCAGCGATCTTATAAGCCTACTCAAAGACAAACTCAACAAAGTATAGCGTTATGAGTTATCTAATACGCTTAATTCTCGGATTGAGTCTTTTAACATTGCCCCTAAACTGGGCTGACGATCTCATTGACCTCGACGATCTTCTGGACATCGACAATCCCTCCGATGAAGTTTCTTCTTCCGGCCAGTCTGCGGAAATCGCCGATCCTTTTGAAGGTATCAATCGAGCCATTTTCGGATTCAACGACCTGACCTACAAAGAGATATTCGAGCCATTCACCAAAGGCTATGTTAGTGTCTTTCCCCAACCTGCCCGGAAAGGGATAGGCAACTTTTTCAACAATCTCGAATTCCCCACCCGATTTGCTGGAAGCATGTTGCAGTTCAGATTTGGCAGAGCTTCACAAGAAACCGGCAAGTTCCTGGTCAACACAACGGCGGGCTTTGCTGGGTTCATGAATGTAGCTCCCGAGTTTGATGGTCTCAATCCGCCCATAGAGGATATTGGCCAGGCCTTTGGAGCTTGTGGCATAGACCACGGATTCTACATAGTCGTGCCATTTATTGGCCCTTCCAGCTTGCGTGATTTCGTCGGAAGATTCGGAGGACGAGCAGTCGATCCGATTCCCGAGCCTTGGACCCAGGTCGATGACGACGGAGCTCGGTTAGCCCTTCAAGCAACCGATGTCATCAACGATCTTCCCGGCATAATCAACGTCTACAATAAGATTACCGAACCAGCGATAGATTCCTACGCAGCGGTTCGTGATGGATATGCCCAGTTAAGAGCAGCCCGGATAGCCGAATAAAATATTCCCGCAAGTAGAAGGCGACTATTCGCCCGCGCGCACTTTTGCATCATCTAGAATAGCGGCCTTCAAGGCCTCCAGACGGTCACGCGTTTTCGCTTTCGTTTCCTCCAAACGGGACGCATCCTCTACCGCGTCGTTGCCGAAAAGATAGAACTTGATTTTCGGCTCTGTCCCACTACCGCGCACCGCATACCGATAGCCATCTTCTAGCTCCACGAAATAGAGGTCTTGTTTGGGAATCTCCTTACCATCTGGATCGGTTGCTGTTTCTCTTCCGAAATCCGTGAATCGATCCACTTTCGAAGCAAGAAAACCTGTTGGAGGATTCGATCGATAGCTCGCCAATATTCTCGCGATTTTGGCGGCACCCGAAGCGCCTTCGTAGAAGATTTGGCCAAGGGTTTCTAGAAAGTAACCATGTCGCAAATACAGCTCATCCATGTATTCGAGTATCGTCCGACCCTCTTTTTTCAAACTGGCAGCCAACTCGCAAAATATTATGCTAGCAGCATTGCCATCCTTGTCTCGCACTGCATCCGTAGGCAAGTAACCGTAGCTCTCCTCGCCCCCAAATACAAAGAAAGTGCTGTACTTTTGAAAAATGGATGCCCGCTCCTTCTGGTCCAGGGCATAGTAATCAAGCGACTCCCCAGTTTCAGCTTCGTAAGATTCCTTCAACTGCTCCTCATAGATTCTCAGCTTTTCGCCGATCCATTTAAATCCTGTAAGCGTATTAATGACTTTGATACCATGAGCCTTACCGATCGCGTCTTGCAGAGGCGAAGAGACATAGGTCTTAATCAAGGCCGCCGACTGAGTCCCTTCTTTGGGAATCCATCCCATCGCTTTCAGACTGCTTATCCGATAGTCTGCCAACATCGCGCCGATCTGGTTCCCAGTGATAAGGGTCATTCCGCCATCGGGATTCTTGGCCGCCACACCCATTCTGTCGCAATCTGGATCCGTACCCATCAGAATGTCCGCGCCCTCCTTCAACGATAGCTGAATAGCCATATCCAAAGCTTCGGCATTTTCAGGATTGGGAGATTTTACTGTTGGAAACTCCGGATCCTGCACCATTTGCTCTTCAACGAGGATAGGCTCCAGACCAAGTTGCTCCATGGCCGGCAACGTAGAAATGGCCCCTGTTCCATGAATTGGAGTAAAAACTACTTTTAAATCAGCGTCCTTGAAGGCCTCCCGGTCGATCACTGTATCCACGACGGCGTGTACGTAATCGTCGTCAATCTCTTTCCCCAGTGTCTGTGCTTCACTCAAATCGATTTTCAGGTAGTCCTTTAATTCGCTAAGCGTGATTGCCTCTACC
>JAYZHU010000187.1:0-14266 GCA_036166175.1 Verrucomicrobiota bacterium | reverse complement strand
TTTGGCCTATATGGCATCTTCCTGCACAGCGGCCAAATTTCCATGAAGGATCCTTCGCTGGGTCGGTACAAGGCATTCCTTTTTGTAGGGGTCGCCTATTTCGTTATAGCGGTACTGGTTCCTTTGATACTGCTGAAAGCTCAAGGGGCGACACTGAATTTCCCAGCCAAAGGGATGGCCCTTTCGTTTATCGCCGGTTTGCTGGGAGCAGTGGGGGCTTTTTGCATTCTGCTGGCTTTCGGGGCCAAGGGAACTCCAGCTGCGGTGATGTCCATCGTTTTCGCCGGAGCTCCAGTGGTCAATGCCATCGTTTCTATGAGCCTTCACCCGCCAAAAGGAGGCGTATCCGCTATTCCTTGGCAGTTTGTTCTAGGGATTCTCTTGGCGGCCTTGGGTGGTTGTTTGGTTACCATGTACAAGCCCGCGCCCGCTGCGGCGGCCAAAGCCAATACGCCGCCAGCGAAGATTGCCAAAGCCGAGTGAAGCTTTCGGATGGATCTCGCTGAGAAGCAATTGACGGCTCTCAACCGGCTGATAGAGGTCGTCGCGTCGAGCAATTCCTTCTATAAAGCCAAGCTGGAAGCTTGCCAGGGATTGGGCGGATTCGAGTCGCTGGAAGCGTTCTCGGAAAGAATGCCGTTCACCTCCAAGGCAGAGACAGCGGAGGATCATCGAAACAATCCACCTTACGGAACGAATCTATCGTACCCGATTGATGAATACACGCGTATCCATCAAACCAGTGGAACGACCGGACAGCCGATTGCTTGGCTCGATACTCAGGAAAGCTGGAGCTGGTTGCTCGAGAATTGGAAAATAATTTGGAGAGCTTGTGGAGCCAAGGAAGGAGATGTCGCTATGTTTCCATTTTCCTTCGGTCCCTTTCTTGGGTTTTGGTCGGCTTTCGAGGCGGCGGCCCAGATGGGTATTCGGTGTATGCCGGCGGGTGGGCAGACAAGCTTGCAACGCCTGCAGATGTTAAAGCGCTACCAGCCCGATTGGCTCTGCTGCACGCCCACCTATGCCTTGCATCTCTTATCGGTCGCTCAGCGAGAAGGAATCGACCTTTCTGGTGGTCCGATAAGAAATATCATCGTTGGCGGTGAGCCAGGGGGCAGCGTGCCAGAGGTGAAAGCCCGAATAGAAGAGGGTTGGGGTGGAGCCAGGTTGTTCGATCACCACGGGATGACCGAAGTGGGCCCGGTAACCTACTCCGATCCTGATCGCCCAGAATTGCTGAGGGCCATACACGAAACCTACTTTATCGAGGTGCTGGATACGAGCTCTGGAGAGCCCACCGCACCAGGAGGCGTTGGCGAGCTTATTCTCACCACCTTAGGTAGAGCCGCGTGTCCTTTGATCCGATATCGCACGGGGGACTTGGTGAAGCCGGTGCCAGTCGAAGGAGAGGATCCGCGAGCAGTCGCTTTCGAGGGAGGCATTCTTGGCCGCTCAGATGATATGGTCGTAGTCCGCGGTGTTAACCTCTATCCCAGCGCCATTGATGCGGTCGTTCGTTCGTTCGAAGGTGTTGGAGAGTATCAAGTTAATATCGATGAAAAGGATTCCATGGTGCAGGTAGCGGTAAAGATAGAGAACCTGTCCTCCGCTCGCGATGAAGAGCTCATTGATCAGGTGCAAAAGCGAATGCGCGAGGTGTTCAGCTTGAGGATACAGGTTGAAGTTGCAGAGACAGGTACTTTGCCTGCCTTTGAAATGAAAGCTAGGCGTTGGAACGTTTCGATCTAAGACGCTCTCTAAACTGGGGAACTTAAGCGAATGATAGAAATCGAGCATCTAACTAAACGGTATCCAGGTCCAACTGGCGATATAACGGTATTGGACGAATTGGATCTATCGGTAGCCAAAGGGGAAGCCGTAGCCATCGTCGGGCCCTCGGGGTGCGGAAAGACTACCTTGCTCAATATTTTGGGCACGCTGGATACCGCTACGAGTGGTGGTGTTTCCATTGCCGGACAGGCCCTTGACAGCATGAGCGATGACGATCGGATTCGTTTTCGAAATCAGTCCTTGGGATTCGTTTTTCAGCAGCATTTTCTTTTGCCTCAATGCACGCTGATGGAGAACACCATAATGCCTCGGCTCGCTGGGGGTTGGGAAGAGAGCGAGGAAGATACGAGATCTCGAGCGGCGTCTCTACTCGAAGAATTGGGGCTCAAGCATCGAATTGATCACATGCCGTATCAGCTTTCTGGAGGCGAGCGTCTTCGAGCGGCCGTGGCCCGGGCTCTGGTCAATCGTCCTTCGCTCGTTCTTGCGGATGAGCCGACCGGTTCGCTCGATCCTGTCATGGGCGAGCAAGTGGCCGACTTGTTCGCCAATCTGAATCAGGAGCACGAAGTTACTTTGGTGACGGTCACCCACAACGAAGCCTTGGCTGACCGGATGGGTACCAAGTACGAGCTGAATAAAGGGAAGCTCGTAAGTGTGTGATGGGTAGTAGACTAAAGAAGACGGCGTTTATATGCAGCTGAAGTTCCTTGCTCAGAGCTTGTGGCACTATCGAAAGTCGCACCTAGGTGTGCTTGCGGGCACTGTTGTGGGCGCGACGGTCTTGCTAGGGGCTCTATTTGCCGGCGATTCTGTTAGCGGAGCTCTGAAGCGGCTAGCCTCGCTTCGAGTCGGACAAGCGGAATATTTGCTAACTGCCGGGGACAGGTTTGTACGAGAAGACCTAGCTAGCGACCTGGCGAGCGGATTAGGAATTCCGGTGGCTCCTACTTTGATGCTTCGAGGAAGCGCCTCCCGGTCGGATCGAGACTTGCTCGCTCCCAATGTTCAGGCCCTGGGAGTAGATGCCCGATTTTGGGAATTCGCTCCTTCGCCGGACGAAGGACCCGATTTCGAGAAGGCGAATACGGTTGCTGTCAATCAGAGACTAGCGGACCGCTTGCAACTTGAGGTGGGTGATACGTTTGTGCTTCGCATCGAGAAGCCGGGATTGCTCTCGAGAGACGCTCCGCTGTCGGGAAGCAAGGACAACGTCATAGGAATTCGAGTGACAGTTGCGGATATCCGCAGCGACGACCAGTACGGTCGTTTCAGTTTGCAGGCCAATCAGATATCTCCGTTTACAATATTCGCCCCCATTGAGTGGATACAGGAACAGATTGAACGAAATGATCGGGCCAATTTGATTCTATTGGGCTCGGGTGAAGATTTCGAATCGGCGGGTGACCAAGAACTTCTCTCCAATATTGAGCCCTATTTGTCCTTGGAGGATTACGGTTTGTCGGCGGTGGATGTGCTGTTGTCGCAATCTACCGAGATTCGCAGCGAGCGGGTTTTTATAGACGAAGCCATTGCGGCAGCCATTCAGGCGAGCATACCCGATGCGCAACCGGTAATTACTTATTTAGCAAATACTCTGCGTGTTGGTGAAAAGGATACACCTTACTCTATGGTGACTGCGGTGGGCCAGAGTGCTGCTCCCTTTTTGGGCGGCGATCTACAGTCGGGAGAAGCATCGATAACGAGTTGGCTGGCGGAAGACCTGGGAGCTGGAGTAGGTGACTCTTTGGATCTGTCTTACTACATAGTCGATGATGCGAGCGAACTAGTAGAGGAGATGACATCCTACACCATAAAATCCGTCCTGCCTCACGAAGGTTTGGTGGCGGATCGGCTTTGGATGCCGGATTTTCCCGGCGTTGCCGACGCAGAAGATTCTGCCGATTGGGATGCCGGCATGCCCTTGGACTTGGATCGAATCCGAGAGAAGGACGAGGAGTACTGGGACGACTATAAGGGCGCTCCAAAAGCGTTTATCGCTCTGGAAGCAGGGGAGCGGGAATGGGCTAATCGATGGGGAGTGTACACTGCTCTACGCGTCCCGGCTGAATCGCTAAGCAAGGAAGAGTTGAGCGCCACAGTATTGTCGCAGCTTGATCCATTGATGATCGGGACCCGAATGCGACCCTTTAGAAAAGCGGCCCTGGATTCGGCGGTATCTCCGGTGGACGTTGGGGGCCTCTTCATCAGCATGAGTTTCTTTCTGATCGTCGCTTCACTGAGCTTAGTGGCTATGCTCTTCAGCTTTTCCATGCAGCAAGTGAATCGGGAAAATGCCTTGCTGGCATCCTTGGGCATCGGTCCCAAACGGATCGGTCACTGGCGATTGCTCAGCTCGTTCATAATCGTTCTCATTGGCACAGTGCTGGCTTTGCCCTTAGCAGCTGGATACACTTGGGGCATATTGAGGTTTCTGGAAACGATCTGGAGCTCGGACTCGACTGGATCTTTGTTCGCCTTCCGGGCGTCTCCTCAAACCATCGTAATTGGGGTCTTGGCTAATATCCTACTGGCCTTAACCACGATTTGGTACACGCTACGCAGACAAAGCAAAACCCAGGCGAGTTTCCGTTTGCAGCAGGGATCCGAGGAAACCGCTCAGGGACGAGAGCGGAAGCGTGGACTGTCGCTCATTGTTGGATTTTGTGGTATTGTTTTTGGCAGTGCCACTCTGATCCTTTCCCTATTGCAGATGCTTCCCATCCAGGTGGGATATTTTCTAGCCGGATTATGCTGGCTAGCTGGCGGAATCGGGATTTGCGCGTCGCGGATCGGGCGGGATCGGAATTCGAAAGGGCGTGTTATTGATGCTCGCCGCGTAGGCCGCCTAAATAATGGGCGTCGTCCCATGCGAAGCTTGACGGTGGTCGGCACCTTAGCCTGTGGCGTTTTTCTGGTGGTATCGGTTGCCGCTTTTAGAAAAGAGAAAGATACGAGCGGCAATGATCCAAAGAACGGATACGGTGGATTCGCATTCTGGGCGGAAACATCGATTCCCTTGAGCGATCCTGCGGACTATTCAGGACCTGACAATCTCTTCGATATCGCTTCTGACAAAGCGATCTCGGCAATTCGTATTGGGGAGGGGGACGACGCCAGCTGTTTCAATCTCAATCAAACAGCCAACCCGCGCCTGCTAGGCATGTCATCAGACTATTTTCAGGAACGAGGCGCTTTTACCTTTCATTCCATTCGTCAAGGTCTGGATGCCAGTCTGGGTTGGTGTTTGTTGAAGAAAAAAACCGACTCGGAGGCCATTCCAGCGTTTATCGATAGCGCTACTCTGCAGTGGGCTCTTAAACGGAAACTGGGAGATCGACTTACCTATACTGATAGCTCGGGCCGACCTTTTGAAGTGGAATTGGTCGCGGCTTTGAGCGACACAGTATTCCAGGGCAGCCTCCTGATCGATGAAAATGCCTTGCTCGATAAGTATCCGCAGCATGAGGGTTACCAGCTCTTCCTGATCGATGATTGGGAAGGGCAATTGGATCAGAGAAGGGCTCGGTTGGAATCCTGGCTAAGTCCCTGGGGTGGCCAGGTAGAGATCGCTTACAACCGCTTGCAGGCCTTTCATGAAGTGGAAAATACCTACATCGCCATTTTTCACGTTCTGGGTGGATTGGGCGTCATTTTAGGCAGCGCGGGATTGGGCGTCGTCGTGGCTCGCAATCTCTCTGAGCGCCGACACGAGTTCGCCTTGCTCGACGCCATTGGCATTCCTAACACGGTTCGGAAGAAAATCGTTTTCTCCGAGTTGCGCTCGCTCGTGGGCTGGGGCGTTGGCATAGGGCTGTGCGCAGCAACTGTGTCGATCATCCCGTCCATGAGCCATCTGGGTGTCGCTGCACCTGTATTCAATCTTTCACTATTGATCATAGCTATCTTGCTCAACGCCGCGTTCTGGTCCTACATTGGCTATCGCGGTAACGCCCCCGTTGTCGCCGATCTGCAACGAGACTTCGAGTCGTGATAGGAACGGCTAAAGTAACAGATAGATGATAAGCACGCGGTACTTATTAAAAAGCCGCATAGGTTCACATCCATGACGGGAGTGTTATTGAGACAGCTTTACAAGCAAACAATTGAAAATTCCCATTTACCAGATTGATGCCTTCGCTGATAAGCCTTTCGAGGGCAATTCTGCGGCGGTGTGTCCTTTGGATACGTGGCTACCAGATGAAACGCTACAGGCCATAGCTAAAGAGAACAATTTGGCGGAGACCGCTTTTTTCGTGAAGGAAGAAGGGATTTACGGACTCAGGTGGTTCACTCCGAAGAAGGAGGTCGATCTTTGCGGCCACGCCACCTTGGCAGCGGCCCATGCGCTTTTAGAAGGTGAATACCGTGACCGAACGGAGATCGTCTTTGAATCGAAAAGCGGGATACTGAGGGTCTTGCGTGAGGAGGACGACCTTGCCTTGGACTTCCCGGTTCAGCGCGGAATTCGATGCGAGGCGCCGAAAACCTTGATCAATGGCTTGGGCTTTGAGCCTAGTGAATGCTACTGGGCTAGCGACTACCTTGCGGTATTCGACGCCTCAAGCGATGTGGCGGCCCGATCTCCAGATTTCAGAGCGCTGGCGGAGCTCGACTTGCGCGGAGTCATTGTCACGGCCCCTGGAGAATACGAAGATTTTGTCAGTCGCTTTTTCGCCCCGAAATTCGGGATAGATGAAGATCCGATTACCGGTTCGGCTCACTGTACCCTCGCGCCCGATTGGGCTGATAAACTCGGGAAAGACATTTTCGCCGCTACCTATGTATCCAAGAGAACAGGACTTTTGATCTGAAAAGTGGCAGATGATCGAGAATTCATTTCAGGCCGAACTGTAGACTTCTTGGAAGGCCAGATTGAGATCGAAGATGTCTATCGTCCAGGTAGTCCTGGAAGAAGATAGTCAATAATATGTTTTATCCTATGCAGCCGCTCGGAGATCGGCCGCTACCTTTCGAATAACAATAGATTATAGGGCTAAGACGTATTTATAAAAAAATACAATTAAGGCCAAGGTTAATGTACCCAGCTCCCGATTTATCGGGATCCTGATCGGCAGAGACGATCCAGCAAATTCGCGAAGCGGATGAAGCGATGTTGAAGAACCCTTCAAGCTAGACTCAATCTTTCCGCGATAGGCTATTGCTATTCCCGATGCGTCCTTCTACATCGGCTCTATGTCATCGGAAAATGTATTCGAGCGTCTCTATTCATTGAAAGGCAAGCGTGCCTTGGTCACCGGAGCTAGTAGCGGCATTGGTCGAGCCATCGCGACTTGCTACGCGGAAGCAGGGGCTACGGTGGGTGTGCACGGTACCAATGAGCAGAAGATTGCGGATACGGTTCAGTCGATTGAAGCGCTGGGGGGTTCGGTCGTTCCTTTGAAGCAGCCGCTTGCTAGCAAAGCGGACTCTGAAGCGTTGATTGCTCAAGCGGTGGAAAAGCTAGGCGGCATCGATATACTGGTCAACAATGCTGGTACGAATCGGCGAGAGCCGGCTATCGAAGTGACTGAAGAGAATTTCGAGGCCATCATGTCTGTAAATCTCGACTGCGTATTCTGGCTCTGCCGAGCGGCTTATCCGCACTTGAAGAAATCAGATTGTGGCAAAGTTCTGAATACAGGATCGTTAACGACCCTGACGGGTATAGGAGGCATTTCGGTTTATGGGATGTCAAAAGCGGCCGTCGGCCAGTTGACGCAAACTTTGGCTTTGGAGTGGGCCAAAGACAACATTTGCGTGAATTGCCTGGCTCCCGGATTTATCCGCACTCCGTTGACGGAGGCGGGCCTGTTCAGCGATCCCAAGAAGGTAGCCTTTTTGGACCATCGGATTCCGATGAAGCGAGGTGGTGCGCCCGAGGAATTGACGGGTATGGCTTTGTTGCTGGTTGCCCCGGGATCCTCCTATACAACTGGGCAGACCTTCGCCGTGGACGGTGGATTCTTGGCGGGCGGATCTTGGTTAGATAGAAAGTAGGTCGTCATTAGCTTAGTGCTTTAGCCTGAGCAATATGAGATGTTCCCCAAACGAGGGTGTTGGCTGAAGCGCGGCCCTAAGGTTGGTTGCTCGGAGCTCTACGGTTACCTTTGTTTACCTGGATACGTCTAGACAGACGGTCTTGCCTCGGTTGTTGCGGACATAGAGTTTTCCGTCGGCGTAGGCGGGTGGGGCCCAACTGGTACCGAGCAAAGCATGATGACGGCCCAGTTCCTTAAACTCGTTTCCGGCGTCCTCTCCCAAAATGACGTGTCCAGAATCCGTCAATACGAGAATTTTGTCTCCTATGGCAATGGGATTGCCCAAGTCGCCGGTCACATCGTATTCCCAATGCGTTTTTCCGGATTCGAAATCGATCGAGACCAAGTCTCCGGGCTTTCCGTCTCCCCCATAGTGGGCGATTACGCGATTGCCGATCCGCAAACTTGTTTGGACTTTGAGACCTCGTTCGCGATCGCGGTGGATGATTTCCGGTTCTGGTTGGGTGATATCGATGACTGCGTAGCCCTGGCCGTAGCCGGAGCCCAGATAGAATTTCCCGTTTAAATAGTGCGGGTTGGTAGCATTGACGCCGTAGCTGGTTCGCCAGGGAAACCGGAACACTGGGTCGCCGGGGTTTTGCAAATCGTAGGCGGCCAAAGCCTTCTTGTGGAAAACGGCTACATAGTCAGTGCCGTCACGTTGATAGATAACGGGAGTGGAATATCCCGCTTCTTCCTCGCCAGCAGCCCAAACTTTCTCCCCGTTCAGCTTATTGAGAGCGACGAGAGAGCCCTTTTTAGAGCCTGGATCGGTTAGTAGGAGTTCTCCGTAGACGACAGGCGACGCGGCCCATCCCCAACTTTGGCGATTGCCACCAAAGTCGTCACTATAGTTCTTCTGCCAAAGAACCTCTCCCGAGTTGATATCGAAACAGAAGAGTTTGCCTTGTTTGGAAACCGTGTAAACACGATCGCCGTCGATCGTGGGCGTAGAGGACGTGCCGCCGGTATAGTACTTAGCTCCCTTAGGTTCGTCGTAAGTATATTTCCAGATTACCTTTCCACTCTCGCGATCGAAGCACCAAACGGTGTCTTCATTGTTCTGATTTCCCAGAGTGAAAACCTTTTCTCCGGCTATGGCGAAGGACGAGCAGCCTATCCCAACTTGGCGGCTCCAGAGCACCTTTGGCGGCTTCGATGTCCAGTCAGCATTGAAAGCATCGTCTTGAGCGATGATTCCGTTTCCGTTCGGACCCAGGAATCGGGGCCAATCCGCCCTAGAAGTCTGCAGTCCGATGGCGACAATAGATACAAGGCTGAGGAGAAATGTGGTACGATTCATAGCGTTTAACGTTCCTAACTGGGTTCCGTTGGTTTGAGAGCTGGGCTACGCAAAAGTTCCGGGATTTCGAGCCCGTAACCGTTTCTCATAAACTGCTTACCGATTGCAGAGACTCGTAGGTTCGCAGGTAGACGGCTTTGTCTGTGAACAAAGGAGTGCTTCGGTAGGCTCCCACAGAGTGACGGGCGATCTCCTCGAAAGTCTTGCCGGGCTTGAATATTACCGTGTGGCCGTCGTCGATTCCCAGATAGATTTTACCTCCGGCAAGGGTCATGCTCGGATAGGCCGTGCCTCGAACTCCCTTGATTTTGTGGGTGTAAACAATCTTGCCGGTATTAGCCTCGAGAACCGTTATCTTGTTCTCTCGGGTTACTATATACAGGAGCCCTTTATGTATGAGAGGAGAGGCGTAGTAACGGTCCTTTTCGACCTCCGTGTGCCAAGCTAGCTCAAGACCTTTTTTATTGAGCGTATCCAATGATTTCGGAATGCGATAGGCGTAGGCATCGCCGTTGGCTTTCTCGACGCCGCTAACGGCATAGATGAGATCGCCTACTACGGATGGAGTATTGAAGATCGACCAGTCGCGAGTGGCATGGAGAAAGACCAGGCCCTCTTGGATGACCTTCCCATCGGAAACCCGGATTACTTCTCCACGGGGCGTAAAAAGGAATGACTTTCCTTCAATCTGGAAGGGAGCTGGCGTGCCGAACACCACTTCCGATGGAGCTCTCCAGATTTCGTCGCCATTTTTTGGATTCAAAGCAATATAGTCATCGAATCGTACGATGAGCTTCCCATCCACGATTTGCGGCATGGTGGCCCCTCCCCAGCGGTGGTCTGGATGTTCGATGAATTTCGACCAGAGCCGATTGCCATCCAGATCGTAGGCGACGACGACGCCGAGTCCGAAAACGGCATAGAGGCGTGTTCCATCATAGTAGGGAGTGTAAGAGCTATACCCGTTGGTATTGTGGGCAGGTGGCTCAACGAATTGGCGAAACTCTGGATCGCTGATCAGGGCTGCCGATTCAGCGTTGAGGGACTGGCTCTCTTTGTACATGCCCTCGAGTCGGGTCTTGATCTCTTGGTTGTCAGGGTCGCGGTCGAGCGTCCGTTCCAGTCTGCGGACATCGCTTCGCATTTTTTGGATGCTTCGTCCGACATCGGCTATGCGGGCTTTGTGAGCTTGCAGGGCTTTGCGTTTCTGATCGCTGAGGTTGTTGAGTTCCATCAGGTCGTTGGAGTGCTGCCAGATGATTTCCCCGGTGTCGCGATCGGCGCAAATGAGCAGGGCGGGCTCAGCAGTAAAAATGAGGCGATCCTCGACCATTATGGGCGTTCCATTACTTTTTGAGGGTAGAGGCTTTTCGTAAAGGAGCTTTGACTTCCATTCAGTGGGTGCATTGGACGTTTTGTAAACGCCGTTGCGGCTCGTTCTCCAGGAGGGAAGGTCCGCGATGAGCGCTGGGGCAAGTGTCAGCAGGGTCAGGGCAATGATTGGCTGCTTTGCTGTCATAAAGGATGTTTGATTAGATGGCATGTTTGGAAAAGTCACTTCCGTATGGAAACTGGCGAGAACTGTATCGGATTGTCCTTTTTCGTTGTTTGAGCGGGAAAATCCATTCAACTAGGCGAATTTATAAAACTTATTCTCCGTTATGCTTAAAAATTTGACGTTTTTTGCTGCATTTTCCTGCGGCTGCGCGGTGGCTTTGGGCCAAATCGGCTCTGGAGGTTCCGAAATTTACGAATTATCTCCTATTCGAGTGATCGCGGGCGATTCGCTTTCTGAGAGGGCCGGTCCCACTAGCACATTTACTACGGGAGCGGTCGATTTGTACCAAATGCAATCGGTCCAGGAGACGACCGGATTGGTACCTAATCTTTTCGTAGCTTCGAGCGAGACCCGAGGCTACGGCGATTCCATCTTGCTTAGGGGAATGGGAAACACCCTCTTTTTCAGCCCGGCAGGCGTGGCTCAGTACATCGATGATGTGCCTTCAGGGGACGTATTCACCTTCTCGTCTGAGCTGCTCTCTGGCGATGCGCTGACGGTTCACAGAGGCGGAAAAGGTACGATTTTTGGACGCAATGGGCCCGCGGGCGTGATTGAGATCAACAGCTTGAAGCCCATGCAAGAACAACGTGTAGAAGTCGGTTTGGAAGCAGGGTCTTTCGACAAGAGGATGTTTAGGGTCAATGTTTCTGGGCCTATTGCAGGATCCGATTTGGCCCACAGCCTAACGGTTTATCACAACGAGCGAGACGGATATATCACGAACGCCTCCTTGGGACGGGAAACCGATTCGCGAGAAGCTCGCGGCGCTCACTATAGTCTCTTTTTCTCGCCTGGTGAATGGAATGCCCGCTTGAAGCTGGTCAAGGAAGACATCAACGATGGTAGCCAGCGCTTATCCTCTTTGCTTAGCCCGGACCCTTTCGCAGTTGGCTCGGATTTAGAAGGGGAAACGCAGATCGAGCGTGGCCAGATTTCGCTGCACTTCGATCGGGAACTTGGCGCGGGAGTATTCAAGTCGATAACCGCTCTTCAGGACTGGGAGCTCAATCCCTCCACCGTAGACCTCGATTTAAGTGAATTCACTATTTCCACATCGTGGATCAAGCAGGACCAAAGCCTGATTACGCAGGAGTTTCGCTGGGAATCCCACGGGCAGGGCAATCCTGTCGATTGGAGAACAGGAATCTTTTTTATGGATAAGGATACGAGTGGCGAGACTACTCGGGTGTTCCCAATTCCAGGAGTGTCGCCTGCATTCACTGAAGACACGATCTTCTCAATCGACGAGCAAGAAATCGCGGCATACGGGCACGCCTTTTTTAACATCTCCGAGGAATTAGTTCTCGATATCGGCGTTCGCGCTCAAGAAACGGATACCTCTATCAACCGAGTGAAAACTTCGCTTTTCGGCGTCGCTCCTGTGATTGACGGTCAATCCGGCACCTATCTCTCTGCCAGCGCGGGGTTTGATTTGAACTTGAGCGAATACGTCTCCATTTTTGGTCGTTCCGCCACAGGTTTCAAGCCGAAAGGATATAGCGCTTTTATCAATGTGCCTTCCATGGCTGCTTTCGCGGACGAGTCCTCCTGGTCAAACGAGATCGGTATCGCTTTCGCGGCAATCGATGACACGGTCGAGCTTCGCATAATCGGGTTCGACATCAGTATCGATGATTATCAGCTCGAGCGATCTGTCCCTCAGTCCACGGATTATTTAGTGATCAACGCCGACAAGGTTGCGTCTCAAGGAATCGAATCGGAAATCGTTTGGCGTCCCATACCCAGTTTCGTTCTCGAGGGAGGGGTCGGTTTCAACGATGTAACGTCCGATCGTCATATCGATCCGTTTAGTGGAGCGGATTTGGGAGGTCTTGAAGTGCCGTTCACGCCGGAATACACCATTCGCGGATCAGCTCGGTATGGCTTCGCAAATGGCTTCTTCCTTCAAGGGACGTTCCGTAGCGTGGGTGAAACCTTCTTCGATGAATCCAATACCGGCTTTTTCCGTGAAGGTGGTTATGAAGTTTACGATGCACAAATCGGTTTTCGGAACGAGCAATTCACGGTTGTTGTCTACGGCGAAAATCTGGGCGACGAGTTCTATTACTCCTTCATCAATCCGCAGATTGCCGCCGGCACGCCCGGAGATCCAGAAGCTTACGGAGTACGCTTGGATTGGCGGTTCTAGTTAAGGCGCAAGAATTAAGGCGGAAGGCGTAATTATTCCTTTCGTAGCGCGGAGTGTTAGCGCGCGATTTCGGTTCCAGCAGTAGCTCAGGCATCCCGCCTGCGTAATTTCCATCGGACACAGGCTGGAAGCCTGCGCTCCCTTACGCGGGCTGAAGCGCCGCGCTACGCTTTGGTTTACCCTTTACCCAGGCAGTAGAGGTGTTCGCCAGTACGGATGAAGATTTGGTCTCCGGCGGCAGCGGGGGATGAAAGTGTGTAGCTGCCGTCCAGGGAACTGACTCCTAGTAGCTTGTATTTGGGACCCGCTTGTACGACGGCCACTTCTGCGGTCTCGCTGACCAAGTAGAGTTTTCCCTCGGCTAAGAGAGGCGACGAGCTGACGCGACCAATTCCTGTCTCTTCGGGCCCCCAGATATTAGCTCCCGTCTCAGCGTTGAAGCAGGAAATCTGTCCGAAGTCATTGAGAACATAAAAGTAGGTTCCATCAGAAATTGGAGTGGGGACGTCGGGACCTGCCCGGTCCTCCATCTTCCAAACCAAATGGGATTCAGTAACATCGCCTTTCCCGTCGGCTTTGATCGCCAGCAAAGGCGTCTTTCTCGATGGCGCATATACGATACCCTTCGCGGCGACTGGCGAGGCAATGATTCGATAGTTTCTAGAATTTTCAGGGTTCAGGCCGCCCGATCGCCAGATTTCCTTGCCGGAGCTAGGATCGTGACTGGTCACGTAGGCGCCACCAGATACGACGATCTGGGTTTTCCCGTCAACTTTTACCGGGATGGGAGTCGTGTAAGCATCTTTGGATTCGTATGGCGCATCGGTAGGTCGATCCACTTTCCAAATCTCTTCTCCCGTAGCGCCATCGAAAGCGACAACGTATCCGGGAGCTTCCGTATTCTGGCCTCGCACGACTCCGAATACGAGCAACCCCTTGTATAGGAGGGGCGATGATGCAAAGCCCCAATTCAGTCCGAATTCGCCGTATAAATCCTGAAGATCTTTCTGCCAAAGCTTGCGCCCATCAATAGTGTAGGCGGCTACCACGCCATTGCCTGTCGCTGCCCAAACATGCTTTCCATCGCTTACAGGTGAGGGCGAGCTATTGTTTTGCTTGCGCTTTAGCTCGTTGCCTTGGTCGATTTGAGCTCTCCAAAGTTCGCTTCCACTATCCCTTGACAGGCAGAGTATCAGAAGCTCGTCTCCTCCTGGCCCGTCCACTGCAATTTGGGCACCGCCCCGTCTTGGTCGTTGCCCGCTTTGACCTTGGCCACGATTTCCTGGACCTCGTCTAGGTAGAGCTTGGACTTCCTCCGGTTCTGGAGTCGCGTGGTTGGCGTGGTTAGAAGGGGGCCAGGAGAAACCCCCGCCCCCGCGAACAAATGTTGTGGGTCCCCAACAAGCGGGGCGCATGTTTTT
>JAYZHU010000186.1:0-6140 GCA_036166175.1 Verrucomicrobiota bacterium | reverse complement strand
GCTCTAAGGCATTCTTGCCTTTCCACGAATATTCCATCACCCGCCCGCCCTTTTCTGGAGAGATGACAACGCGAGCGTCTCCATTGTCCAAAACGATACTTCCATCCGAACTCCACTCAGCCTCAGCGGCCACTGCTTTCGGCTCCCAAAAGAAGAACGAAACCGCGAAGAATACCGCAAAAGGAGAAAAGCGTCTCATAATTCGATCTTTAGAGCGGGATCCTCAAT
Source organism: Verrucomicrobiota bacterium (assembly GCA_036166175.1). Classification (GTDB taxonomy): domain Bacteria; phylum Verrucomicrobiota; class Verrucomicrobiia; order Opitutales; family Opitutaceae; genus Pelagisphaera. The sequence continues at coordinate 5,912 of JAYZHU010000186.1, read as the reverse complement.
TTGGCAAGCTGCCAGCTTCGACGCCTTCAGTCTTGCAGCAAACGACGTCTTAGCGTAACCATACCACCCAGAGAGCGTTTGTATACTTAAGGCAGCCAGAACCAAGCCGTTTACGCGGATTATGATATTTGGCTTCCCGTCCAACTGATTCATCTTCAACTTTGACCGCTTGCAAAATGAATAAGGTACTGAATCTAAACGGGGGCCTCCAATGCCCGATTCCCAGAAACATGAAAATCTCTCTGGGAGCGTTGGCTATTACTTGCTTCTCCCTTACCAGCGAGACCAATGGGGCCAGGACTGCTAGAGTATTTATCGATTCAGAAGCCTCCACTAGCTACAACGAACGAAAAGAATCGGAAAATGGGGCTGAATACGAGACCTACGTTTTCATTAAAGGCAAGTCCTACGGCGCGGGCTTCAAAGACAAGAGCCTGACCGTACCGACCTTCGAGGAAGTCGTAGACACACTAGCCGAAAACATGAAAGACCGGAATTACTACCCTTCCGCTTCACCAGAGCAAGGAGATTTGCTGATAGTCGTTCACTACGGTTCCACTATGGTCGAGCAGGATCTGGAAGAACTCTTCATGCTCGAAGGAACCGATCCCTATGCGGACCAAGCCGACCCAGAAACATTCACAGAGGTCTATAATGATGCCTTTGACGAAATATCCGACCTCGATGACGTCGCGCGAGCCAATGTAGCCAAGCACGCGAATTCCATGGATAACAGACGCTTGGGAATCGGGCGGGCCCTCAATCGCAAGAATCTCAACCAGACAGAAGAATTCGATCTCCGTGTAGAGCTCGAAGATGAGCGTTATTTCATCATTATGATGGCCTACGACTACGAGAAGCTAAGAGAAAATAAAGAGAAAGAGCTTCTATGGACGACGCGCTTCAGCGTCCCCGCTATCGGGACTAACTTTGTAGACGCTTATCCTGCGTTGGCTAGGGCGGCCCGCGAATACTACGGGACAAGTCTTGAAAAGTACGCCAAATCGAGAACCCACTTTGGTACTGGCACCGTGGATATTGGGGACCTCGAAACGGTGGGCATCGAAGGGGAGACGGAAGACAACCCTGAAAAATAGAGTCGCCTTCAATTACCCGGGACCTATCCAAGTCCATTGTGACTTTGAAGATTGCCCGCGCCCTCTCACTCTTATCGATTTTTTTTGCTCTAGTCCTTCCCGCTTCGGGAAACGAAGAAGCTCTTCGGACGGCATCGCGTCTGGCCCAAAAAGCCATGGACAGCGGATTGGCCTTAGAAATTGCAACGGACCTCACAACAGAGATCGGCCCACGCCTCTACGGATCTGAGGATGAGAGGCGGGCCGTTGAATGGGCCACGAAACGCTTTCGGGAATACGGATTCGATAAGATTTGGACAGAATCGTTCCCCGTCGATCGAGGGTGGGAGCGCGGAAAAGAAACGGCAGCTGTCATCGCCCCCGCCCCTCAAAATCTTGTCGTCACCGCTCTAGGCGGCAGCGTGGCTACCCCGCCCGAGGGAATCGAAGCCGAAATCGCTCTGTTTAAGTCAATTGAAGCTCTGGAATCGCAGCCACCAGGCTCTCTGGAGGGAAAGATCGCTGTCGTCACTCAACCAATGGGGATCGGACAATATGGAAAGATCTCGGGTCCGATCAGAGGAAATGGACCTTCAGAAGCAGCGAAGCGCGGGGCCATAGCCTTTCTAATGCGGTCAGCCGGAACCTCGACGGAACGACTTGCCCACACAGGAGCGACGCGTTATCAGAAAGACGTCACTCGCATCCCAGCTGCTGCCCTTTCTGTGCCGGACGCTCTGCAATTGGACCGGCTCAGCGAACGCTTTGAAACGATTCGTATCAAGCTTGTCCTGACGCCTAAACAACTGGGAACGGTTACCAGTCAGAATCTCATCGCCGAGATCACGGGCAGCGAGAAACCCGAGGAGATCGTTCTCATGGGAGCGCATATCGACTCATGGGATCTCGGAACGGGAGCCATTGACGATGGGGCTGGCGTCGGCGTAGTTATGGCAGCCTCGAAGCTAATTCGCGAGCTACCTTCCCCGCCGAAGCGAACGATCCGAGTCGTCCTTTTCGGAGCGGAGGAAATCGGAATCTATGGCGGCAACTTTTACGTCAATAATAACCGTGACGATCTTGATCGGCATATAATCGCTGCTGAAGCGGACGCCGGTCAAGGCCCTATCCAAACGTTCAACGTAGGGGTCGGCGATCCTCTAGAGCCAACGCTTTCAGTTATTCGCGACGCCCTTAAACCGCTTGGCGTTCAACCGGGAAGAGCTAAATCCCGAGGCGGTCCTGATATCGCTCCCATGGCCAATATCGGTGTACCAGTAGCAGGACTCGATATGTTTACCGAGGACTACTTCGACTTGCACCATACCGCCAACGACACCATAGATAAGATTGAACCTAGGCGCATCAATCAAAGCACGGCAGTTTACGTAACTTTTGCCTATCTCGCCTCCGAACTCGGCGGCTATTATCGGGCTAAGTAATTCCGGTTTGGTTATCTAGAGCTAGCGGCCTGCTGCTCAAGCGACTCGCACTTATAAACTTGGTTTGCCAATTTTTGAACGTAGGGAGGATCAGCTAGATCCTCCGATTGGGGCTTTGGAGGATCGAGCCGATCCTCCCTAGCTGAAACCGCATTACGCCAAACCACCTTTCAGGGCATATCGACTATCCTATTCTCCTCCAGGAACTGCTTCTTGTTCTGCCAGTCCTTCACCACTTTTACCCGCAATTTTAGATCAACAAATGTATCCGTCATAGCCATCAACTTCCCTCGGGCCGATTTTCTTATCTTCTCGATGACCTGACCTCCCCGTCCTATGACGATCGCTTTCTGACTTTCCCTCTCCACTACGATCGAGGCTTGTATTCGCGTTTTCTTGCCTGTGTCCGACCAGGATTCCAGCAACGCGGAAATCGATTGAGGCAGTTCTTCATGGAGCGATTCGATCGCCGTTTCCCGAATTAACTCCTCGGCGATTTCCCGTTCAATCGAGTCCGTCACTTGGTCAGCTGGGAATAGGAAGGGTCCTTCCGGCATCAACGATTTCAATTCGCTGAGCAAATCCGCAAGCCCTTCTCCCGTTTGCGCGGAAATTTCAATTACGGGAAGGTCACCCGTAAATTCCAGATACCTTGAAGTGGCCTCATCGATCTTCTCTCGATCCGCCGTATCCGTCTTGTTTACTACGAGTATTGCAGGTCCCTTCCTATCGCGAACCAATTCCGCGGCCATGCGATCTTCACTGCCGAATTTCCTGGTAGGATCGCAAATGCAGATAATCGCATCCCCATTGTCGCTTTCATCCTCTATAGTTTTTCTCATTGAACGATGCATGCGGTTCAAGGCTCGATGAACGCCTGGCGTATCCACAAATATGATCTGAGAATCCTCGCCCGTAACAATTCCAAGCCATCGCTTTCTAGTCGTATTAGGCTTCGAGGAGACCGCCGAGAGACGATACCCCAAGAGACGGTTAAGCAAGGTGGATTTGCCAGCATTCGGTCTACCCACGAGAGTAACGTATCCGACTTTGCCTTTTCCAAACTCCATTCCGTACTGCTTCTAGACGCACAATTATACGATTGCTCGCCAAAACTTCGGAAGCCTTTTCTGATCCACGAGCCGGTAACTAAAGGGTAAACCGTCAACACTAAGTCAAAATAGGCGCTTCTGCCGAGCAGCGGATGAGCGAAATCCCTCAAAAATCATGGCTTTTGACTTAAGATTAGCTTCCTGAGCGCCGAACAATTCAGCATGCAACCGAAGGATAAGCAGCGTTTACTCAGGAAATGGGAGAAGCAGCGCTCGGCGCTTCAATCGAAAATTGAGGCCGTACTCGAGAAAACGAGCGAGGACGAAGTTGCAATAAAGCGATTTACGATCGACTGGGAAAACGCGGGAATCAACCTTTACAGCTCTGGTGCCGAGCCAATCCCACCCCATGAGGAGCGTAAAGCTCTCCACGAAGCAGCCCAAAAATGCCAGCCCGAGATATCCGAGCTCGCCAAGCTCGTAGATCGCTCAATCAAGGAACAGGAAGAACTTTACAAATTCTTCTTGGGAAAACTGCCCGCTCCTAAATGGCCCGATTGCATGATTGAGGCTAATCGAGCCCTCGCCGGGCTCAGAAACTAGCCCAAAATACTTAAGCTCAGCTGCCTTGAAGTTGTGCCCTGCGCCTTGCTAAAGGCAGCATCCTTGATCCATGCTCCCTCAAGATGGCTAGACTTCGAAGATTCCGGCTACTTATCGCCGCTCTTTCAGCGATCATCGCTATGGAGAATTCCTTGTCCCAGGATGCTTCCAAAACGGATTTTCTTGATGAGCTAAGGGAGCGATTGAACTTCCTGGATGAGGCTATCAGCGAGTCGCCAAATTCCCCCATACTCTTTCAAACTAGGGGAGAAACCCACTTTTACCTGGGTAATATCGAGCAATCCATCGCCGATTTCGATCGCGTAATTGAATTGATTCCCAGTCAGGAGCCACGCCATTGGCAAAGAGGGATCAGCTACTACTATGCGGGTGAATTCGCCAAAGGAGTCGCCCAGTTCGAGCTTCACCAAACCGTGAATCCTCAAGATGTGGAAAACGCGGTGTGGCACTTCCTCTGCAAAGCGCGTGTGGATGGTATCGCAGCAGCCAACCAATCGCTAATCCCTATCACCCGTGACTATCGGGTGCCTATGAGCCAGATTTGGGAGCTATTCTCAGGCGAAGCAACGCCTGAAATCGTCCTTGAAGCCGCGACCGCGACAGGCACGCGACAATCGCTTTGTTACGCCCATCTCTATCTTGGGCTCTACTACGAGGCGTTCGGAGAAGGCGAACTGGCTGAAAAACACCTTCGTTTGGCCGCAAACGATCATTTTGTAGACAACTATATGGGTAGAGTCGCCAAAGTGCACGTTGCTTTGCTGAAGGCAAAATCGGCGGACTAAAGGGCTTTTTCGGGAGTCCTACAATCCAGGGAGAGTATTTTAAAAACTGAATCGTCAGCCCTACTGTCAAAATCCAGAGATCTTCCCATTGGACACTCCCTACGGGCCACCGACCCCGATAGACTGTTGATGATCTATTTCCCAACTCAGAAATATGAAACTTATGTGGACAAGTTAGGGTATGAATGAGTATCACCCTATCCCTTCCCTACTAGGCAGCATTCGGGGTTCCCGATTAGCGGCCGCGTTATCATGCAGTCAAATAAGCTCCTCCGGTCGAAAGCTCTTCGCTCAGTCGTCCATTCTGGTATTGGTCTTCTGGCGCTATCTCTTGTTGCCTGCAATCCATCCGGCCAAAAGATAGATGAAGATGAGAAAAAGTCCGAAGAAACGGAAGCTGTAGATATCCCAGTAAAGGTCGCGATCGCCAACAAAGGGGAAATCGCTTCCTACCTGGAATTCGACTCCGTACTGGAAACCGAGAGCGCTGTAAAAGTATTCCCAGAATCGATCGGGCTTGTCGTGGACGTACTTGTGGAGGTGGGCGACCCTGTTGAGCGCAACCAAGTGATCGCCCAGCTGGAAAACGAGGAACAGCAAGTGAATTTGCGGGAGGCCCTATCCCGATACAAGCACCTGCAATCCAAATTCGAGCGTACCCAGGATCTTTACGACCGGAATCTCATCAACCAACAAGAATACGACACCGAGGTTTTCGATCTCGAACAAGCGGAAATCGCTTACGAAAGGGCTCGTCTCCGACTAGAGGATACGATTGTTCGCGCTCCCGTGTCCGGCGTTATTTCAGAACGCTCAACCCAAGTCGGAGAAAGGGTAACGGAAAGCAGCCCCTTGTTTTCCCTGTTGAATACAGACGATCTATTTGCCATGGTCAATGTTCCTGGACAACACGCTCCCTCCATCCGACCAGGC
>JAYZHU010000185.1:0-10667 GCA_036166175.1 Verrucomicrobiota bacterium | reverse complement strand
CAGCCAAAACGTAAAGATCGCGATAAGGACTCCTAACCAGCGGAGGCGATTAAGCAAGGATTCATCGTAGCCGCCAGAGAGGGCTAGAAGAATTCCCAGCACTGCTGAAATGCAAGCGACGATAACGGTAAAATCTAGAACGATCTGGCAGGCTTTCCCGATTCGTGGACCGTTTTTGGAGCTGTCGAGGTACTCGAGAATCGTGAGCACGCCGAAAAAACCGATGGGTAAATGCAGCAAGGCAAGATGGAGTCGACCGAGATTTAAGGCCCAGTGAGGGGCGTTTTCCCGGTTGTCGGTAAATATGGCTAGTCCAATCAATACGACGGTCGCGATCGATGCGGTGATGATCGAGGGTTTAAGGTCGGTCGGTTCGCGACGGCGAGGACCTCGGTTTCGTTGGGTATTTCTACGAGTCATTCTAGAGTAGGCGTGATGATGCGTTAATGGGGGTATTTCAACAGTATTCTGTTTGGCGTAGATGGGTTGCAGGGTGAGCAACCCTAGTAAACAATGGCGCCATAGAAAGAATTCTGAGCTGCGAAGTTGGAAAAGCCAATCCACAGTGCTGTCGTCGGGCAGGGTTTCGAATTGCTATTGGAGGTAGATGATTTAGCAAGGCCTGCATGATGTTTTGGCATAGGCTACCTATGGAACCTCTGATTCGCGCGGCTGCATTTGGTTTGGCTATCTGGCCGGCTGGATGTGCTCAACCCTATAGGATTGAAGAAGACCTGCCTTACTGTTCGGAGGGAGCGCCGCCAATAATCGACGACCTGGCTCCGCTTTACCACGTTCGAGCAGATGTGCCGCCCTTACTCCTTAAAACAGGAGAAAGAGAGTTGGAAATGCTCGACCCGTATGAAGAAAACGCCTACATGATGAGGATGATGCTTGTGTCTGGCCACGAGCATACTCGGCTGTTCGAATTGGATAGCTATGAACACGCGCCGAAAGAATCTGCCTATCCCCTGATTTTAAAAGAGGCTGCAAGGATTCTCGAGACGATGGAGAATTATAGACGGAAAATAATCGAAATATAGAAACTATGCTAAAGACATTAACATGGATCCGAATTAAGGGACCGACGGCGATAGGAGCGATCTGGCTCGTTACGTCGATTGGAGGAACGTCAATTCTGAGCGGACAAGCTCAAAGCCGGCCGAATATTGTATTCATTTTCACTGACGATCATGCTGTACAGTCCATCGGGGCATATGGCTCGACGATCAATGAAACGCCTCACATCGATCGGCTGTCGCAAGAAGGGGGTATATTCCTGAATTCCTTTTGCTCTAACTCGATTTGCGGACCTTCCCGAGCATCGGTGCTAACCGGTAAGCATAGCCATAAGAATGGGTTCTACACAAACGCCCGCGGCGCTCGCTTCGATGGATCCCAGATGACATTTCCGAAATTGCTTCAAGAGGCAGGCTACGCGACTGCATTGATCGGCAAGTGGCACCTTAACTCGGATCCCACTGGTTTCGATTATTGGGAGATCCTGCCGGGGCAGGGGAGTTACTACAATCCAGACCTCTACACGAGCGAAGGAAGGGAAAATAGCAAAAGCTACGAAGGCTACGTCACGGACATCACCGTGGATTTGAGCCTCGAATGGCTGGACGAGCGGGATCCAGACAAGCCCTTCCTTTTAATGTGTCAGCAGAAGGCCCCGCACCGAACATGGGCTCCCAACCTAAAGCATCTATACAATTACGACAGCTCTCCGGTTCCCGAGCCGCCCACGCTCTTCGACAACTGGACTGGCCGCAGCGACACGTTGGCGAACAACGCTATGTCGATTAAGGACCACTTCATTTACCAATGGGATATGAAATTTCAGGATCGCGTGCCTTTCGCCAACGACTTCGAAAGCCGGCTCGACGAGCCAGAACGCAAGAGAATGAACCCTCAGCAACAAGCAGCTTGGGACGCCTATTTCGAGCCCAGAAATCAGGCCTTTCTCGCATCCTCTCCAGTTGGTAAAGAGCTAATTCGCTGGAAATACCAGAGGTACATTAAAAACTATCTTCGCTGTATCGACTCCGTGGATGAAAACGTCGGGCGCTTGCTAACCTACCTAGACGCTAAGGGTCTGTCGGAAAATACGATCGTCATCTACAGTTCGGATCAAGGCTTCTACCTTGGCGAGCATGGTTGGTACGATAAGCGGTGGATGTATGAGGAATCGTTCCGCATGCCTTTCCTCATCCGCTGGCCAGGAAAAATCGATCCTGGGACTAAATACAGACAACTCCTGCAGAATATCGACTACGCGCCGACTTTTTTGGAAGCTGCAGGAGTGCCGGTGCCTGAAGAGATTCAAGGTCACAGCATTCTCCCGATTCTTGAAAACCCGGAAACCGAAAACTGGAGAAAGTACTTGTATTATCACTACTATGAGCATTTGACCGAGCATGGCGTGCCGCGTCACGAGGGCGTTCGAGGCCAACGCTATAAGTTGATTAACTACTATTCGAATGATGGATTCGAGTTGATCGATCTGCAAACCGATCCAAACGAAATGCGTGATGTCTCGGAAGATCCGAGATACGCGGATGTTCTAGAAAAAATGAAGTCGGAATTGGATCGTTTGAGACAACGCTATGATCTCCCAAGCCTAGCGGAATCGGCGGTACATTAAGTTGACGTCTGTGGGCTAGGGCGGTCGGTCTACAACCTCTTGCGAATCCAGAATATGGATGGCCGCTCCGAGATCGACCGCTACCTTAGGTTTGCTCGGGTGTCCGAGTAGATTCTGCTAGGTGTTTGTTATGCCAGCCGATTCAGGCTCTTTCCCCAGTTTTCTGGCTTCGAAACGAAGATCGGGAATGCGAGCCGCTATCCATATTGAAACGACAGCTAGAAGGATAGATAGGGGGAATATATAGCGGTAATTGTCATCGAAGAAGTTATCGATAATTATTCCGGCGCCCAGTACGGCTATGGCTCGCCCAAGCCCCCAGCAAATATTGAGAGCTCCGCTTACCTGGCCCAGGATATCGCGAGGGACATACTCGCTGAAGAATGGCTTAAAGGTAACGATGGTAATCATGTATCCAAAACCCCACAATATCGCCAGCCAAAGGAGATGGTCGGCGCTTTGGGCCATCCAGCCGATGAACAATGAGGTCAAAATACAAGCTATGCCAACCAGCATAGCGAAGCGTTTGGAAAGGAAGCGTTCGACGACGATGGCCATGGGCACGGAAAGCAAAAGAGGCGGAACAGTGGATACCCAGAACGTTTCGCCGTATTCGGCCTGATCTAGGCCTAGGTTGTGGATGGCGAAAAGCCGAAGGTAGCCTCCTAGGACGGCGAGGTTCATAACCATCGACAGAACAAAATAGAGGATGGCGAATTTTCGGCGAGTTGGATCGCCGAAAAGGTCCAGGGCATAGCGTTTCGCATCGAGCTTTGGCCGATCCTTTTTGACCACCGGTTTCTCGTTCAGAAAGAAGGATAGACCCGTTACGAAGACAACTTGTATGACCGCTACTAGCCTAAAGAGCTCATCCGAATCCAAGTGCTTCATGCCGAATCGCAGAAATACTAAAGTCGTTAACTGACCAGCCGTGATCAGCATTCCAGATACGAAAAGCCTTTGCTTGGGAGGAAAAAGATCAGCGAGTAGCGGATGATCGGATCCCCAGAGAACATCCTGGAAGAACTGATACACCACCACGATTACAACTAGATGCCAGAGAAATCGGGCTTCGGGCACGAACCAAAGGCAGACGGCGACGATTGGGGCGCCTGTAATAAGAAAAAAGGCCCTGCGACCGACGGGCGTCCAAATTTTGTCGCCAAGCACTCCGACGATTGGCTGAGCAATAAATCCGAATGCCGGGTTTATGAATAAAATCAGAGCGATGGTGGTGGGATTTACCGTGAACTGTTCGATCATTGCGGGAAGCAGATGTATCGAAAGCTGCTCAGTGCTCATGAGAGCCCCCCAGATTAAGGCGAAAACGACCATGATCGGCCATTTTTGCGATGTCGATCGGGTCGGTTGTTCGAGCTGGGAAGACATGAGCGTAGATTGAGTAGAGGCAGCAGGGAACTTCGGTAGAGAATGTTCAGTTCATGAAAGCGGTGGAAATCGCTGGGCTCGGTTGGGCTCTTGCTCTGTTTCAGCGAAGTTCGACAGGAGGCAGATCTTCATCCAATCGCATGGGTAGCCGTGTTCGTGAGGCAGTTTTTCTGTCAGCCTTTCAGCATATTCATCGGGCAAATCCCAATCGCCAGCTTCGAGAGATGGTCGCAATTGCTCGACGGATCGGGATCCTGCCAATACGGATGTAATAGCCTGGTCCTTAAGTATCCAGGATAAGGCTACGGTTACAGGACTTTTTCCGAGCTCGTCGCCGATCTCGCAAACCATGTCCACCAATTCTAACGCCTCTTTCCAGATGAAGCGATCATTGAGAATTTTGCCCATCTCCTTGAATCGTAGTCCTGGATCGGGGATGTCGATTCCACGGTACTTGCCCGTGAGGAGCCCACTAGCAAGAGGACTCCAGCAGAGTACGCCCATGCCTTGGTCGACACACGCGGGGATGATTTCCGTTTCGATATCTCTGCGAATGAGATTGTAAAGATATTGACCAGAGATGAAGGGGGCGCCGCCATGTTTGTCGGCCGCTGCATTGGCTTTGACGATTTGCCAGGCGTAGAGGTTGGAACAACCGATGTAGCGGATCTTCCCTGAACGAACCAAGCCGTCTAGGGCACTCATTGTTTCCTCGATTGGCGTGTAGGGATCGGGTCCGTGGATCTGATAGAGATCCATATAGTCGAGATTCATCCGCTCTAGCGAGGCATCGCAGGCCTCGACAATGTGCTTCCTTGATAGGCCACGGGCGTTCGGGCTCTCATTCATCGGAAACCAGCATTTTGAGGCTATAACGAGATTGTCGCGGTTTTTACCTTTGAGAATCTTGCCGAGGATCTTTTCTGACTCGGTATCGGCATAAAGATCCGCTGTATCGATAAAGTTGCCACCAGCGTCGATGTAGGCGTCGAGCAACGCTCGGGAAATCGCTTCATCGCAACCCCAGCTTTTGTTGCCGAATGTCATGGTACCTAGACAGACGCGAGAAACTTTCAGTCCAGAGTTTCCTAAGTAACGATGTTTCATAAAATGTGACGAACAAAGGGTCTATCGGTCAAGGACCCACGGTCGGGCTGGAAGATTGAGTGATCAAGGTTAAGGCGATACCAATTAGCACAAGCAAAACGCGTCCGCCAAAAGCGCTCGCCTGGACGTCGCTAAGATCAATCCAATCTCTGGCCCCGCTTATCCCTGTCTGCAGAAAATCGATACCTAGAAAGATTAAGGCGAATCCGGCTAAGGCCTTTCCGGATCCTCTTAGTCGTCGCCGACTTTTGTTCAAATAAAGCAAAGCGGCAATAAAAAGCAGCGGAAGCGAAACTTCTCCCAACTTGAGTTTGAATCCTAAAAGGGCCACTGCCCAACCGGTTATGATGGTGCCGATATTCGCCCCAAAGAGAATGCCCAGAGCTTGGAAAGTCATGAGACCAGCCCCGACAAAACCGATTGCCGCAGCCGTAGTAGCGCTAGACGATTGCACGATCGCGGTAACGGTGGCGCCGGTTAACGCGCCCGACACAGGAGTATTAGTCGCTCGGCCCAACCAGTGGTGCATCCGTTCCCCGGCGAGCTTTTTCAAGCCCGAGGTCATGACTGCCATGCCGAACAGGAAAAAACCGAGTCCGCCTACCGCTGTGATAAGCTCTTCCATTCAAACGTTAGGCTAGCAAGGTTCCAGCTCTTGGCCAGCCAAGAAGCAGATCATTCTTTAGCGTTGATTATTTGGAGAAACGGGCCGCTCGGGGATCGAGCTCAACGCCCTTAGCTCTGGCCAAAATCTAAATACAGTTCCGGTCTTCGACCATGTATCCAGCGTCTGCCCGTACAACGGTCCAGAAGGTTGGTATCCAAGTCTGCGACTACCATGGTTTCCTCAGCCTGCCAGGTTTCTTCTAAAATGCGCCCGTAGCAATCTATTATCATGGAGTTTCCGGCTCGCACTTCACCGTCATCTTCTCCGACGTCATTGCTGAATACTTTGAAGAGCCCGTTGTCGTGGGCCCGTGAAGGGAGCCACCGTATTAGCCATTCCCGGCCTTGCACGCTTCTGAATTCCGATTCGTTACCTTTCGTATTGGCTTTCCGGTTTTGCCAAAGCTCTGGATCGATGGGGCTCATGGCTCCAGGGCTCAATGAATCACACCCTCCCGTTTGGTGAGGAGCGAGAAGAATATCGGCGCCCTTCAGAGCCGTAAGACGGACGTTCTCGATGAGATTGTTATCATAGCAGATCAACACGCCTAATTTGATGCCCAGATCTGTCTCGATGACCGTGTATCTGTCGCCGCTCGACATATGCTCGCTGACGAAGCAGTGGAGTTTGCGGTGTTTGTCGACATGACCATTGGGCTGGGCTATGACATAGGTATTGTAATATTCGCCTGTGTTCGATTGCTCGATGAGCCCAGCTCCGATGATCAATTTGTATTCTTTGGCGAGCTCAGCGATCGCTTGGTTAGTCGGTCCGTCCGGAACGATTTCTGAAAGGGAGCCGATTTGCTCTCTGCTAAGGTTTCGGACATGCCAATATCCGGTAACGCACATCTCTGGAAAGCAGGCAATTTGGCACTCTTTCATCGCCGCTTCTCGGCAGAAACGCCGGATAGTTGCCAGATTTGCGGTTTTATCGCCGGGCTCGTGCTGAGATTGGATCGCTGCAGCTCTTATCATAAATCTACATTTAGATAGGATTTGTTTTGGAATGAAGAACTAACTCTAACGCCGCTTTGGATTGAATTCTGACTTGCGAAAACTCTGATTTTGCGAATATGCCAAAATTACGTGTTTTCTCTATCCAAGGAAACGATTCAACGCAGCGTACGCGTATCCCTGGCAATGATTGTAGCCATTGGGATGCTGTACATATCGCAATTGTACTTTGGAACGGTTGATATCGGACAGGAATTCGGCGTTATGGGGGACTATAATCGCGTAAAGAATCTGGTCGAGGAAACGGAGGAGCTAGAACTCGTAACTACCCGGATTCGTCGCCGAATGCATTTCGATTTTTACGCTACCGTGTCCGGGTTCGGGGTTACCGTCCAGAACGCTTCGGGCGAAACGGCGGTAATTTCCTTTGAGAGCGGAATGCCGATTTTGGAAGAATCCAGTCGAGAAGAGCTGAGAAAAGCGATAATCGAGGAAGCGGAAAGACAATTCGAGTCGGGCTTCTAAAGTCCGAACGCGCGGTCCATCTGTCCGGATATCTTTTTTAGCTCCGGGAGATCCCCGCCTTTGACTTCGGCAGCTACCCATCCATGGTAGTTGATCTCGTGCAGGGCTTTGCGGACATCCAGGAAGTCGATATCACCTTCGCCAATTTGCATGAACTTGTTTTCGGCTCTAGAGAATCCTTTAACATCGAGCTTGATAACCCGTTTACCGAGCATTCGTATCCAGTCTCCCATGGATCCATACTTCCAGTGGTTACCGATATCGAACTGCATGCCAACCCAGGGGGATTCGAATTCGTCCACGTACTTGACGAAGCGCTCGGCGGTCTGATTGGAGTCGCCTTCATGATCATAGAGGAATTGATTCCACACGTTTTCGATAACGATGGAAATTCCCAGCTCAGCGGCCAGTGGTATCGCTTTGCGGATGTTCTCCACTGACCGAGGCCAGATTTCGGATTCCGGCCCATCCTCGCCTTTGCCAACAACGAGTAGAACCGTGTGGCCACCTACCGCATGGGTATCACGAATAGCGGTTTTCAAGTCCTGCAAAGCCTGCGCCCGGGTGGAGCGATCAGGACTTGAGTGGCGAATCTTCCAATGGGTACTGCAGACGGTTCCGTCGACCGGCAAACCGCTTTCGTATATCGCTTGCCGGGTCTCTTCTACATCCATTCCGGGTGAATTCATTTCCACGCCCATGAATCCTGCCTTTTTGGCGGCACGAAATCGCTCGGAAAGGGAACCGTCTATTTTGATCATATTGATCTTCAGCGTCTTGTAGAGTCGACCTTCCAAGGGATAGGAGCCTTGTTGAGTGGCCCTCAGGTCTCTGGTCAAAAGGGCTCCGCAAGCTAGAGCAGCGGAGGACTTGAGAAAGTGGCGACGCGTAGGGGGTAAATACATAATTGGTAACGATCTTTAGCTGTTCAATGCATAAGGAGATTTGCATAGTCAATCCAAGAGGATCTGTTAAGGTAGAGTTCCGGCCTGTCGCTTGAGCGTTCTACGACGTTTCCCGCGTTTGGGATAACTCGTAAGCGTATTGAAAAAGTAGTGACTCGATTTTTTGATAATCGGTACCCAGTCCGGATTCCACCGCATAAGCATCGCCGCTCCTCCTAAATCTTTATTGCGGGTCGATTAGTATTCCTCGCTAAATCCAAGCCTTTTCTCGACATTTGGCCACTAATTCTTTTTCTGGGGTTTGTTGCTGACAACGCAGCAGCCAGTGGCTACCGAGGCATTACCTGAACCGTTCACCCCTTTAAACATAAAGTGCTATGGAGTTCACTAGACGAAAATTCGTAAAGATCGGAGCGACGTCGGTTACTGCAGTTTAAACCCTCATGTCGACGACAGGCGCCGCTGCGGCTCAGAACCGCAAGGTTAAAGTCGCGACCATCGGATGTGGTGGGCGATCTAATCGAGATATTACCAATTTCATCAAAGCTTGCGAGATGCTTGGCCTCGAGGCGCAAGGTTCCCGGTTCGTATATGCTCCATGGGCCTTGAATCGCGTTCGCGTAAGCCAGCCGAATGAACTTTCCGTCGTGATGAGCGAAGTAGAGATAGTATTTCCCCAGAGGATCTCTAATCCAATCGGGGACGCGGATCAGCGATGGGCCATTGATTTTCGTGCGTAAGGTATTGGATGAAGCGTAGGAAGTGATTGGTGTTTTCGACAGGCGTTCAACAGTGATCCGGTAGTCTCCGGTGCTTACCGTTCGAGCAGAATAGGGGTCAGCCAGTAATGGGGATGCGAGAAGGTCCGAGGAAACCAGTTTGACTGACAGGAACAGTGAAATGCTTGATTTTCGAAGCACTTGAGGTGAATAGCGCGATTCTGATGGAGAGGTCTAGATCCTTTCCCCTTCGAGGAGGAAAAAACGGCACTGGCCGAGTCGTTACTTGCAATTTCGTCCGTTAGGCATTGCTAGGGCGGCAATGAGCAATGGAGACCTGATTGCCTACTATAGTACGAATGGCCAAGGAAATGACGATGGCATTTACCGACAGCGTGTTGGCCGAGATCCGTTCTGTCTAGGTGATCTAGATCTGCTTACGGTCGAAGCGAAAGCGGGATTCCTTCGTCTGAATGCGGATCGATCTATTATCTATTCAATTGCGACAGGCCCGGATGAGCGAGGCTTGGCCAAAGCTTTTAAGAGGGCAGCAAAGTCGGGCGACTTCGATCCGATTAATTTTCAAGAAGCGGCAGGGCAGGGCATGTGCCACATCAATCTGGATCGAACCGAACGTTGGCTGCTGGGAGTCAGTTACGGTGATGCCATGCTTTCTCTCTTCCCTTTGAATGGGGCTTGTGAGATTAAGCCCCTCGTCCAGTCAATTGGATTGGAAGGTGAAGGTTCAAAGGTCATTCCCGATCGCCAGGAAGTCCCTCATGCCCATTCGATTTATACCGATCCTTCAAATCGATATGCGTTTGTCTGCGATCTGGGTATGGACCGCATTTGGCTTTATCGATTTGATGTGGAAAAGGGTCGACTGGAAGCGGCAGAAAAGCCTTTTGTGCAGACGGTTGCTGGTTCGGGTCCGAGACATCTAGCATTCCATGGAAATGGTCGATGGATCTATGCTTTGAATGAATTAAACGGAACCGTTGCCCACTATGATTGGGATGCTGAGAACGGTATTCTGGAACCTAAGGAAGTGTTCTCAACTTTGCCGGAGGAATTCAAAGAGCCAAATATTTCAGCTGAAATTCTCGTTCATCCATCGAATCGTTTTCTCTACGCTTCCAATCGGGGTCATGACAGCTTGGCGGTGTTTAGAATCAGCGATTCGAACGGCTCATTAGAGCCTATCCAACGCATTCCTTCCGGCGGTGAACATCCGCGCAACTTCGTGATCAGTCCAGATGGGGATTTGCTGGCAGTAGCCAATCGGGATTCGAACAACATCGTCTATTTCGCAGTCGATGGAGATTCGGGTAAGCTAGCCGCTTTGGAAACGGTAGAAGGGGTTCCTGCTTGTACTTGTGTTCGCCTGGTTTCCTCCTGGGCCTCCGACCCGGAATCGCATTCTCAGTTTTCCTTATCACTTACGACACAATATACATGAAACGAATCTTGTTTTTGATCATTTTGGCTTCTCCGGTGTTCGGATCCGAGTCCGATCGGGCCATACGGGAGTACTACGATGATAAGGCTCGTATTCGCATGCTCAATTTCGAGATGCCCGATGATATAAAGATCAATCTTTGGGCGGACGAGTCGCAGATCCAGAATCCCTCGGCAATTACCTTCGACTCTCTTGGTAGGCTTTATGTGGCCGAGATTAATCGATGGCGATTCGGTGTGGATGACATTCGAGAGCGGCGCATGATGCTCGTCGAGGATATAAGCATCACCTCA
>JAYZHU010000184.1:0-7706 GCA_036166175.1 Verrucomicrobiota bacterium | reverse complement strand
ATCTATGCGTCGCGCCCTACTAGTATTACCCATATTCTCCACACTATTGCTCTGCTGACTCGCTTCGCTTTCGCTGGCTCCCAAGATCCGGAACAGCCCAGGGAAAAATCAGATGGAGTCCCCCCAGCCGATTCCCCAGGCACCTACTTCGCCGGCCTTTTGGACGCCTGCCAGCAAATCGATTTTCTATCGCGGAACGAGTGCTTCGAAGCACTCCTGCAGGCAAGCCAGCGCTTTCGTGACTAACTCAAGGATGCCTCCGAATACTTGCCTCCATGCGAGCCGCGTCGACTAGCGAGGTTCACTGCAGCCAAACAACCGCTCGAGAAACTTTCCCTGGCGATTCACAATTTCCTCTGGCGCAACGATGAACGCAGTCTCCGAGACGCTTCAGAAAAACTGCAGTTGTTGGCTAACCACACGCAGTCCCTTCTTTCCGCGGACGAGATCGAGCAAGCCCGGCAGTACAAGCAGCTTGCTAAGAGCTAAAGCTTGCTAGCAACCACCTCACTTTGGCGAGGGCCTTTTCCGAATAACGGAAATCTGGCCACGTAACCGCGATCATGGGCGTCAACGGGGAGGGCTCGCCCAACCACGTTCCCCAAGCGATGATGCCCTCCTCGGATTCGCCTCGATTCCAGGCTTCGCCCGTTTCCTTGGCCAACTCGATTTCTCGTATCAACTTTTTGGGACTACCAGCCCGGAGCAAGTCTGGCCGCTGACTCAAGACCAACTTGCCCATGGCCATGCGCTCGAGAGGAATCTTGCGGCCAATAGGAGGAGCAACCCGGACACGGCAATCAGGCTCCTCATAATGCAAATGACGAATCATACGCCCTTGAAGCCGACCCAATATCGCCATCTCCCCAATCTCACCAGCGATGCCTTCCATAAAATCACGGTGAGAGTCGATTAGCTCCTCATCCCTATTCGACATTCGCCATTCCCTAAATTTGCCAGTGACGCGATAACGCTTGTCCGCTCCTCGCTCAACAAGACCGTAGTGAATCAAACTATCGAGGATGCGAATCAAGCTGCTGCGGGGCAGCCCCATCCCTTCCACTACTTCTCGAATAGCTAACCCATCCGAACGCACGCTCAACAAGCTCAGCGCGTCCAAAGCTTTGAACAACGATGTGGCTAGCCCTCTCGAATCAGTTGACATCAATAAAGTATAATTTAGCGTTGTCGGTTATGTAGTTTTATTTGTCAACTATACTGACAATCATCCGATCGATTCCTATGTTTCCAACCGAGTTGCACGCTAAATTAAAAGAGACCGTCATCATAGCCGTCCTGGTTATCGACGACGCAAAACAAGCGGTCCCCCTCGCTCAATCTCTCCTGCGAGGAGGAGTAAATGCAATGGAGCTGACTCTCCGCACCGACGCCGCCTTGGATGCTCTTCGAGCGATTCGCCAAGAGGTGCCGGAGATACTTGCGGGCATAGGCACGATACTGACCACCCAGCAAATCGACGAGGTCGTCGGCGCCGAAGCCGCATTCGGCGTAGCTCCAGGCCTAAATCGCCGCATTGTCGAGTACGCTCGAGATAAGGGTCTCCCCTTCGGCCCAGGCATCGCTACCCCTAGCGACATTGAGCAAGGGCTCGAACTCGGCTGCCGAACATTGAAATTCTTTCCTGCTGAAACCTCCGGGGGTCTAGCCCAACTCAAGAGCATGGCCGGCCCTTATCAACACCTGGGAATCGATTTTATTCCTCTCGGGGGCCTCAATGCTCAAAACATGAATTCCTACATTGCCTCCCCGCTCATCTCGGCGATCGGCGGATCATGGATTGCCAAACGCGATCTCATCGTGGCCAGCAATTGGGACCAAATCGAAGCTAACGCCAGGGAAGCCCGCCAAATCGTGGAAGCGGCACGGGGGCAGGATTAGCCAAAGAATGCCAAATACTAAAACCGTCTCGTCGGCAAAACTTCAATACAGATATTAAAATGAAAACCATCGTTACCTTCGGAGAAATCATGGGGCGACTCTGCCCTCATGGACACAATCGATTTCGTCAATCGCTACCGGGCGACCTCAATCTAACATTCGCCGGGGCCGAAGCTAACGTCGCCGCTTCCATTGCCATGTTGGGTGGCGATACTCGATTCGTTACGGCCTTGCCCGACAATGACATTACCCAAGCCTGCCTTTCTACACTTCGCGGTCTCGACGTAGACACGAGTGCCGTTGTATTGACAAACCAAGGACGATTAGGCTTGTATTTCGTGGAAGCTGGAGCCAACCAGCGTCCCAGCCGAGTAATCTACGATCGGGAATACTCATCTGTCAGCATGACCCCTGCCTCAGCTTACGACTGGGAGTCCATACTAGATGGCGCGGGCTGGTTTCACACGACCGGTATCACACCAGCTCTATCAAAAGCGTCAGCTGAAGCTACGATCGAGTCTGTGAAGCGGGCCAAAGCCGCAGGCCTGACTGTCTCCTGCGATCTGAATTTCCGCAAAAAGCTATGGGCCTGGAACCCGACCCTGTCTTCGAAAGAGCTCGCCGGCGAAACGATGCGGCGCCTGCTCCCCTACGCGGACGTAATCATCGGCAACGAAGAAGACGCGGCCGATATTCTTGGTATCAACGCTGAAAATACGGATGTCCATTCCGGGAAAATAGACGCAAGCAAATACGTTACGGTCGCCCGTGAAATTGTAGAGCAGTTTCCCAACGTTTCCCGGGTCGCGATAACGCTTCGCGAAAGCGTATCGGCATCGCACAACAACTGGGGGGCTATGCTCTACGACAAGTCCAGCGACCATCCCTATTTTGCTCCGCTAGATGGCAGCCAATATCAGCCTTATGAAATCCGCAATATCGTAGACCGAGTAGGTGGCGGCGATTCTTTTGGCGCTGGGCTGATATTCGCCCTCAACACGCCGGAGTTAAAGGAACCGCAAACAGCCATCGCTTTCGCGGTGGCCACTTCATGCTTGGCCCACTCTATATATGGCGATTTCAATTTCTCGACTAGAACCGAGGTAGAAGCCCTCCTCAATAGTGGCGGCTCAGGTCGCGTTGTTAGATAGCGAGGGGCGGCTCTGCCCTCCAGCAAATTGAGTTCATGCGAACCCTCTCTCCCGGTCCTTCGTTTCCTTTCGAGACTTCGAGTAATCGACTAGCCCGACGACGAGTAGGATCACGCCAGCTATAGGTAAAGCCATAGCCGAGGGAATTCCTTAGAGAAACCCTATCCCGATTGAATCGAAAATTCCTGGCGAAAACGATAAGACGCGATCTTCGAAGTCGCCGGAAATATCGATTCGCAACGATACTGGATTATCGATCTCCACGTATCCTAAGCTCGACTTAGAATAATCTCCAACATTGGCAGACATCCCGGAGCGACTGACGAATTCCACGGGCAATCCATTCGCTTCCTTCACACTGGTTTACAGACCATTCGGAAGCGAGGGGTCTAAGCTATACCGATGATTTCGGTAGAGCGTCGCATGTCGTGCCAAAGATAATATCTACCCGTCTCGCTAATATCGACCTCCAAACTCCCGGGCGCCAGAAACTCATTCTTCCAAGCGTTTGGCTAGCTCGCCAATTTCCGAAGCCAGAAAAGCCGGGTGGGCCTTCCGTTGAGAGGTAAAGCCGGAATCGATCCCCAAATGGACGATAGCTTCTCCATCACGAAACCAGCATCCACCTCGATCCCTCAAAGGCACCGGCTTTTCTTCCTCTTGAAAACCTAATGTATCCACAAAAAGCTTCGTGTCTATTTCTCCCCGCCCTGCGGGATGGCGAGTTGGATGTGGTCGATTTTCATCTGGAATCGACGGTCACCTCGCTATCGGATGGATATCGACAGCCTTTCCTTGCTATTCTCTGATACCGATTGAATTCCGCTCACCGATTTTAGGATGGGCTGGTCCTCGCCAACTCTCACTGTATAAGTACCTTTTGTATACACTTTGGGGCGATACCGCGTTCCCTTTACGCGTGTCGTGTAAAGTATCTCGCCTGTCGATTCCTCAATCACTTGAACTACCGGATTGGATATCCCCCGAAAACGGATCTCCGGCAAATAAGCGACCGCCTCTCTGCCGTCATTATCCGCCATTTTGAAGCGTTTGGGCCAGCCGGGAAACTGCTCGGCATCGCCCTTGCTTACATCCGAAAAACGTGGCCAGCATTCGAATACGACTTCTTGCCTATCCTTGTAGAATCTAGCCAAGCCATAACCGTCAGCCCAATCATCCTCCGGATCTCTCTCGTCTCGTCGATTCGCTTCCGGATCTGGGTTAGCATAAGCGATCATAGTAATCTTGTTGCCCAATCCATCTTCATAGTCGCCTGTCCATGGCAGCGGACTCCCATCAATTGGATTGGCGCCCGCCTCGCCTCCCTCTGGCCACCACCAGCGGCCATACACACTGTTGACAATAGCAGGATTGACAAAGGTGACTGGCCCATCCCGCCAATTTTCGATTCCATGCTTAGTAATTACCGATAGATGCTGGTCTCCAGCCAAGTGAAAGGCCATTCCTCGACGCATCTCCGATAGGGCCTTGTTTCTCCCCGTTTGTGGCCACCCATTACTGTCTAGATCGGCGAGAAGGCGATTCTCAAAGCTGCCATGCAAATGCACGGCGCCGGCGAAATTCGTGGCTGAAAGGACGCATTTCATATCGGCATCTGTCCAGTCTTGAGAAAACTGATGCAAAAAGGCTAACTGCCTATCCCCTAGGAGCTTGAGCCCCGGCCTATCGACAGCTGAACGCTTGTAGGTCGGCTCATTAATGTGGTCCGGCCTCGGGCCCATATCAGGAATCTCGCCATTGGGACCTGTCTTGAACTTCCGGTCCTCAATGATGGCAAAATCGATCCCCCCAAGATTGTAGCTTGTGTAATAGACTCCGATGCCTTGAGCGACAGGCGTGGCGTCGTAGGGATCTGGCAGATGCCAAGTTTGGCATCGCTCAACCATTCTGACGTAGTCCGCTGGGTAGAAATAGCCTCCATCGTTGCCAGCTCGTATCTTGGCCTGAACGCCTCCTTCGCCCCAGAGGTTTCCTTGGCCAATATCATGGTCGTCAGGAATGGTTACCACAGGCCGGTCCTTGATCACCTCCTTGAATTGCTTCCCCCACAATAGCCAACCCGACGTATGCTCGGTATGATCGTAGGTCTGGTCTCCAGCGAAAAACAGCATGTCTGGATCCTGATTAAGGAGATTGGCGACAATGGAATTGCGATCGCCTCTATGCCATCTGGAGTTGCAGGACAAGGATCCGATGACAACCTCGTTCTTGCTGCGATCATTGGCCCGAATGGTCCCCTCGAACTGGGCACCTTCTCCGTGACGGACACGATAAGGAACGCTTTTGCTTTCGTCCCATCCATCGATTCTAAAATGAGCAGACCAGCCGTGCTCGTATATAGGGGCCCTGGCCACTTCTTGCCATTGGCCATCTATCTCCAGCTCTAGGCGGGCCACTCGTTTTTCGTGAGGGTATAGCGGATACAGTTGGGCTGTCATTTTGACCGTATTCCGATCCACCGTGTACAAAGCGAACCCAACGACTTGGTCCCTCGGAACCTTAACCATTTCCAGCCACGCCTGGTTCCCCGTGTGCTTTTTGTTCCACCATTCGCCTTTTACGGCTGTGTCCATCTCATCCAAACTAGGGGCGATGTCAGCGGCTTGAGCAGCGGAAAAACTAAAGGGGATAAGGATACCGAGTAGGCTATATAGTTTCATTGTCTCTAATCTGATAGGTTCCGTGTAGCGACGAGCTCGACATTTTACTGATTCGCTCCACATCCTCGTTCCCAAACCAAACACACGCCTATGTCAAAGGAGATTCGTTACGGATAAGACTCGATCGATCTCTTTCCTCACGGATATCTTTGAGAACCTTTGCCAAGCTTTGATTTCCACTTTACCAATAATGATCAATATCGAGAGTCGATTTCTGTTGGTAATCATTTGAGCCATAGCGGCAACATCTTTAGCCCTTGAAACAGCTGCCGAAGAATTTACCCACAAGGCTCTTTTCGCCCCAAATAAGGGCTACCCTTAATTTGAACCCACCTCCTTTCCGAGCTCCGCCAATGTGGACGCATTCGATCTGCAATAGTCGTTTTGGCCTTTATTTCGATCTCTACCGGATCGACTAGGTGGCGTTGGGCGATGCGCTTGATCGGCTTGGGAACTGTGGCGGAAAAAAGAGCGACCTGCCGCCCAGTTGGAGTGCGCTCCATGATCCAGTCGACATCATCGATAAATCCTATTCGCAGCATTTCATCCGCTTCGTCGAGGACGACACAGCTCAGCGATTGCAGATCGATGGTTTCCCGACGCATGTGGTCCACCACCCGCCCAGGGGTTCCCACGATGACATGAACGCCATGCTTGAGTTGACGCAGCTGAACCCTGTAATCCTGGCCTCCGTAAAACGGGATGACATGAAATCCTTCGAGTTTGACAGCGTATTTCTGAAAGGCTTCAGCCAATTGAATAGCCAACTAGCGAGTTGGCGTCAATACCAGCGCCTGGGGTTTCTTGGTCCTGGTTAGATCAATCGTGGATAAGAGCGGCAACGCGAACGCCGCCGTCTTCCCGGTACCGGTCTGAGCCTGCCCTATGACATCACGCCCTTCGAGAATTCGCGGAATGATAGCCGCTTGGATGGGCGACGGCGTATCGTAGCCTATTACGTCGAGGGTCTTAACGATCCGCTCGGCGAGTCCCAGGGCACTGAACCCTTGTGTATTGTCTTTGTCTTCGCTCATGCGTTGTATCGTCCTGCGACAAGCGATCCTAGACAAGGCCCGCAAAAAGGTCGGGCATTAGGCGTTGCATCCTTCAGCGCCGCAAGCAGAAACACGATTCCGAACCGTCGTTTAGCCGAACCTATCCGTTGACAGCCGAAGCGCGACCTCGATCATTGAACCCATGAAGCCTTTTCTACTGCTCCTTCTTCCTGTCTTATTCGGCATTTCCATCTCGGGGCAGGAGAGTCCGAACATTCTTCTCATCGTTTCCGACGACATGGGCTACTCAGATATCGGCAGCTTTGGTGGCGAGATCGAAACGCCGGCATTGGATGCCCTAGCGGAAAACGGTCTCCGCCTTGCCAACTACTACGTGCAAAATATGTGCTGGCCGACTCGCGCCAGCATCATGACCGGATTGTATCCGAATTCGTCTCTGGCAGATGGTTCGGTAACGGGAGGGCTTAACCCGGAAGCAACATTGCTGCCCGAAGCGCTAAAATCGGCAGGCTACGGCACCTACATGGCTGGCAAATGGCACCTGTCGGATCCGGCTCAGCCAAACGGGCCCAGCGCTCCCCATAATAGAGGGTTCGACAGCTCCTACAGCACCTATTGGGGAACCTCCGACTTTTTCGCTCCAGTCGATCTCAATTTGAACGGGGAGGATCGCGAGTTCGAGTGGCGAGGGAATCCAGATTTCTATTACACGGATTCGATTACGGACTACTCACTTAGGTTCTTGGAAGAGCACAAGCGCCTGCCAGAAGAAAAGCCCTTCTTCCTTTACGTTGCATTCAATGCCGCCCATTGGCCTCTGCACGCCAAGCCCGAGGACATCAAGCAATACGAAGGCCGCTACTCCATGGGCTGGGACATTCTCAGACAGCACCGCTATCAAAGCATGCTCGAACTGGGGATCATCGATACCTCCTTCGAGCTATCTCCACGACACCCCG
>JAYZHU010000183.1:0-11046 GCA_036166175.1 Verrucomicrobiota bacterium | reverse complement strand
GCGCGAGGCTGAGTATGGCGATTCGTCCCATTAGGCGGCTGTATCGAATCATTGTCCCTCGTGATCTTGCCGCCTCAAGATGAAGCCTTTGGCAGTGAAGCCCAAGGATTCCAACTTTCTGGATACAACGTCGGGATTAATGTCCAATCCTCTTATCATCGCTTGGCCGGAATTGAGGTCAACGTCTACACGAGAAGCGAATGAGAGGCTCGTCAAGCCTTCGACAGCGGAATCCCGACAATGGCTGCAAGACATTCTCTGAATAGTGAGGGTCGCCAGTTCCGGCTCGAGATGTTCAGGGCACTCGCCCTCAGGCATCAGCTCGCCTGAAGGGCTCATTTTCCGGTAGCCGAAGGCTAGCAGGGCAATCAATAGAGCCCCGGAAAGATGGTTCCCAAGCGTCAATCCGTACAAGTGATGACGTCCTACTTGAAAGTCCCCCGTATCCAGAAACTCGTGAAAGAACAGAGCCGCCGCCCAGGAGAAAATGACCATACGGGCGACATAAATGAAGGTTTCGCGATTTGCTAAGGTCGTTCGCATTGTCGTGATCGTGGCGATATTGGTTGCGGGGCCGGCTATTAGCAGCACCAAAGCTGCGCTGACGGGAAGGCCGCTTTCAATCAAGGCGAGGGCGAGTGGAATTGAATCGGTTGAGCAGATGTAGAATGGAGTCGCGATCAGGGTAGTTAGCAGAATACTCAAATAGACACCGCCTGGCAGATTCGCTAGCAGGTTATCTGGAGCCATTGTGCTGATCATTCCGGCGAGTAGAAATCCAATGGTTAACAAGCCGGCGATGTCTCCGGGCAGCGTGAGGAATCCGTATTTGGCGCTCTGCTTCCGAGTGGGAGTGCGGTCCTCATCTTCTCGCTCAGCGTGCTTCTTTAAATGGTCATCTTTGCTCCCGAGCTTTTCGACGGTGGCTCCAATTACAAAGCCCGAAAGAAAGGCTATGAAAACACGGTAGATAGCGAATAGCGGGCCAAGCATGCCATATGTGGCCAAGATGCCGTCGACTCCTGTCTTGGGCGTGGAGGTTAAAAAGGAGGTAGCCGCTCCCTTGCTAGCCCCTTTCTCTCGTAGGCCAGCTGTTACGGGTATGACGCCGCATGAGCAAAGTGGCATAGGTACGCCGACGAGGGATGCGAAAGCGGTGGAACTCCAACTAGGAGATCCGAGGCGTTGCTCAATCCATTGTTGTCGAAACCAGTGATGCAGCAAACCGGCTACAAGGAATCCGATTAGCAGGTAAGGGCCCATCTCCGCGATAAGAGCCCAAGTCTCAGTCAGATATTGCTGAATCAGCACCATAGTTTTGTCCCATTGTTACCAAGGAGGTCTTTCGATGTCGAGAGAACCCCGAATCCATCTTTGGGACCTGGAATACGACTAGGAGTTCTTAGCGGTGTCGCTAATTGAGACCGGTAGACGGACGCGAGCAATCAGGCCATTGGGCGATGCAGGCACCATATCCAGATGGCCGCCTTTCAAGGCGAGTCGCGTCCGAATTTGGAAAAGGCCAATCTGATTGAGCGGGGCGTTGACGCTTTTCAGTTTCTCATCGAGCCCTACACCATCATCCTCGACCTGGAGCACCCATTCGTCTTCGTCGCGAAACAGCGAAACGATGCATAGCTTAGCTTTGGAGTGTCGAACGACGTTCGTAAGCAGCTCCTTGAGGATATCGAAGAGCAAGTCCTTTTTTTCTTCCAGCTCGATAGCATGCTCGTCAGCGATGGAGATTGTCGCATCAATAGCGTTTTCGCTACGGGTCATTTCCAACAGTCGCTTTGCCGCGCCGATGAATCCCTCTTTGGCGGGATTTGGCGGGCTGTAGTCGGCCACGGGTTCTTGAGCGAAATCGAATGGAAGGGATTCTTGTTTAGGATTGGCTGCCTTCTTTTTGGCCACCGATTTGGACACCTCCTGATAGGCCGACTTCTTGTCTATGCGCAAGACCTCGTCCGCTGCCTTTGTTTCGGCAGCTTTTGGCTTGGCTGGCGACTTTCCCTCCTTTGGAGCCTTCTTTTTGGCCGATTCCCCTGGGGAAATTGGGATCATATCTCGGATTTCGGCATCGCGTGGCTCTGTTTGAGTCGAAGCGAACTCTTCAGCGAGGGCCTTTAGTTTTTGATCCGCTTTCCTGAATGCGTCCTCTCTGGCTTCCAGGGCTTCTTGAATCGCGTGGTTTGCCTCGGCGATTCGCTCATACAGCTCGTTAGCCCTGGGAATCTCCCGAATAATGCCGACGATCGAAGTTTCCTCAGCGGAGTTGCCTCTCCAGATGCGTCCCTTCAATTCCAAGGACCGCAAGGGCATCTGGTCGCCGTTGACGCGAATGAGGCATTCCACCAAATCGTTCTTTAGTGGAAAGCGGTCCAAGGCTTCGGACAGGGTGGACTGATCTTCGGGAAAGACCCGATCAACAAGTTCATCCAATTGTAGCTCGGCAGGGCTGCTCGGCAGTTTCAGCAATGCCAGCGCGATGGGATCCAAAACGATCTGATCCCTTCTCGGGAAGTAGGTCCAGGCCCCCATCTGGGCCGCTTGCATGGACAGGTTTAATCGCGATTCCAACAGGGCCCTCTCGGAAGCAAGGGTAGCTCTATATATTGTCGATCGTATGGATGATTCGATTAGCGAGGGGGAAAGGTCGTCGACGCAAATGACTTCGTCTACCCCATTTGGCCGAATAAAACCGGAACGCTGCAGACGTCGGCGGGACATCAGCCCGAGAATGGGTCTCTCGAATCCAACTGCCCGAAATCGTTCGACCTCCGCCTCCGGGTTCTCGAACTCATCGAGCTGGAGGATGAGCAGGTCGAAGGCGCAGGCTCGAAGCATGTTGCGAGCATCGTTCGTCGTGGCGCATCGTTGCAGCTTGTATTCGTCTAATCGGGACCGCTTCAAATCAGCGCGCAGCGTTGCCGCATCATCCTCGTCGCTAACTACCGCAAGCATGAAGAGCGTCCCACCGAGCCCTTCGATAGCGGGACGCGAAGTCTTCAAACTGTCTTTATCTAGTGGAGACTCCGGTTTCGACATTGGCGGATGGGAAGCCAATTCCTGAATTTAGGACTCGGCAAAAGGATCTAATGAGCTGTGAAATGGCTTTCGAGGCTGGGCTTTCGAGGGAAGCAATGAATTACCGAGGGCGACTCTTTAAGGAAACCCTAGTATCAAATACACGGTGACTGATGGATGATAGATTGGAGGGAGGGCAGTTCTGCTCCGCGTTGATTTCGCGATTTTCTGTAGTTTCCATTAAGGGCTTGGGCTCCGATTTCCAAATATAAGTAAAAACGCTAAAAGTTATTCACACGTTATTTACTGAGCAAGCACTGTCGCGTTTCTAAACCACTGGTTGTAGGAATTCTCTGATACAGATGGTTCTTGGGTCCCTATTCCAGAGATTGCTCTCAAATCCATTTGCGTGATCCGAGCGCGGGTTGGTCAAATCGGTCGTATCATCCGAACCGGTAATCGGCTCGGTTTTGGGGCGTTTGAATGGAATTCGGGCCTGAGAAGGCGAATAGCGGTGGAATAATTCCCAAAATCGCAAGCAACGGATTGACTGCGCAAATTCCTACCACTAATTCTCCGGAACAAAATGTCTACAGAGGCTTCTGCATCCCCACCTCCGTCGGAGGAACTCATTAAAGACGCGGTCATCAGACTAGCAGGCAATTCGCAGGACGGCATACAATCGATTGGCGGTTTTCTCGCCAGATTGGCTGGTCGAAGCGCGCAGGAAGTCATGACCTACATGACGATCCCAGCAACCATCTCAGGCGGGCCATCCATATTCCAGGTCCGGATGGGCACGGGAGAAGTTCTTTCGGCTGGCGATGAAGCCGACTTCCTAGTGGCTTTCTATCAGCACAGTTATGACGAACACATCTCTTATTTGAAGGACGGGGGCGTTCTCCTCTACGACTCGGACCACGTCGAGTTGGACGAAGAGGAGAATCGATTTCTCAAAATCGGGGTTCCCATTGCGGCCCTGACGGTCGAGGCTTTGGGCGGTTCCGCAAGAGAGAAGGGGAAGAATATTTTCACATTGGGACTGCTTGCCAGGATCTTCAAGCTGGACGTCGACAAGCTGAGGGGAATCTTCAAGGAGCGGTTCGGGTCCAAATCCGAGGACATCCTGCGCAATGCCAATCTGGCATTCGATGCGGGCTATTCGTATCCGATCGACAATGTCATGGATCGGTATTACGCGTTTTTGGCTCCCGATGAATCTGGGCCGCCGCAGGTGACAATGGATGGCAACACGGCTATCGTGTTGGGTCTTTTGACAGGTGGCGTCCGCCATGGCGCTGGCTATCCAATCACGCCTTGGTCGACCATCATGGAGATGCTCAGGTCTCAGCTACCAAAGTACGGGGGAACGTTTGTTCAGGCGGAAGACGAAATCGCAGCCGCCTCCATCGCGATTGGCTTCTCCTACGCGGGTCGCTTGGCAGTGACGGGGAGCTCTGGACCTGGAATTTCCCTGAAACTGGAGTCCTTGGGCTGGGCTTCAATGGCGGAGATTCCTCTGATTGTTATAAATATCCAGAGAGGAGGTCCAAGCACGGGATTGCCGACTAACGTAGAGCAAAGTGACTTGATGCAGGCGATCTACGGGAGCCATGGAGATTGCCCGAGAATTGTGCTGGCTGCCCAAAACGTTGAGGACTGCTTCTACACCGCGTTGGAGGCCACCAAGATTGCCCGTGATTATAGCGTACCTGTATTCGTTCTTTCGGACATGTCGATGGCTTCCCGCATTGAGGCTTTCGATGATCCGGATCTGGAAAACTTGATCATCGAGCCTGAGCTAGCCACGGAAGATCGGCCTGCCGACTTCAAGCCCTATGACTTGAATCGAATTACGCGCCATGCCCCTCCAGGAAGCTGGATCGAAGGCGGCAAGTTCCCTCAAGTGACGGGCTTGGAGCATGACGAAACGGGACACCCGTCCGCCAATCCAGAAATGCACGTAAAGATGATGGGAAAGCGTCGAGACAAGATCAAGGCTTTCGCTGATTCCTTGGACGCCTCTGAAGTATTTGGAGATCAAGAGGGCGACACGTTGGTCGTTGGCTGGGGCAGTACCTGGGGCCCGATCCGGGAAACGGTTATTCGACAAAGGAGTGCTGGAAAGAAGATGGGTCATTTGCATCTTCGATATGTGAACCCGTTGCCGAATGACTTGGAAGAGATTTTCATTCGATTTAAGGATATCATGGTCGTAGAGATGAATGATCAAGGCCTGTACGGTTACGGCCAGCTAGCGTCGCTCTTACGTGCCAAGACCTGCAATCCTGCTATCCGCAGCTTGGCAAAAACGGATGGTCTTACTTTTAAGATCCGCGAAATAATCAAAGGAATCGAGGCCCTTTAGCGGCAGATTCCGATAAAGTACACTCAACGAACCTTTATAAAACGAAAGCCCGTATCAAATGAGCACATCCTCAGCCCTAGCCACCGTCGAGCGCGGCAAGATAACGAAAAAAGGCATTGCCGCCGATCACCCGACTTGGTGCCCCGGTTGCGGTGACTTCGCTGTTTTGGCAGCGTTCTTCAAGACGCTGGAGAAACTGCAGTTTCCTCAGGAGAACATTGTCACAATTGCCGGGATTGGCTGTTCATCTCGTTTCCCTTATTTCGTGAACACTCATGGCGGGCATTTCATTCATGGAAGAGCGTTGCCATTCGCGACGGGCGTTAGCTTGGGACGCGATGATTTGCATGTATTCGTTTTTGGGGGCGACGGCGACGGGTTCTCGATCGGCGGTAATCACCTGGATCATGCTGGGAGAAAAAACATCCGCCTCACGTATGTGATAATGGATAATTTCGTCTACGGTCTCACCAAGAAGCAAACATCGCCAACATCGCCTCAAGGTTTTCGCTCGAAGACGGATCCCACCGGAGCCATCGACCGGCCAACCAATCCGATGCGGAAGCTGCTTTCAAGCGGGGCGACCTTCGTAGCTCGCACGCATGCGACCCAAATCAAACACATGATGGAAATGTATGAGCGAGCGATCCAGCACGACGGATTTTCGGTTGTCGAGTGCCTGAGCGAATGCGTCGAGTTCTACAAGGGAGCCTTTGATGCAGCCGTGCCTCGCAAGGGTGGCGCGTTTGATGTGATTGATGAAGAAGAGCACGACGTAAAGAATATGGCCGGCGCTCTCGCCCTGGCGGAAGAGGAATGGCCAGGCAAGTTCGGTGTTTATTACCAGAAGAAAGAGCCCACCAAGAACGAAAACGAGCAGAAGCTAATCGAGTCTGCCCAGGCGAAGACAAAGGGAGCTAGTGATCTGGATCTTCTCAAAAAGACTTTTGCCCAAATGAAGTAGCGTAGCTCGCTCCTTAAGCGTCACTTAAGGCGCTCATCTATTTTAAGACGAAGAAAGCCCGGTTCGAAAACCGGGCTTTCGTAGTTAACCAACCAACTAAGACATTAAATTGAGTTGATAAGGTGTGGCGAGTGGGGATGGTAAAGTCTTTAGATTCCTGGGGGTGCTCCTCTTCTAGTGGTTGTCAATCGGTTAGGGTGGACATTGCTTAACGGCTATTTCCAATGAAAGCAGGGTCTTAGAGGAATTTCGGAAAACCTGATGAGCGCAATTACTCAATGAATACGCCAATATCATCCCGGCTAGCGCTTATACGTTGTCTTGTTGGTTTCCCGGGTTTGCTTGCCAAGTCGCAAGCGTTGAGCACTATCATATGTTGTTCGAACAGGGATAATCTATGATCAACGGGAATGAGCCAATTTTGAAGCCTTTGTGGCGATGGACTGTGAAAAGCGTTCTTCCGTTGGGGCTTTTCGCTGCCTTACAGCAAGATTCGATTGGTCAATCGGAGGGGGCTGCTTACGAGCCGGTCGATAGTGGCAGCGAAAACGGGAGCTCCGGCCAGGAGAAGGATCCGGCAAAAGCGGAAAAGCAGGAACGGCAAACGAAACGGGAGGCGAAAAAGGCGATACGCATTCCCTTGGAGGGGGATGACCGCTTCACTAAAAACGGAGTAGAGTATCGCAAGAGCTGGGGATTCAAGGCGGGAGTGGCTAGATTGTCTCCACCGCTTTATAGCGGATGGGAAAATGGAATGGAAGTGAAGGGGCTTCATGAAGAGTACGCGGCGAAAGGGGAGGCCGGATACACGCTTTCCAGCATTTTCTATAACCAGCGGTATTTCCAGGAAACGGGTTCCGAGTTCGTCAATAATTTCGTTCTCCTTTGGGTGCCGGAGCGGTATGCCTTTTCAGTATTCAATGAAAACAATTTCGAGGCTTTCAAGAATTCCACTAAGGAGAATATAATCGAAGCGAGGAAACAGTACGCGGATCGGGAGAAGTTCGAATCCTTCGATGACTATATCGCTTTCAAATTCGGGCGTGATGAAGAGATGGAGGACTTCGTCGATGGCTATTGGATTGTGGCGGACGAAAATAATTATCGTCTAACCTACTTTTATACATCGGAGTTTGTCGGCTCGGGCAAGCGCGACATACAGGCGTTTAAACGTCCTCTTATTGCAACTACGAGCTACATTCTCGTTCGCAACAAATTGTTGAAGATGGATATCGTCAAAGAATTCGATGGGAGAGACGACATACCGATTCTGCTTCAATTTACCGCCAATTTGCATCGAGACTTGGAGTTAGTAAATCAATACGAGCCATCGCGATCCCGCAGGTAAGCGAGAGGTTGGCCATTGATTGGCTTTGTTTCTGACTTTAGTAGCGGGCGATCTCAAGCCCTCGTGTAGCTTCGGCGGCGCAAGCCGAGCGCCCATCTAGAAAGTAGAACAGGCATACTGCCTGTATCAGAAGTAGAGATCACAGGCTGGAAGCCTAGTCTACCATCTGCTCATTCTTTTTCGTAACTGGTATTAGGCGCTCCGAGGATCTTTACTTTCCCGATTCGATGTATAGGGGTCTACCCGATGAGCTTGAACCGTTACGAACGCATGTTAATGGACTATTTGGAGAACCATGCGGAGGAGAAGCGTTTTTGGGAGGCTCGTGTTTGGGAAATAGATAGGCGGGGAGGGCGTCGGGAATCAAAGGTGCTCGATCTCAACAGCCTGCTTTGGGAGTATTTTGAGGAGCGATCGCGATTCGAGTCGCCTTTCCGAGAAGTTGTCATTCATGAGGGTAGCAGGAAGATCAGTATGCTCAACCTATCGGAATATTTGCTCCGGATGTGGACGCCAGTGAGGATCCCGAAAAAGCGGCCTGCCAAGTAGATCTATCTTTCAGGCCTGAGGGCCGGCCAGCGTTTTTTTGCGACGCCGCTTATCCAATTTCTCCTCTCTCCAGGCGATGCGTTCCTCAGCCGTCATGCCTATGTGCTTTCGCTGAAGCTTCTGGCTGATCTCGATTTGCTTTTGACGTTGGGCCGCCCGCTCGCGCTGCTTGCCGGTAAGTGATTCGAAGCAATACGGGCAACTAATGCCTTCCTCATATTCGGGCGAATCTTTGTCCTCTTCTGAAATGGCGTGCCGGCAGGCGTGGCACATTTCGAATTCGCCAGGCTCGAGTCGGTGGTTTACGGTTACCCGATTGTCGAATACAAAGCAGTCGCCCCGCCAAAGGCTCTTCGCTGGATCGACTTTCTCTAAGTAATTCAGGATGCCTCCATCTAAATGATACACCTTCTTGAATCCCTTTTTAAGCAGTAGAGATGTCGATTTCTCGCAGCGAATTCCGCCCGTGCAAAACATGGCGATCGGCTTATCTTCTTTGCCTGAGAGCTCTGTATCAACGTATTCCGGGAACTCGCGGAAATTCTTGGTATGGGGATTGGCTGCTCCTTGGAAAGTGCCAAGATCGTGCTCGTAGTCGTTGCGGGTATCGATGAGCGTCACGTCCGGATCGGAAATCAAATCATTCCAGTCTTCGGGATCAACATACTCCCCTACCTGGTCGTTGGGATTCACATCGGGCCGACCTAGTCTGACGATTTCCTTTTTCAGACGAACCTTCATTCGATAAAAGGGTATCTCCGAAGCCTGGGAATACTTGATGGTCAATTTCCCGATGGCTGGGTCCGATTGGATGCGCTCCAGAACTTTAGCCATGCCATCCTTCGGCCCAGCGACGGTGGAATTGATCCCCTCCTCGGCTAGGAGGATGGTTCCTTTCACTCCATGGGCTTCGCAAAATTCGCGCAGGGGTTCTCGACGCTCTTGGTAGTCTGGTAGAGGAGCGAATTTGTAGAACGCGGCGATAATGAAGGTCTCACGACTCATGGAACAAAGCTATTTGTAACGGCCCAGCACCGAAATCAATGTTTTTGCGGCGATGTATCGATCGGCTTTGTTGACCTTCGGTTGACGGACTTGCCTCAATAGGGCAAGGAAAGACTCGATGATAGATTTATCCAGCAAAGAGAAGGCCGCGTTAAGAAGCGCTGCTCAACGACTGAAACCGGCGATACACGTCGGGAAGAGCAGATTGACCCCGCGCCTGTTGGAAGAACTTAACAAAGCCCTCGATTCCGAGAAACTGGTTAAGGTCGCGTTCAAGGAGGGACGGGAATCCCTGACTTCCCTGGCTCAGGAGATCGAGTTGGCGACCGCTTCCGTGTGTGTGGGTGGAGTTGGTAAACGACGCAGCTTTTATAGGAATAAAGCTGAAGAATAGAACGGTCCGTTCGAATTCGAAAGACCATCCTTAGAGCACTTCTAAGGCTAGTAGGGTTTTGTCGTCCTGGGAAGCTCCACCTTGGGCATGGGTGGCGACTACGGCGAGGGCGTTTTCAGGAAACTCTTCAAAGTTTCCTTGCCAGATATGGGGAAGCTGTTGGGCGAATCCGTTAAGCCCGAGCATGTCTCCAGCCTGGTTTTCCGCTTCATAGATCCCGTCGGTTATAAACACAATTCGTTCGCCCTCGGTAAGTTTAAAGAGACGTTCTTCATAAATATAATCAGCCCTGATTCCGAGCGGCAGACCTTCTGCGTTCAGTTGCTCGGGTAGGGGTTGGGTGGGATGGCTAAGAAAGGCAGGGCAGTGCCCAGCACTAGCGAGCTTCAGGCTCTTGTCCCGATAGCAGAAGTAAGCTGCCTGAGCTGTTATAAACATGTTCAGATGGCCGAGCTCGGAATGGAACTGTTCGTTGATTTGGGAGAGAAGCCAGCCAGGAGTTTCTGCCAAGTTGAGCCGAGAATGTATTGCTGTTCTGAATATAGTTGCCAAGAGGGCTGCAGGCACGCCTTTACCCATAACGTCTGCGATGATAAGCAAAAGCCCCTGGCCTTTGATTTCGATTGTATCGATGTAATCCCCTCCAATCGCTTGGGCAGCTATGCATCGACCCGTTATGCGGCAATGGGGGCTCTTCGGAAACTCGGAAGGCAGTAGAGATTGTTGTATCTCGGATGCTATCTCGAGTTGGACTTTCGAGCGTTCGATTTCCTTGCGGTCCCTCTCGGAGTCGGTTTTGGCTATCGATAGGGCAAGCAACTGATTGAAGATCCGCACGGACCGGCCTATAGTCAATTCGATTTCGCCCAATCGGTTTCTGGGTAGTTGAATCACAATGACACCCATTGGGTCTCCCTGACAGGAAATCGGCCCTATGAGGGCGCATCGGTTTTGGGAATGCAAGGGGTCAGCGGAGTCTAGCTCATGGCAATCGACGACGATCTGCTCTCGTTGGTCCCGGTATGCCCGAGCTATGGAAAGGGTAGAGTTCTCCACCAAAGAAATCGGAGCGGATTCCTCGTCCAGAGCATTTTCCAAGTGGTTCTCGCGTTCGAGCCAAATGTCGACCTGCGTCAAGTCGAAAGCCGACCTCAAGGTTTCAATGCTTCGCTCAATGACTCCGCCTAATGTAGAACTAGAACAGACGTCGTTGGCGAACCCTCGCAGGGCAGATAGTTCCGCATAGCTTTGGTTCAATTCGCCGGAAACGTTTTGGAGCGATTCGTAGAGCTCTTGCATTTTGGCAAGGGCATTTTGGGGAGGCGGTAGCGATTTGCGTAGATGGAGCTTGTGTCCATATTCCGTGGACATGTGTTCAACTCGATCGAATA
>JAYZHU010000182.1:0-11150 GCA_036166175.1 Verrucomicrobiota bacterium | reverse complement strand
AGTACGGGAGTTCCGAAGTGAACAATTTCCAATGCCATGGGTCTTCGATTTGACCTAGCCAAAACTCCGGTTCAGGTTAGAGCAAATCCTTTCGATGAGAGGATCGGATAGGAATTATGCCTGCTTCCAGTTCAAAAAGCCGAATCCGAGTCGCGCTTTCAGTGGCTCTGGTCGTGATAGGCTCGATTGTTATCTTCGTTGGCCGGTCCATACCTTCTAGATTCAAGTCAATTCCTCTCTCCGTCTTGGCGGAGGCTGGGGCTCGTTCCGAAACGCTACTCGACAAGGCTAATTTGGCCCTGGAGGATGAAATTACGGATTGGCTGCGATGTTCTTAGAGGCCCGCTGCCAAACGACCGCCACCAAGGGAGCGTCCAACGAAAGGCTCGTCAGCCAGGCAATCTCTCGTAGAGCGGGCATTCCGTCCTAGTCGACTTGACCGACTAGAGCTTCGATACCGCTCTCAGTCAGACGTAGTATTTTCCAATCTTCCAGTATCTTGGCTCCTCGTGAATCGTAGAATTCAAGAGCGGGTTCGTTCCAATCTAAGGCCGTCCATTCCATACGTCCGCAGTTTTCGTCTCGAGCGACTTCGGCGACTTTCATATAGAGAGCCTGTTTCCTACACCCGTGCCTCTGTATGCTCTTTCTAAATACAAATCTTCGAGGTAGACGCCTTTCTTGCCGAGAAAGGTTGAGAAATTGAAGAAGTAGATGGCGTAACCCACCGTTGTCCCATCGAGAGTCGCGACGATTGCCTTGGGTATTGGATTCTCTTCGAAGAGACAATTGAGAAGCCTCTCCGAATCGAGTTCCAATTGGTCCTCCAGCTTTTCGTATTTGGCCATGCCCTTGATCATTTACATAATTGAAGGGACATCTTTGGGCTGAGCTGGTCTCAAAGCGAAGTCAGCCGATTGTTGTTCCATTGGCTTGGGAACTTTTTTCAATTCGCTTGCTGTATCAAGTCCATAGCTTTGGAATTGAGATGATGGCGACACCAGAAAAGCGACCCAACGTGGTAGTCGTAATGACGACTCAGTGGAGAGCGCGGGCGACTGGATACAGTGGTGATGGGAATGCGGCGACACCCTTTATCGATTCCTTGGCGGAAGAGAGCATCGATTTTTTCCAAGCGGTAACGCCTCATCCCATGGGAGTGTTCGCACGGGCAGCTTTTTTGACGGGTATACGCTGTCCAGAAAACGGGGTCTTCGGCTACTTCGATTCACTTCCGGAAAACGCCGTGACGATCGCCCACAGATTTCAAGAAGGAGGCTACAATACCGCTTTTTTCGGCAAATGGCAATTGTTCGACCGCGATCAAAATGCTCCGGTCGTTGGCGTAGAACATGCGAAGATTGAAGTTCCCGAAAATCGTAGAGGAGGATTCCAGTTTTGGGAGGGTTTTGAGTCGGGCTTTCTTTTAAACGATGGCTATTATCATGGGACCGGAATCGGTCCTCCGACACGAATCGAGGGTTATCAATCGGACGTTCTCGCGGAAAGATGGAGCCGCTATTTGAGTTCTGAATCGATAGATAAACCCGTATTCGCCTGTATCAGCCTGGACGCTCCTCATCCTCCATACAGGGAAGAGCCCTCAGGAATTAATGCCAGGCTGCCTGATTCTATTGTATTGGCGGACGAAGTGCCTGCCGATCCAGTTGTTCGAGATTGCGCCCGTCGAGAATTGGCTGGCTATTACGGGCATATTGAAGCGACGGATCGGGCGATTGGCCGCATATGTAGGGAGACCAGGCATCGCCTTGATTGGGAAAACACGATCTTCGTTTTCACCTCGGTTCATGGGGATATGCATGGGTCGTTCGGGCTTTTTCGCAAAGGATGGCCTCATGAAGATTCAGTGCGGGTGCCGCTCTTGCTCTCATGGCCCCAAGGCTTTGGATTTGCCAGAAGAGATCCTATGTTGATTTCGCTCTTAGATTTGGGTCCGAGTCTGTTAGGGCTCTGTTTCCCGGATGATTCGTTCGACTTCGGATCTGGAGGTTCGGGGAGGAACCTTTCACAATCGATTTTGCTCAAATCGGAAGGAGCTGAAAGCCAGATAATATCGATGCCAAGCGTGGTTCCCTTCGATAAGCAATGTCCTTATGCATGGAAGGCTAGCAGACGAATTGATATGACCGATGTCATTCGAGATGACGGAACGCGTTTCACGCTCGACCATTGAAACGCGAGGTCTCTAGCATGGGAAATCATGGAAATTAGCGAAGCCCTGGAATCAGCAATTAACGAGCAAATTGGAATCGAGCTCTCGGCATCGAATGCTTATCTCTCGATGGCCGCTTTCTTCGAGCGCAATGCCTATGACGGCTTTTCTCAGTGGATGCGCTTACAGTGCGAGGAAGAGCGTGCCCACGCGATGAAGTTCTACCAATACTTGATCGATCGAGGCGGGGTCGTGCGATTGCCAGCCGTAGAGGCCCCAGAATGGAACTACGAGTCCGTACTCAAGGTTTTCGAATCCTCGCTTGAGCAAGAAAGAGAAGTTACCAAGCACATCTACGGACTCTATAAAATCGCCCAAGATGAATCGGATTTCGCTACCGTGTCTTTTCTCAAGTGGTTTGTCGACGAGCAGGTCGAAGAAGAAAAGGTCGTATCCGACATGATTGATAAGCTCAAAATGGCTGGGGATAATTCTGATTCCATGCTGCTGCTAGATCGGTATGCACTCGATCAGCGGGTTGAAGCTTCCACGGAAGAATAGGCTCTTTTTTGTAAAGTTTTTGGCCCCTCGATCGATGCTATCATTCTTCCGGAATGGTGTCGACGAAAAGGGCCCAAAAGGGCCGCTAGATACAATTCATTAGGGTAGGCAATTTGTTCCCTTACACTCGGAATACCCCTTCTTTATATTTTTTGATTATTTTAAATATATGATTATCAACTATTTAAGATATCAACCCATGAGTTAGGCACGCTGAATGCTATGCGTTCGGCATGATCGATCAAATTTATGACCGTGAGAACTACGTTCTGGCTAAAAAGTTGCTAGACGTTTCCCACGCCCGTCATGAGGCCATATCCGGGAATTTGGCCAACGTCGAAACGCCTGGATATAAACGGGTCGATATAAAAACGGACTTTGCCGAGGAGCTAAAAAAGTTAGCAAAATCCAACGATATTGAATCGATTTCAGCACTCCGGGCAACACTGGAGACGGACCTGAATTCCCCCAGCGTTCGCCCTGATGGTAACAATGTTCAGTTGGACTCGGAGCTAATGAAAATGAACAAGAACGCCATGCAGTACGAGTTCCTCACTCAGTACACGGCGAATTCATTGAAGCGCATCAAAACGGCCATCACTGGACGCGTAATGTAGCAAACGGAAATAGGAGAT
This sequence comes from Verrucomicrobiota bacterium, assembly GCA_036166175.1. GTDB lineage: Bacteria > Verrucomicrobiota > Verrucomicrobiia > Opitutales > Opitutaceae > Pelagisphaera. The sequence goes on along the minus strand of JAYZHU010000182.1, from coordinate 7,781 downwards.
TGAGTCGATGAACATAATGCCAGGATTGGAAAGCACCGCATCCGCGCTCGCCGCGGAAAAAGTGCGTTTAGATGTCATTGGGCAGAATATCGCCAACGCCCACACGACCCGTGGACCCGATGGCCAGCCTTATGCCCGTAAAATGGTAAGTTTCGAAGCCAAGCTCTTAGAGGTTGGAACGAACTCGGATGGAGGAAAGAATTTCACAACAGGTGTAGGGATCAAGGGAATCAAGTCCGACCCGAAGGCCGGCCCATTGGTGTATAATCCCGGACATCCAGACGCGGATGAAAAAGGCATGGTGCGATTGCCCAATGTCAATCTGACGCATGAAATGGTGGATCTTATCGCTGCTTCAAGATCGTACGAAGCCAATCTGCAAGTCGTTAGAACGGCCAAGCAGATGGCCCAAAACGCTCTTCGGATGGGTCGCTGATTTTTATCGTAAATCTGAATACGGAGAGTTGAAATGATAGAGCTCAATACTGACATGGTTTCGCAACAGGCTTTAAATCAGCCACTTGTAGAGCATCTAAAAGTTAACAAGTCGTTCCAGCCGAAAGAGCTTCAAGCCCTTCCTCAAAGCGATACAAACGAGTCGTTCGGTAGCTTGATTGGCGACCTCGTCAAAAAAGTGGATGAAAAAGGCAAGGTCGCCGCGGAAGAGACTAATCGGCTTTTACTTGGGGAAACGGACAATATTCATCAGTCGATGATAGCGATGCAGGAGTCAGGTCTGGCGTTCACGATGCTGGTGGAAGTGAGGAACAAGCTGGTCCAGTCGTATCAGGAACTAATGAAAATGCCAGTGTAGCAAAATTTTGGATAAGTAGATTTTCATGGGTTTAGTAAATCAGTTTAAGGATCTTTGGCAGCCGCTAGGCGCGAATCAAAAGGTGTCTCTAATTCTGGCTGCCAGTCTTGTAGGTCTTGCCATGGTCGCCCTCATGGTGTGGGCGAGCCAGCCGAACATGCATCTGCTTTACGGGAATCTCGACGCCGAGGAGGCAGGGGATATCGTTGAGAAGCTGGAACAGAAGGGCGTGAAATTCGAGACGGGAAGAAACGGAAACTCGATTTATGTGGAGTCGAGCAAAGTTCACCGGTTGCGATGGGAGCTGGCGTCAGAAGGAATGGTCCCTTCGGGGAACGGACCGGGCTTCGAGCTTTTCGATAAAGGAAGCTTTGGAATCAGCGACTTTGTGCAGCGAACTAACTATTTAAGGGCGATCAAGGGGGAACTGGAGCGAACCATAGCCCAATTCAGCGGTGTTCGTTCAGCGAGAGTAATGGTCGTTATGCCGGAAAATCGAATCATCGTTACCAGCGAGGGTCGGGATCGGGCGAGCGCATCGGTATTCGTGGATACAGCGGGAAGCCTGGATATATCGGCCGTGAATTCAATTAGGCACTTGGTGGCCAATTCCATTCAAGCCCTAAGCGTGAATGATGTCGTGGTTGTGGATAGCGAAGGGGTCGTGTTGAGCGAGCAGTTGAGAAGCGACGGATTGAATGGCGGGATCTCTAATGACGTAATTAGATATCGAAAAGGGCTAGAGGCCTATTTCACTACCAAAGTTCAAAGCATGCTGGACCGCGTATTAGGCCCGCATCAGTCGGAGGTCCGGGTAGCTGTCGATGTGGATACGTCAACTGTAGTGACGAAAGAGGAGAGTTTCGATCCGGAAGGTGTGCTTCGTTCTTCGGTTGTTGAAGAAACGAAAATGTCCGAGAAAGAGTCCGGAGGAGGTGCTGGAGGCGTAGCGGGAACGACTTCGAATATTCCAGATGTTGGAGGTGCCGCATCCGGTACATTCCTGGATCGCGAGGACTCCACCGAACAGAAAACGGAAAGCTATGAGATTGGAAGAGTCACCAGTGATCGTGTTCAGAATCCGGGGACAATTCGCCGGTTAACTGCATCGCTACTGGTATCCAAACGCTATGATGAGCAGGGCAACCCAATTGATCGAGATGTGACGGAGCTACAGGAACTGAGGCAGATCGTCATCAATGCTCTGGGGATAGAGCTCAAGAATGGCCAGACCGCGGATGAGCTCGTCACGGTTAATGAAATGGTTTTCGCAACCGATCCGCTAGCTTTGCAATCGCAAACAATGATGGAAGGCTTCGATCTTCAGAAATGGTTGGATATTGGTAAGAACCTGGCTGGGATCGTTTTGGGGATTGGAGTGATCTTTTACTTTATGCAGACGCTGAAGAAGACCAAACCCGAAGAAATGTCCATAGAGGTTCTTCAACCAGAGCAAGTGCTTCAAAGTCGCAAGCTCGAAGACAGCGGTACGGTGACCCCTGAAATGCTCAACGAGCTAATAAAACAGAAGCCGGCCAATATCGGAGTATCACTGAAGGAGTGGATCGGCGAAACGGAAAATAGTAGGTAGGAGCTATGGCAGGAGTATACGATACATTATCTCGTACGCAAAAACTGGCTACATTTCTTATTGTAGTCGGGCCGGAAGCCGCTGCCCACGTTCTTCGGCAATTCGAGGACGAGGAAATAGAGCTTCTATGCCGGGAAATGACCTCGATTCGAGCAATTGATGAAGAGGATCAGAAGCGAGCCATCGAGGAATTCTCGGGCATCATACTATCGAGTTACGGATCTCTGCTCGGCGGCGCATTGTATACTAGGAAGGCTTTGGAAATGGCCAAGGGGGATTTTAAGGCTAACAGCATTTTAGAAAGAATAGCTCCATCTAGCAACTCAGCCGAGGTCATCAAGGAGATTGAGCAAATGGAGCCTCGACAGATCTTCAACATGATCAAGACCGAGCAGTCTCAGACCATCGCTTTTGTGCTTTCCTATCTGGAAAATGACAAGGCGGGCCCAATTCTGGGCATGTTCAACCAAGACCTGCGGGAGGAGGTAATCGAGCGGTTGGGGATGCTCGAACCTACTTCACTAGAGATTATCAACAAGGTTGCCAATTCTCTCAGTAAGAATTTGGATACGGGTGGAAAGCTTACCATGAACAAGAGTGGCGGTGTTCGAATGGTGGCGGATCTGCTGAATACGTTGGAAAAGGACGATAGCAAAGAGATTCTTGCCAACATCGAAGAACGGAACCCTGTTTTGGGAGCTGAAATTCGAAAGAAGATGTTCAGCTTCGACGACCTTATCCGTCTCGAACTGACGGATCTACAGAGAATTATGCGGGAGGTAGATTCCGGGGACCTAACACTCTCTCTAAAGTCGGCAACTGAATCGCTGAGGGAGTTTATCTTGCAAGCGGTGTCTAAACGGGCTGCGGAAACGCTCGTCGAGGACCTCGAAATGATGGGTCCCGTAAAGGTGACTGAGGTGGAGGCCGCTCAAGAGCGAGTTATTCAAGTCGTGCGGCGATTGGAAGAGCAAGAGGAGATCAGCTTGGATGGTGGAAGCCAAACAGTTTAGAGGGTTTCTGAAGCTCGATGAACCCATGGTTTCATTGAAGGTTTCCTACGACGGGAAGCCTAGGGTAGATGCTGACGAACATGAGCGAGCGATTGAGGACGCGTATCGAAAAGGTTATGACGAATCCAGCGCGCAGTACAAGCAGCAGATATTGGATTTTCGTTCAGAAGTGAACGATTTGCGAGAGAAGACTTTCTCCGATTTGGAGGCCAAGTTTTCCGGAATTCTTGTGGAGGCTCGAGAGGCCTTGATTACACTCACATTCGATTGCGTAACCAGGACTCTTGGTGGGCTAGAGGTAGATTCTGAAATCATATCTTCGATAGTCGATTTAGTGATAAAGGAATCGGGTTTAGATGAAGAAAAAATGGTGATTCGCTTGAATCCTGAGGACTTAGCCTTGTTGAGTGATTTGCAGGAAGGGCTGCGTTCGAAGCATCCCAAGTTGGAATTCGTTGCGGATGGAACTCTGAGCCGGGGAGATTGCCTTCTTGGAAGCCGATTCGGCAAAGTAGACGGTCTACTCTCAACCAAGATGGAGAGATTGAAGGAAGGTTTAGGATCCAGCCGATGATTACCGCACTTCCAGACTGGGCCTCCGATATTGGAGTTCGTGTAGGCGCCTCGGATACAGTCACCCGCTTAGGGAAGGTAGCGAAAGTTTCGGGGCTGGTCGTCGAATCTGAAGGGCCTCAAGTATCGCTCGGAGAATTATGCGAGATCGTATCCCCATCATCCGATTTAAGTATTCACGCGGAAGTCGTAGGATTTAGGGATCATCGCATTCTGTTAATGCCTTTGGAGGAAATGGACGGAATTCATCCAGGTTGTCACGTGAAGGTTGGATCACGAGAAAGTCGGATGCCCTGCGGGGAACCTATTCTTGGACGTGTATTCAATGGGCTAGGACGACCCATTGATGATTTAGGCCCGATTCCCTCTAGAAAGACGGAGGGAGTTCTTCGGAAACGCCTGAATCCATTGCTCAGAAAGCGAATACAAGATCGATTCGAGACGGGAATCAAGGCGATCGATCTGTTTAGCCCTGTGGGCGAAGGTCAGAGAATGGGTGTTTTTGCCGGAAGCGGAGTGGGTAAATCGACTTTAATGGGAATGCTGGCGCGCGGATCCCGAGCGGATGTCAACGTCATCGCTCTTGTAGGGGAAAGGGGTCGAGAACTGCGAGAGTTTATAGAGAAAGATTTGGGCGAAGAAGGGATGAAGCGCTCCGTCGTCGTAGTTTCGACTTCCGACGAATCCGCGCCCCTCAGGCTAAGAGCGGCCCATCTAGCTACTTCGATAGCTGAAAATTTTAGGGAAAGCGGCAAGAAAGTACTCTTCCTGATGGATTCGGTCACTCGCTACGCCATGGCTCAAAGAGAGGTTGGTTTAGCGATTGGGGAGCCGCCAGCCAGTCGTGGATATACGCCATCGGTCTTTTCCAAGCTTCCAAAACTGCTAGAAAGATCTGGCAATTCAGAGCGCGGCTCCATCACTGCTTTTTATACAGTCTTGGTCGAAGGAGACGACCTTAACGAGCCTATTTCGGACTCTGTTCGCGGAATATTGGATGGGCATATCGTGTTATCAAGAAGGCTGGCCACCTCTAATCACTTCCCGGCGATAAACGTTCTCGATAGCGTTAGCCGTCTCGTTAGCGATGTCGCATCTGAAGAGGAAATCGAATTATCGGCAATTTCAAGAGACTATCTTTCGCTGTATAGGAAAAATGAGGACATGATAAATCTCGGCGCTTACGCGAGTGGCGCTAATGGGAAAGTCGATGCGGCCATACAGGTGCACGAACGAGTTATGGGTTTTCTTCGCCAAAAGCACACTGAGCGAGTGCCGGTTAGTGAAGCCTATGCTCAGCTGAAGGAATTGATCGGATGAGAAAGTTCGTATTCAATCTCACTACCCTGCTTAACCTGCGGGAATGGGAAGAGCAAGGAGCTCGCCAAAATTATCTCGTCGCCATCCGAAAAGCCCGGCAAATGGAGCTCGCTACCAGGGACGCTGGAAATACGAGAGAAGCGATTATAGAATCTTGGAATAAGAGCAATGTCGAAGCGTTTTCCAGGAATGAGAGACTCGCCCTAGAAGGCTCTATTTTGGAGGCCAGCAGGGTGGAGGAATCATACAGGATTCACCTCGAAAAGGCGAAAGAGGAAGAGAGAGCAGCCAGGGCGAAAGTAAATAGCGCCATCCGTAAAAGAAAGGCCATTCAAAACTTAAAACAACGCCGATTTGAGGCCTATACAGCCGATACCGCTAAGGCGGAATTGTCGGAGATCGAAGATATTTATAATGCCCGAGCGAATGAAAGGAAGAAACTATGAGCAATCTGTTTTCCAAATCTTGGTTCTTGGCGGTCCTGGCACTGATTATGATGCTAGGCACTCAAGCAGTAGCGTATCTGCTTTATCGTGACGAACTATTTCCCAAGTCAAAGGAGGTACTGGTCATTAAGCGCGAAGACCCTTCCCCAATTAGCTGGAGTTTTTCCAGCGATGATCTCAAGAATCTGAAGCGCGAGCTTGATGATCGGGCAGCGGAGTTGGACGAAAGGGAAGCCCGTCTGGTCTCCTACGAAGTTCAGCTAAAATCTGATCGCGAGGAGATCAAGGCGATTAAGAAGGATGTTGAAGAGATGCGAGAGACTCTCTTCAAGGATGTCGTGGAAGTCGAGGAATGGGAACGAAAGAATCTCAAGATCCTCGCGGATACCTACGGCAATCTGGATCCTGATGCTAGTGTCAGTATTTTCAAAGAACTTGATGATGCCACAGTGGCGAAGATCATGCGTTTCATGAGGCCCGATACGATAGGGGAGATCCTTCAAGAGATGGCCATGCAAGGGGGAGGAAACGAGGCTTTAATTAAACGAGCGGCGAAATTGTCAAACATGCTCAGACTATCAAAAGACGAGAACGCGACTTAACAGTGTAATGTAAATCCATGTCCATAGATCCAACGAGCGCGCCGATTCCGGTGGCGCGCAACGAAAATTCGGGCTCCAGTGAAAATCGAAGGAGCGAATCGCAAGGAAGCGCGACCGGTAACAAGGATGGACAATTCAGCAGTTTTTGGGACAGAGCCCTGACAGGCGCTCAAAAGCTTTTTAGTAGGGCGTCGCTATTTGAAAGCGACAGGAGTGAAAAGGATGCTTCACAGGAAAGTGGTGCAAAACCTAAGAATACGACTTTCGAGCGCGGAAATATTGATACTTTCAGCGTAGTGCCAGGTTTTGCGAGCTCTGGACTACATCGCTTTTCTTCAGCATTCGCGTCTAAAATCCTTAGAGACGCCTCGGAAAAAGGATCTTTAGAGCCGACGGCTTCCGGGAAATATGTCTCTTCCCAAGATCGAACGGACCCGGCGGATGAGGTTTTTCACGACATTTTAGAGCGTGAAGAAAGAACGAGCGAAAGCCCCGTATCTTATTACGAGGAAAAATCTGCCGAGAGGATGCGGACAAATCCTCGTATCGCAGTTCCAAATGCGATTCCTACAAGTAAGGAAAATTTTTTAATTGTTGATAATCAGAGATTAAAAGATAACTCAGACAAAGTTGGCATCAACTCTGCTAAACATGCGGCAGATATGTCGTCGAAACTTCAAAACCCTAATATTCCTACTTCATCTGGCCCTGCTAGTCCAGATGTTGAATGCCATATAATGGCGACTAAGGAGCTCGGCGAGAGTCACTTTAAAAGTCAAAACGGGGTTAGCCCGATTCACCAACAAGCTCTCCACAATCAGAAAAGCGGGAGCAATACGGCTGGAGCGAGCGAATCGATTGACGGTAGGCAGGCATTAGGGGAGTCCGCCCGAAATCAACAATCCGTGGAAGATGCCGCGATTCGGAGTAAAAATGGCAAGTCCGAATCACTTGGCTTCGATCTGGCTAGTGCCAGAAAATCGCTTTCCGCAGCTCTTGACTCGGTGCAAAACGCGAAAAGCAGCTCGCTTGGTCAAGCGTCGCAAGGAAATGCTAATCCATCGAGCCCGAATACTTCGCAATCTAGCTCAACGGATCACCCGAATGTTAAGACTTTGGATTTCGAAAGCGGGTGAACTCGCGGAAACGAGGAGAAGAGCTCAAGGCAGGAAAGCAGAAGCTCTTCAGTTTCAATGAACCGTAGCGAAGCTCCGAAGGCGAATAGTCATGGTTCTTTCATTGGCGACTCGACTACGGTTGAAACAAACGCCTCCAAGAGAATTGCGGAAGCGGTTGAATCTCACTTGAAACGTGCCTCCAGAGGTGCGGATGCTGGCTCTAGGTCAGCGAATTCAGGGCTTCAAACGCCATCAGTCCAGAACGCCCCTGAGAAACCAGGCGGAATCGCCGGTACGAATTTCA
>JAYZHU010000181.1:0-5262 GCA_036166175.1 Verrucomicrobiota bacterium | reverse complement strand
TACGGGAATAATACTCCCTGGGCGGAGATTATTCCCGATGCGGTTACTATACCTAAGTATTTCGAAATCGAGGGGGGATATGCTACCCGCGGTGCCGGTAAGATTTTCCATCATGGAAGAACCGGCGTGGAACCAGAGGGGAAACCGGCCTTCCAAGAGTTCTTCAATAAACTCGAAATTCGAGGTCCTGGCGTTGGGAAAAACTACAACGGTTACAAACCAGATTCGAATCCGCGTCTGGGCAGGCTAGCCTTTGATTGGGGCGCCCATGACAAAAAAATGATCGATGTCGACATGTGCGAATACGTGGAAGCGCAAATGGAGAAGAATTGGGATAAACCGCTTTTCCTGGCCGCTGGAATTTTCAATCCTCACCTTCCGTTCTACGCGCCTCAGGAAACCTTTGATCGCTATCCGTTTGAAACCTTAAGGATGCCTCCGATGCTGGAAGGCGATTTGGACGATGTCGGGGAAATGGCACGACGCATGGTGCGTAAGGAATATTGGATCTGGGACAATGCCGCGATTCAGCCACGAGAGGCTCCGGGAAGCTTGCCTCGCATGGTCCAGGCCTACCAGGCAGCTTCGGATTATGCGGATCAGATGGTGGGGCGTCTTCTCGATAAGCTTGACGAAACAGGTCGCGCAGACGATACGGTCATCGTACTGTGGTCAGATCATGGATACCATTTAGGTGATAAGGAGGCGTGCGTTAAATTTACTCTCTGGGAAAAGGCGAACCGTGTTCCTTTTATCATCGTTGCCCCCGGCGTTTCGGTTCCTGGAAGCCGTATTGATCAACCTGTAGGACTCATTGACATCTATCCGACGCTTCTCGAGTTAGCAGGTCTGCCGCCTAAAGCCGATAACGATGGCCTCAGCTTAGTGCCTCTCTTGAAGAACCCATCCGGAAAATGGGTGCGTCCTGCTTTGATGAACGAAGGGCCTGGAAATCATGCTGTCCGATCGGAACGCTGGCGGTATATTCGCTATAATACGGGCGATGAAGAACTTTATGACCATTTGAACGATCCTTGGGAGCACAATAATTTGGCTGGTGATCCTCAGTACGCCGGAGTGATTGCTGAGCATCGAGGATGGCTTCCCAAAAATGAAGCCCCCGGCGAACCAATGCCCCACCTAGCTCGACCTGCCGTCGCTCCTGGAATCGGGTTGCCGGAGATTCTGTCGAAGAGACCGAAGTTTGAGCACCGGTTTGCAGCGGGCTTTTCAACGAACCCCTCCTCGAGTGCTGGATCTCGATCACGTCGCATTCTGTCTATGCTTGGATCGCGGCTATGCTATTCATGTGATTTTTAAGTAGCGAGGACCCGCTCGGTCCTCCGTTAGTAGAATAGAAAGGATCGAGCGGGTCTTCGCTAACTTCCAGATATACAGCAGCTTGCTTATTTGAAAGCGGGAATCGTTTAAGCCAACCGTCATCAAGGGAATGAATGGATTTCCAGTACTATGCATAAACTTGAGTCATTGGACCATGTAGACAGTGACCTCGTGGCCTGGTTTTGGGAGAAGAACGAAAACGTCCAGGGCTAAAATGTGGGTAGCGAGTCGCTATTGGTGACTGTCCCTAGTCAGCTGCGACGGTGAGCCTCTAGAACGTCTGAATAGGGACAGTCAGCCCTACCATAATCGATCTAGGATGATACCGGCTTGGAGCGAAGGCACGGCCTAGAGCTGAGGTTCGCGCAAAATTCCGGTAGTGAAACACTGAAGACGCTACACTGAGGTAAACGTCAGAGACTCTAGGTTTTTCGCTTCCCATCAAGCGTTATACTTTTAGAGTCCTTCCTTCAATATGGCCGGGGCGCGTTTTACCAATCTTACCAAAGTCTATCCCAGTTTGGGAAAGGCTTCTGGCGTGACGGCGGTTAAAGAGATTAGCTTTGATGTGCGGGATGGCGAATTCATGGTTCTGGTCGGTCCATCTGGTTGTGGAAAATCCACTACATTGAGGATGCTCGCTGGGCTGGAAAGCATAACAAGCGGGGAGTGCCACATTGGCGACCGCCTTGTCAATGATGTCGCTCCCAAGGATCGGGATATAGCTATGGTGTTTCAGAACTACGCTCTGTATCCACACATGACGGTGTTTGATAACATGTCCTTCGGATTGAAGCTGAGGAAGGTATCCAAAGAGGAGATTAAGGTCCGAGTCCACGAGGCTGCTGCGATTCTCGGACTGGAAGATTTGCTTGATCGCATACCGAAGGCTCTTTCCGGCGGACAGAGGCAACGCGTGGCTGTTGGGAGAGCTATCGTGCGCAAGCCGAAGGTGTTTCTCTTCGACGAACCGCTTTCCAATCTCGATGCTAAGATGCGGATCCAGATGCGGGCTGAGATCTCCCGACTGCGTGACAAGCTAGATGCGACAATGATCTACGTTACTCACGATCAGGTAGAAGCAATGACCATGGGTGATCGCATATGCGTTATGAACGAGGGCGAGATTATGCAATTGGACGAACCACTACGATTGTATAATCAGCCGCGGAATATGTTTGTCGCCGGATTTATCGGCAGTCCGCCCATGAATTTTTTCCGTGGGCGAATAGGCATAGCGGAAGCTGGTCCTCGATTCGTTGAAAGCGACAATGGGGAGGACGGATTCGCAATTCCTCTAAATGACAAACTAGCTGATGTAGCGCGTGGGTATACAGGTGATCCGATCGTCCTAGGTATTCGTCCAGAAAACATTTCTCAAGATTCCGGAGACGATGGAATATCGATTGAGGCAAAGGTCGATGTCTGTGAGACAACTGGTTCAGAAATGTATTTATGCTTAGATACAGGGCTTTCCGAGTTTGTCGCCAAAGTGCCAACCGATAATAGGTTTTCGCACGGCGATTCGGTACGGATGAAGCTTGATCTGAGCTGCGCCCACTTTTTCGATCCGGAAACGGAAAGAGCGATTGTGGCCGAGCAAACCTAGAATATTATGATACGATGCTGCTTATTGTTTTCCTTTATTCTCGTTTCCTCTTTCTGCACGGCCGCGGAACGGCTTAATATTCTCATAATCTTCACGGATGATCAAGGGTATGGCGATCTAGCCTGCTATGGTAGTAAAAGTTTAAAGACGCCCCGACTGGATCAATTGTCTCAAGAGGGGACTCGCTTTACGAGCTTCTATGCTCAACCAGTATGCGGGCCGTCTCGATCGGCTCTATTGACTGGCCGCTACCCGATCCGAAGCCAGGGCTGGTCCATGCCCGCGAATGAGATCACTTTTGCCGAATTGCTGCAACCGGCGGGCTACCAGACGGCTTGCATTGGTAAATGGGACTTATCCAATCGAAGGGCGATCATTGATCGTATGCCGAACGCTCAAGGTTTTGAATACTACTTTGGGCCGTTGGGAGCGAACGATGGTGGAATCGTCAATTTACACGAAAACAATGAGGCTGCTGGAGAGACTCGAGACATGGCGAGTTTGACAAAACTCTACACTGACAAGGCCATCGAATATCTGGAGAACCGTCGGAATCCAGAAAAGCCGTTTTTGTTGTATTTGTCCCACACGATGATGCACACCAATATTGACGCTTCGCCCTCGTTCAAAGGGACTTCGGAAGGTGGCTTGTATGGAGACGTTGTGGAAGAGTTCGATTACGAAACAGGACGGCTTCTTGATCATCTGGATGCGATAGGATTGAGGGACGATACCTTAGTCATTTTTACTTCCGACAATGGGCCTTGGAGTCAGCCGAGATATACCTTGGTCAAGACGGGTAGTTTGCGACCGAGCCCGGATCGGAATCCAGATTGGTACATGCCGGAAGGTACGATTTTCTGGGGAGATCCAGGGCCCTTGAGAGGAGCAAAAGGTTCGGCGTATGAAGGAGGCTCACGCGTCCCTTGCATTGTTCGCTGGCCCGGAAAAGTGCCGGCTGGTCGCGACTCGGATGCTCTTTGGGCCACGATTGATTTCATGCCTACAATCTTGAGCCTAGCCGGTGTTTCGTTGCCGGATGACCGTCCGGTAGATGGGCAGGATCAGACGGATTTACTTCTGGGGAAATCCGAAAATGGGCGGAGCTCTTTCGTATACGATCAAGTGCCGCAAGTAGACGTTCCCTACATGGCCATTGGTATCCGCAAAGGAAAGTGGAAATTGCTTCTGCCAGGTAGGGAACCGGCAGAACCGCATCGCTATGTGATGGATTATGGTACTAATGACTACGAGCTGTATGATTTAGATGCGGATATCGGCGAGCGCTGGAATTTAGCCTACGACTATCCGGAGATTGTCAAAGAGCTCGAGGCTGAGATCGATCGCTTCAAAGAGACGGTGGAGTAGGGGTATAACATCGCTGCGCTGGATCCCCAAGGTCGCGGGACCAGGATTTTAGTGCTGCGAGGGCAGGACTTAATCCATTCTCGAAGGCACCTGCCTTGGGATTGTCTCTGATATCATCATGTTCACGCTTAGCGTGATCCTGTAGCGAAGCGTATCCTGCTGATGAAGATTGCAGTTTACTGTTTAAACGAATTGGGAGAGAGGACTGATCCTTTCCGCTCCTACATTGGATTCTCGAAAGGTAGCTGCTGACTTCCGGGCAGCCACAAACCGTAGAATAGGCGCCTAGCCCGTTGCCTTTTTCCGCCGGTAAAGGCAGGATGCCTGTGCTGCTTTTCAAATGGTTGCTCGGCCTGTGTCGCCGTAGCGCTGCGTAGGCGTGAGATCGCCCGCTAGCAAATTCGACTACAAAATTATTGTCAGACCTTACCGGATGAACTGTTCCACATAGTTCTCGCCTAGGCCGACATCCGCGAAGTGTTTGCGACACATATCGATCTTGGTGAAGACGTCCTCGTAGCCGATATGTTTCCCGTAGGGGTCGACATAGTACATGATCCCATTGACCTGGAAGTAGGTGATCATTTCATCGCAATCGTCCGGCACGACGAGCGTATGGGTTTCACCAGGCGGCTCAAAAACATAGGAGCCTTCGGTAGCTTCCCAATCATGTTCTAGATAGTGCCAGCGTCCCCTGAGGACGAATCCGTGAACCGTATTGGGGTGACGGTGACGGGAAAGCACTCCCGCTTTGGTTACTTTCAAAAGATTCATCCAGTAGCCTTGAGAAACGTTCAGGCATAGTGGGCGGAAGAAGACGTTGTCTGCTTGCTTTACCCAAAGACGATCGTCTTCGGGAACGGCTTTGGGGATAACGATTTCGGGAAGCGCGTCTTGAGGCATAGGAAGCTGATAGGGGACGCGATTGTTTTCGTCTTTGTCGG
>JAYZHU010000180.1:0-7542 GCA_036166175.1 Verrucomicrobiota bacterium | reverse complement strand
ATATCCTCTTTGATAACGTAAAGGCCGCTGGCAGGTTGTAGGAGGAGGTTAACGTAGGAGCGGGTTTATCCCGCGGTAACAACGCCATTTTCATCGCAGAATAAACCCGCTCCTACAGTGGAATGACGAATTCGATACTGGTTGCCAGTCTGAATTTGATTCCACCTAATCCCCCACATGTATCACGGCCTTGATTAAGCCTGGTTGCTTGATGGTCTCCTCGAATTTTTCGGGAACTTCGAGCAGCTCCATATGGTGAGTAACCCAGGGCTCCGTATCGATAGATCCAGTGGATACAGATTCGATTACCGATCTAAATGTATCCGGTGTTGCGTTACGACTTGCGAGAATAGATAACTCGCGACGATGGAAGTTTGGGTCGTCGAAAGCGATTGTTCCCATTAGAAGGCCTAGAAAAACGATCCGTCCTCCATGAGCTGTTAGAGAGAACGTCCTTTGCATCGATTGTCGGTTTCCGGTAGCGTCTAGAACTACTTGAGGAAGGGCTCCTCTGCAGAGGGCCCGCAGCTGCGCCTCGAAGTCGGGCTCATCCGCTTTCAGGGTATGGGCCACTTTTATGGTGTCCCGGCAAAAATCCAGCCGGTCTTGAATGATATCCGCTACGATAACCCGAGCTCCGACGGATTGGGCGGATTGAATCGCCCCGAGCCCGATGGGCCCGCTTCCAAATATAAGTATCGTCTCGTCGGGAGTGAGCTGGGACCTTTCGATGCCGTGGGCGCCGATACAGATAGTCTCGATCAGGGCGAGCTGATCAAAGCTAAGTTCATTGGCTTTATGGAGTTTATGGATGGGCAAGGAAAGGAGTGGTCGCATGCCTCCATCGATATGAACACCCAGAACTTCGAGCTCTTCGCAACAATTGCTTTTTCCTAAACGAGATGCGGGTGTAGCGGAATTATTTAAATAGGGTTCGACGGAGCATTTATCGCCGACCTTTAGTCCGAGGTCATTTTCATCTATCTCGAGGATCTCGACGCCGAGCTCGTGCCCTAGGATGCGAGGGTATTCGAAAAACGGCTGGCGGCCATGAAACGCGTGAATGTCAGTGCCGCAAACGCCTATGCCTCGCACGCCTACCAGAGCTTTCCCAGGGCCTTTCTGGGGCTCGATTTCTTCAATGACACGGAACTTGCCAGGCGTCTCTAGTTGAATTGTTTGCATACAGTTCATCCCAAAACGGTGATTGGATGCCTTGCGAGAGAAAAGGGAGTGGCTTATTAACGTAACGGCCTCGGCGAAGGACGAATGCACGCGTTGTTGGGGCTGTAGGAGCGGCTTTACGCCGCGATCTTTCTATCAAATTAATCGCAGGATAAACCCTGCTCCTACGCTCAACTAAAACTTTATTTGTCAACACATGATCAAACTTTTCGTTCGTGCATTAGATTCGCTAGGTTGTAGACAAAGTGAATCTAGCTAGTGACTAATCCGCGTTTTCCGGGAAAATCGATCAGGCTGAGGCCCAAAATTGTGGTGAGAATTCCTTGTCCAGGAATGAAAAGCATGATGAATCCGGATAGCAGAAATAGGGTGCCGATCAGATTCTTCGCGACGCGCCCGAACATGTGCAAAGGATTGAGCTGACGGAAGGGTTTGATCGTACGGGTAAAACAGTCGCTTGGAAGATAGGCGATAATCAGCGGTATCAGTATGACGGTTCCAAGGAAAAGGACTACGCTGCTGATACCAAGGCCAATGAGAAGCCCCTCATAGTTTTCAATCTGTTCCATTGGATGACCTCGATAAACTAATTTAGCAGTAGCTGGGCTTGTATCATCTCTGCAAATCCATCTGGATCTTCTGGAGTAACAACGATTGTTCGATTCGGGAATCGCAGGATCACGGAGTTTTTCGAGCTGGCAGCGAAAGCCCGATAGCGGCCAAGCTTGTGGTTCCGGAAGATACCGGCAAAGCAAAAAAGCCCGCCATTGCCAAAAAGCCTGATAGACTTGCTCATGGCTGATGGGTCGACTTGGACGGATTCCAAATTCGCAAGGTCGATCGTGTATTTCCAGCCGATGCGCCGTATGTATAATTTGGATTCTATGAGTTGGTAATTGCGTATTGAGAAGAAGTAGGAAACCAAGAGCAAGCCGGCGGGAATCCATAGCATACCGATTTTCCAATAGGCAACGTTCTTCGATTCGACAATGACGCCGATGAGGAAAATCCCGAAAACGACAGCTAGACAAAGTCTGGTGGTCAATTTTAGGGATCGTCCCCAAGGGGCGCTGAAGGTGTTGTCGTTGAACATTGGGGTCACTGATTTCCGAATTGGGATTTCCTACTCGCCAATTAAATAGATGGCCGCCCGGGCCAGTCGCTCGCCGAACTCCTTATACCCGGTAACCGAATAATGTAGATCATCTTTGATGACATCGCCTTTCTGGTTAACCCCGTCATTCAGGTCGTCCGTATCAACCCATTTGGTACTGGGCCTTGATTCAGCGAATGCGACTTGAGCCTTACGAACGCTAGTCCAATGAGGATAAGTTTCATTCGCCAAATCAAAATCGCTGAGTCGCCCGATGACAACGTGTATTCCTTTACGCCCGAGATCGTTTTCCAGTTGGGCTATGAGACCCGCCAGGCTTTTTTCGTAAACCTCGCCATGCTTTTCTCTAGCGTCCCTTTCTCCCTGCATCCATAGGAAAGTGATTGTCTGCAATCGCCTGTCGTTAATAGCGGCATGGACTTTCCCCATAAGTTGATCATAGAGGTCGCCCGTCGTTTCCGGTTCGTCGCCTTGTCCGGGTTTCCAATCCTTGTACCACCTTCGTATGGATTGCCCGCCAAGCGCGTCTTTCACGATGATGGCGTTTTCGGCCCCATACCGCTCATGAATTGTGGGAATGAAGGAAATATCCGGGTCCAATCCAGCCATATTAGATTGGCCGGAAAGGATGAAAAGATGGGAGCCTTGGGGATTGCAGCTGCTAATCATTAGAAAGAGGAATGACGCAACGATTCCAGTAGGGATATGCATTTTATGTTAACGAAAAATTGAGCCAATCTTGAATTGCAGATTAAATGGTATTCGAATGGACTAGTATGGTTGCAGATTCTGGTTAGCCAGGCAAGGGATAGTGTAAGGGTCCAATTTGAGACTCTATGAGTCTTGATTACGCTACGGGAAAAAAATAGAGGCTGAGGATTTCCGCGATTTGCTAATACGTTCGACCCTTGGGGAGCGGTGGCCGATAGAGGGTGAAGAAACGCTCGTTGCCATGCTTGAGCACGCGGACATCCTCTGTACAGTTTGGTACGATACGAAATTGGTTGGAGTAGCCCACTCCGTAACGGATTTTAAGTGCTGCCGTTATTTGTCGGATCTTGCAGTTGACGTGGCGTATCAAAAAGGCGGCGTTGGCAAAACACTGATTCAGCAAACCCAATCCCTAGTCGGAAAACAAGCGAATTTGATTCTACTGGCGGCCCCGAAAGCCGTGGAATACTACCCAAAGCTGGGATTTGAAAAACACGATTCGGCTTGGGTCACCGGCGCTCGAACGCCGTTAGCCTAAGCGAGCTTCCTGCGCTTGCGTTTAGTTTAGTTGACGCTAATCCACCACTGCGGGGTGATTGAACGATATGATCGTTCAGCTAAATTAAGCTAATTTGGGCGCTCGGAGATCGCCCGCTACCTCAGATTCTTTAGGGCCTGCCTTGGGGATCTTTACCCTGGGGACCGATCTTACTCCCTTTCCCATTTGATGGCCCAAGGGTCGCCTGTGTCCAGTTGGAATTTTTGCAACTGCTTCTCAAGTCGGCTCCGAGCGGCTTGCTTTCTTGGGTCGTCCGCCAGGTTGTTGGTCTCGTGCGGGTCGGCCTTTAGGTCGTACAGCTCGATTCGCGGGCGATGCAGCAGACTGTTAGGGGTTCGTTTGCCGTAGAGTTCGAGTCCCTGCTTTAGCATGGAGACCCAAGTAGGCGATTGAAGGAGGTCTTTGGCCAAGGGAAACTCGAGTCCGTGGGCGATATTGAAAATCAGTTTGTAGCGTTGCGTCTTTATCACTCGCATCGGGTAGTACATGGTCACTTCGTGGGAGGTGTGGGACGCGTAGACCCGGTCCCAACCTTTCAGGCTGCCGCTAATACCTTTGCGGAAAGATCTACCGTGTAACTCCATTACGGATACGTCTACCTCAGCATAGTCATAAATCGTCGGAGCGATATCTACCCAAGAAATCATGGCGTTCTGGACTCTTCCGCCACGCTTCTGGCCCGGCTCCCGAACGATGCATGGAAGTCGCATTCCCGGTTCATAGAGTGAGGTTTTCGCGCCTGCGAAAGCGATGCCATTATCGGATAGATAGATTATAAGTGTATTATCGTACTTTTCTGCCTGCTTGAGGATTTCCACAAGCCTGGCCACCCCTTGATCCAGACGGGATACCGATTGATAGTACTCGGCGATTTCCGCGCGGCAGGCGGGTGTATCGGGCAGGAAGTCCGGTACGAGGACATCGTCTGGGTTGTAGACCACTTCTTTGATTCCCGGGTAACCTTCATCCCGGTTGCCAAATCGGTTTGGCTCTGGGTACGTGTCGAAAGTTGGGAGCCCATTGGGTAGAAACGCATTCGACCGGTGAGGATCGTCGGTGGCGTAGAATAGAAAGAAGGGCTTGTCGCTCTCCTCTTCGATCACCGGCCGCGACTGTTCTGCCATTTCCCACGGGCTCCGGCCAATGGTCTTTGGATCGTTCGCGGCTCCCGCTGAAAGGACGATGTCAAACGCGTAGACGTCTTCGGGGGCCACGTGGAATTTGCCGATGCGGGCAGTTCGATATCCATTCTTGCTCAAAGTAGCTGGCAGACTCACGATCTCGTCGAAACTCTGATAGTGATGGAAAGTATGCTGGAGTCCGTATTGCCCATTTCGATGATTATGTAGTCCTGATAGTATGACAGATCGGCTTGGGCTGCAGCTCGCGGTCGTGCAGTTCGCGTCCGTAAATACGGTGCCATCAGCGGCTAAAGAGTCCAATCCTGGTGTTTTGATGACGGGATTCCCGTAGCAGCCCAGGGCGTCGGTCCCATGATCGTCGGAAACGACGAGCACGATATTCGGCTTCTCGGCAATGGCGACGCTGGTCAGCCCAAATAGGCAAGCGAGAATTCGAGCGAATCGAGATTGTCTGGTGTTCATATTTCTATTGTTAGGACTAGAAGATTTGCGGTGTAGCGATTAGAATTTCAAGTGTTGCAGCGTTAATTCGCCAGTCGGGCAAGCAATGTCCGCCAAACTTAAACAATTTTTGGAAAAGATCGAGTTGGTTTAATTTGTTATTCTTACTGCGTTCGTTGAGGTGTCGTCGCGTTTGCTCCTCGGTATGAAGCATGCTAGAGCACAGGCGTCAGTGTTCGCCCACAAAAAAATATCAGCTAGAGTCTAAGTTGACAGTTAAACCTATTTATTAGGGCGTGTTAAAAAGTCCATTGTAGGAGCGGGTTTATCCCGCGATGGAGAAGATTGGTGAAAATAAAGCAGGAGAAATCGCGGGATAAACCCGCTCCTGTACTTACAAAACCAAGTAAACTCCTTCTAGTAGACCCGCTTTTAGAAGAAATGGGTTTGAAGTAGAACTCTTCAAAAGATCGGGCGAGGCGCCCGCGATCCCGATTTAGGAAAAGAACTTCGCTGATAGGATCTTAGAACGTATCCTGGCCAGCCGAGTGCAAGAAAAGTTTTGAGGTTGCGTTTGCTTGTTGCCCGATCTTGCTTACCGCCTTCTTTTCTTGGAGAGTTCCCTTGAGGAATAGCTTACTTCAAAAACCCGTAATTCTATGAACCCGGAAGCCATAGCCTCCCATTTCATTGCTCCCGGCCAAGTTGTCACAGTCCTGAATATAGATTCGGGCAATGTTAACGATACCTATCGGGTAATCAAACGAACTACGTATTCAGAAAACCAATTCGTTCTGCAGCGAATAAGCCAAGCGGTGTTTCCGAGGCCTGATTTGGTGATGTCGAATGTCAAGGCGATTACCGACTATGCCCATGGTAAATTGGAGGCTCAGGCGGAGAAATCGAAGCGAATCTGGCAACTGCCAAGGGTGATCAAAACGCGGGATGGCTTGGATTACTATCAAGATTCCGAGGGCAATTACTGGAGAGCCCTGTCGATGATCGCATCGGCGACCTCCCATGAAACGGTTTTGAATCCTGAGCATGCGCACGAAGCGGGTTACGTTTTAGGGCATTTTCAAAGAGTTATCGCGGATTTTCCGGCGGATCAATTGGCGGATACTTTACCTGGTTTCCATGTGACTCCTCAATATCTGAAGCAGTTCGATCAGGTGATGCAAAAGGATGAGGCTTAAGAACGAATGGCCGCATCGTCCGAAGCCCGTCGAATTGGGGAATTTGTCGATGAGCGCCGAGGATTCGCCACTGTGCTCGAAGAGGCTATTGAGCTCGGCTAGTTGCAGCATCGTCCGATCCATGGGGATCCGAAAATATCGAACATAATGATCGACGATATCACGGGCAAGGGCACGGCCATCGTCGATCTGGAGACTGTCAAGCCGGGTCTGATTCAGTATGATTTTGGCGATTGCGTGCGCTCGGTTTGCAATCCGGCAGGCGAGGAGGCTCGCGATCTGAAGGAGGTTTTCATCGACACCGACCTTTTCGACACTCTCGTGAAAGGCTATCTGAAGCAGGCGGACAAATTCCTTACGGAAGCGGATCGCAAGTATCTGTATGACTCGATACGCCTGATCGCTTTCGAGCTAGGTCTTCGGTTCTTTACGGATTATCTCGCTGGCGATGTATATTTCAAAACTAGTTACGGATCGCAGAACCTGAATCGGGCTCGTGTGCAGATGAGGCTTTGCGAGAGCATTGAAGTCCGAGAACCCATTCTCCGTCGGGTGCTTGATGGAGAATGAGTCGGTGCGGGGATAGAGCCTTGCGTTGCCGTTTTCGATTGGTGAAACTCGTAGCGGTATTTCAACAACAAAAGTGACGAGTATTTTATGAAAGCCCTAGAATTAGTCGCTGAAGGCGCATTTGATTACAAGGAGGTGGATAATCCTGTCATCAAGGCCGACGAGGTTTTGATCCGGGTAAAGGCTTGCGGCATCTGCGGCAGCGATGTCCACGGGATGGATGGCAGTTCAGGCCGGCGGATTCCCCCGATAATCATGGGCCACGAAGCCTCAGGCGTAATCGAAGCCCTGGGCAACGAGGTTGACTCAAGCGTGTGGAAGCCGGGAGATCGCGTTACCTTCGATTCCATGGTCTATTGCGGCGACTGTTGGCACTGCCGACGTGGCGAAACCAATTTGTGCGACAACCGGATGGTGCTCGGAGTCTCCTGCGGGGATTATCGGAACCATGGGGCGTTTGCGGAGTTTGTCGCGGTGCCGGAGCGCATCCTATACAAATTGCCGGATTCGTTGAGTTTCGAGCATGCCGCATTGACGGAAGCGGTGTCCGTAGCGGTCCATGCGGTGGATTTGACGCCGATCAAGTTGGACGATTCTGCAGTTGTCGTGGGCTCAGGAATGATC
>JAYZHU010000179.1:0-14078 GCA_036166175.1 Verrucomicrobiota bacterium | reverse complement strand
TTCAATACCGCTACCCTGGAACGCGCAATACTTCGGCCTACGATCTCTTCTCTCTTGGGCCCGATGGGACCGAATCTGGAGATGATATTACCAATTGGTAGAGGGGCTTCCCTGAAATCTATTTGTTAATTTTAGCGGTATCGTCTCCTTTCGGTCCCGCGCCTAGGACAATGGGGCGAATGAGTTTGAAAGCGGGTTGCCTATCAAAGAACCGAAGCGCATTTACGCTGATCGAGCTCATGCTCACAATAGCGCTGATCGCCTTGCTGTCGTCGCTTTTCATTTGGAATATTCAGTCTCTGCTCAAGCAAGGAGAGTTGGAAGCATTACAAAACGAGCTATGGAGCGCAGTCGAGAAAGCCAAGCAGAGTGCGGTATTCAATAGAGTTCCCCATAGAGTTCGATTCGATCCGGAAAATCAGGCTTTTATGGTTTCCGGGGATGGTCAGGAGGTGCCTTTCAAAGTGGATACCAGTGGTCTGGGAGAAGGCGTTGAGATCGAAGTTATCTTCAAGCTGATGCTGCCACGCGATGGTTATCGATTGATTCGGGGCGAACTGGTCACTCACAAGGAAATCGAAACCATCATCTTTTACCCTGACGGCACCTGTACGCCGTTTTCGGTCGATCTGAAAATCGCGGAGTACGAAAGCTCATACCAGATTGACCCATGGACGAGTTCGCAAATGACGAAGCCTGAGGAGGAGGACGCGTGACGAAGGAACGGGATTTGTTAGGGTCCAAGGGTTTCACGATCATAGAGGTGATGCTTGCGTTAGCTCTTTTCGGCGTGGCTGTAACGACGTTTGCGGCATCCTATTTGAATATCATCAACGCCATCGCTGCGATTCAAGTGGACCAGCCATTCGAGCAAGACATGTCGATGATTCGGGCTGAGGCGTTTTCTGTTTCCGATATCGAGCAACTGGAAGAGGGCGGGGAAGTAATGACCGGCCATCATGGCGAGGCGATATGGAAAGTTGAATACGAACCGACTGTAGTCGCTGATCTCTTTAGGGTTTGGCTAAAAGTGGAAATGGAGAATCGAGAGTCTGGACAGAAAGAGGAGTTTACGGAAACCCATTACCTGACGCGTCCGACTTGGTCTGACCCTATCGAGAGAGAGGATTTGAGAGCCGAGACGAGAGATCGATTGCGAGCTCGACAGTCGGGACTCGAATAATCGGATGAGAGGCTTGAGGAGAAATAGGGGACGTTTTCGTTTTAGGGGCGGCTTCACGTTGCTCGAGATTATGTTCGCCGTATTTATGGGGGCAGCCCTGTTAGTGGCTGCCACGACTTTCGTTTTCTCTTTGGGAGAATTGTGGGGCAAGGGCGCGAACGTATGGCTGTTTCAGAAACATGTGCGCGGCGTATCTAGATTTTTGGAACAGTCTTTTCAAACTTCTGGCTGGAAACTTTCGGATGGGGAAGTAGAATCGGTGGTCTATTGGGCGAATCGGGGCGGCCGAGAGTATGAGAACGAGGAGCTGTTGACGTTCGAATTTGAAAAGAGCCCAGGCGTACTTGTTTGGCCAGAGGATCCGCTACCGTACGTTGTTTGCTCACTGGAACTTGATGACGAAGAGGGGCTATATCTTCTTTGGCGATCTCGATTGGAAGAAGATTTTGGAGAAGAAGAGCCGAGGAAAACATTGATCTCTCCATTCGTTAAGGGGATCAAATATTTTTATATCGATCCCGAGGATGAGGATGCGGAATGGGAGATCGAGGAAGATCCAGTAAAAGAGACTGACGGCACTTTTATGCTGCCTCAACGCATAGAGATAATTTTTGAATATGAAGGCCAAGAGGAGAAACGGCAGATTTCGCTTCCATCTTTGTTCAGTGGTGTACCCATGCTTTGAATATGATAGCCGAAAGACAAAAAATGGTGCTTGAGAAGCGCGGATCAATCTTATTGATGGTGTTGGTTCTTATTATAATAGTTAGCTATGTGCTAACTAAGTTTGTAGAACGGGCAAACGTGGAAATCCAAGGGGAAGGCTACTACGTAGAGCGATCCAGGCTCAGGCTCCATGCTTGGTCCTACTTGGAAATAGCGGTCGCGGTGCTTGCTGACGTGAAAGCTATCGACAACGCGATTTATGCTCCAGCTCAAGGGTGGGCGAATCCTCTCGAATATGCGCAGATTGAGGTGCCAGAAGGTCTGAACGTGAAGATCGAGTTTATAGACGAGTCCGCCAAACTTAGTATCAACGAACTCGATGAAGGATCGCTTTTTCTTCTCTTCGACGAAATGGGTTTCGATCTGGATGTCAGCCAGACATTGGCGAATACGCTCCTGGACTGGATCGACGAGGACGACGAGGCTCGAATAGATGGAGCGGAGTCGCGGGAATACAGCACTACGAATTTCGATATGCATCCCTCTAACCAGCCACTCGCTTCACTGGACGAGTTATCGTCGATTATTGGCTTTCGCGAACTCTTTTTCAATGAGGATGGGGTTCCCAACGAAAATTTCGACAGGCTTTCCGACGTGGTTACGCACTATCCGGTGCAAGTGATGAATGTGAATTCAGCGAAACCTCTGGCACTGCTTTCATTGGCTGGTCTCAATGAGATTCAGATAGAAACGATTGAGGAATATCTGGCGGGTCTGGATGGGGAGCCAGGCACTGAAGATGACAACTATTTTGCCAATGGGGGTGAGTTGAGCGATGTCATTGGAGAGACAGAACGAGGAGCGCCTCTATCGCAACAAATAAGTTTCCTAACGGTTAAGGTTACGGTTCAGGAAAAAGGCAGCTCATATAGCTTGATTGGTACGCTCAGCACCGATTTAGAGACATCGGAAAATGGTGAAACCGGGGAATTAGAATATCCGTTCCTTTTCCTTGAGCTCAAAGAGGAGCCGGGTATGAATAATGCCAGCCCTTCCTGAAGGATCCTAAATCACTGTGCCAGAAGCATCAACAAACCCTCCAGATCAAAGGTCGCTGACTCTAAGGGCGGCGATGGCCCAAGGTTATTCGTTTTTCTGCCGCCGAGTGGAAATCCCCGGAGATGTCGAGAGCGAGGAGCTGGATAGCTTCCTGCAATTGCAGTTGGAATCCTTATCCCCATTTCCGTTGGAGCACCTGCAGTTCGGTTTCGTGATCGATGCCTCCCGCTCGTTCGCATTTCTCTACGCTGCTTACAGACGCAGCTTCGAACGTTCAGTCGCGACCAGTTGGGAAGAGCAGGAGGCGGTGATCCCGGAATTCAGCGTCGGTCTGCTGACTGGAGGATTGGATGATAAGACTCCTCTGCTAATCGAGGGCGAATCCTCATTCACTTATCTCGAATTCGATTCTTTTTCGGAGCTTCCACTCTATTTCCAATCCACTCCGAAGAGTGACGAGGGTATCGATGAGGGGGCCGAATGGCCCGATTTGGAGAGAGTCTCGGCGAAGCTCAAGGCGGAGCGATCCGTAGGATCTATCAGATTTTGGAAAGCTAGCTCTCGAATCACCATCGACAAAAAGGTCCTAAAATTGCGAGCTACGGAGGAAGATCGTCAGATCGTTGCCGAGGTGGACCGTGACAGTATGTGGCGAATGGACTTGCGTGACCCGGAAACAGTCGAGCGCGTGCAAATGGAGGAGCGTCGCAATTATCTAATTTGGAGAATTGCCATTGGGATGGCGGCAGTAATCGGGCTTCTGATGGCGGGCGAATTCGTATGGTTTGCGGAGAAAGTGTATCTGGAGCTGAGGAGGGACTGGAATGAGGAGCAAGCTCCGCTGGTCGAAGAAATCGTTTCCCAGAAGACGACGATCAATGAGCTTCTTAGCTTCCGCGAATCGGACCTGATCCCTTTTGATATGCTCGTAGCCATCGAGCCTTTTCGAACTAATTCGGTGGTTTTCACGAAAGTGGAAACGAATGGCCCCAATAGCTTAATAGTTCTAGCCAATGCCACCAGCAATGGACAGGCAAACCAGTTTAAGGCTCGCCTTGAGCGATTCGTGAAGATCGAAACCGTAGAATTGCAGAATATTCAGAGCCGGCCAGGCGGTACGACATTTACGGCTCTCCTGAATTTCAAGATTGGAGCCTTTCCCAATAGAGGCGAAGGGGAGGAGGTAGTGAGCAATGGCTAGAGGTTCCGTTACTTTTGCTAATTCTGGCTACTGGGCCGCCTTCGCGAGAATAAGATTCTTCCGGCTATCGATGCGGGAGAAGCTTCTCATGGTACTCTTTATTGGAGCTTTGCTGGGCGTGTGGTTCTCATTCCAAATGGAACGGCACGGAACGGCCAGCTACGATATTCGGGTAGCCAATTTCACTGCTCAAAATCAGGGAAACGAGATCGCTACCAAGGAAACGACGGCCGAGCAGTACAACGCCCTTATTAAAGATATCAATCTCTCAGAACTTCCGTCCGTAAATGAGGTCAATGCCCGAATCGATGATCTCATTCGGAAATATGGATTCGCCGACTTCAAAATAAACACGCCGCGCTCGAGTGCAGGCAGACCCCTTTCCTTCCACACCTTCACCATCGATTTGGGGAAAGCCAATTACAACCGGCTCATCGATTTCACAGATGAGATAAAAACCAACCTTCCTTATGTCTCCTTGCAGCAGATTACCATTCAAGCCCAGAGACGGACACCTCAATTTCTCGATGTGAAAATGGAATTGAAATCCATCGAATATACGCCATGATAAATTGGATACGAATTTTCGGATCGAGAAGCATTTCGATTCTAACCACTGCCGGTTTGTTGGCATTGACAAGCTTTGGCCAAGACAACGCGAATGCTCCTCAAACCGCGAACGAAGACGATCCGGTGAGGATCCTATGGAGGGGCGAGCCGCTCGTGAGTGTGCTTCATCATCTGGAAACGCTAACTGGCCGATCGGTCATAAGGCCAATGGCTTTGCCCACTCCAGAGTTCACATTCGATAGCAGAGGCGACATGACCTTGGGTGAGGCTGTGCTCGCTATCGAGAGTTTGCTGAGCATCAATGGAATTGGAGTGACGCCTTTGGGCGAGAAGTTTCTTAAGGTGGTCGCTATCAACACCATTCGTACCGAAGCTCCCGAATTGGAAATCGATTCGCTTCAGGATCGGGCTCCGAGCGGGAAAGTCGTCAGTAAGCTATTTCGTCTCCAGTATTTGGACTCGCAAACGTTTCAATCCCAGATTCAGCCGTTCCTGAGTCCGAATTTCAGTACCATTATTCCCTTCCAGAATTCGAATGCGGTTATCGTTACCGATACGATCAGCAACTTGCAGCGCCTTGAATATGTGGTATCGGAAGTGGATAAACCGAGCCGATTGAATGTGACGACGCAATTCTACACGCTTCAATTCGCCCAGGCGAGCGAAGTTGCCGAACAGATTCAGGGGCTGATCGACGCAGCCAGAGCGAATTTCGGAACGGAGGATAACAGTTCCAATAATAACCGAGGCCAAGTTCGGGGCCAGCGAGGCGAGGGCGATCAGGTGGCGCGTTTTACTCCCACTGCCAACGTGGGCGGTGAAGGGGCAATCCCCAACCAGATTTTGTTCGGATCCAATACGGCAATCGCGGCGGATGACCGAACGAACCAGTTAATCATAATGTCCGAGCCAGCCAATATGACTTTCTTCGATGAGATAATCGAGAAACTCGACATCAAATCGGATCCGGCAACACGGATAGAAGTAATCGTTCTCAACCATGCCGAAGCGACTGAAGTGGCCGGTTTGTTAAGCAGTTTCGTTAGCGGATCTACCGATTCTGAATCCAACGATAGATCTCAAGCCAACGCGAATGCAAGCAATCGGCAGACTCGGCAGGGCAACCCGCAAAGCATCAATCAGAATTCTCGCCCACAACAACAAGTGGCCAGTCCGGCCTTGCAGCAGCAGGTTAACAGTGCCGTAAATTCGACTTTCGAGAATCGCGATAGCCAGTTCAGCGAGTTCATGACCATAGAAGCGGACGAGCGAAGCAATGCCCTAATAATTTCAGGTACGCGTAGTGATTTGGAATTGATGACCGAGCTTGTCGCCAAAATCGATGTATTGCTGCCTCAAGTACGTATCGAAGTGATTATCGCGGAAGTGAACTTGGACAATGATGCTAATTCTGGAATGGAATCGATTTCGGGCACCTACACTCAGAACGAAGCCGATGGCGAACCCAATATCACCAATTTGCAGGGCCTAGATCTTCTTGGGATAAGCTCCAATAATGTCAGCTTCAACTTAGATTCGCGCACCGGGGTGATTACCAACCTCACTTTCGACACCATCCTCAACGCGGCTCGGACCAATAGCAACGTAAGGATTCTATCGATACCAACTCTGCTCACTACCCATAATCAGGAGGCCACCTTTACGGTTGGTCAGCAACGCCCGATTGTGACTGGGACGACCACGGATAACACCTTAAGTACATCGGTTAGGGAAACGGTTCAGTATCAGGATATCGCCATCGAACTGAAAGTTAAACCTTTGATCGGCCCTAATGATGTAATCCAGCTGGAGGTCGATCAGTCAGTAAACGACATCGATGGGTTCGTCACGATCAACAACAATGAACAGCCGATCATTGGCCGTCGCCAAATGGTGTCCTTTGTCAGCGTAGAAAACAATGGGTTGGTTGTGCTCGGGGGTATGCAACGGAGCAAAGAGACGAAAAACGTCAACCGGGTGGCGGTCCTCGGAGAAATTCCGGTGCTGGGCAACATTTTCAGGAGCCGTGGCGTCGATTTCGAGAAACGGGAGCTACTGGTCTTTATCCGACCCAAAGTGATTCGGGATTCAAAGGATGCGAACGAAGACGCCATGGAAAAGATGAACGTCCACCCAATTCAGCCGCAGATTGACGACTACATCGAGGAGGGAAGTTTCAGTCTTAGTAAAAAGGCGGAACGAGATGGGCATTCGGGCAATTCCGAAAAGCGCGACAAAGATGCAGTTGTTAGAAAGCCCTAAAACGCTAATATCGGATAATGGAGTTTAACTGGAAACGTTTTACTTTGGTGCTCATCCTCATTGGATGGACTCCGCTCAACGCCCAGGAAGCGGCGTCGCCGTTTGTCCCGCCCTCCCAAAACGTCCAGCCGAAAGTCCAACCGAAAGCGACACCGGTTACTCCTTTGGACTCGGTCGAGTTTCGTGGAGTGATCGAAATCGGCGGAGTAGCCTGGGTGAGTCTTTATGACACCAAATCGAAGAAGAGCTATCGGTTGAACCAAGACGTGGATGGCGAAGATGGGTTTAAACTTGTGCGGTATGATCGTGGTAGCAAGCCCGGTGAAGAGACGATCGTCGTCAGACAGAACGGACTAACTCGTAATCTTAGTTTAAAGGACGCTGATATAATCGCTTTGGCGGAAACGCCTCAGCGGGCTCCGCAAAGGGCGGCTCAGCGCCCGACCCCGACAACAGCGACAGCGAACCCGGTAAGGCAGCCCGCGAATCCCAATATCGAAGCCGCGAGCGATGAAGAAGTACGGGAGCGCATGCAGCGTGTTGCCGAGGAAATCCGTCGCCGGCGAGCTTTGCGGCGAGACATCATAGAGGACGATCCTCGAGGTTCAAACTAGTGGATATGGCGATAGCAGAGCTAGACTTTTTGGATACACGCAGGCTAAACGAAGAGCTCCGCTCGGAAATCCAAGGAATGAGGCGATCCGAACGATTGGAACGGATAGCCGATCTAGAGAACCGAGAATTGAGCGCCTTGGTTGCCGACTTAAGCGAGTATACGGGATTGGCCATAGCCGACCCAGAAACCTTTGACTTGGATCGGCTCAATTCGATCCCATTAAGAATTCTGCACGAGTTCCATTGCGTGCCCATCAAAACGGAGGAAGAAGACGATTCCCTAACGTTAGCCACCGGCTGGCCTGTCGAATCGATCATGGATGATTGGGTGTACGCGACTTGCGGTCAACGTCCGGTTTGGCAAGTGGCGAACCCCGATCGTATTTCAAAATTCATTACGCAAAATCTTGGGGTGGGCGCCGAAAGTCTGGATGAATCCTTCGATATAGACGACGACTTGATAGTCGCCGAGGTCGATGAGGAAGAGGATGAGGACGCGGCTATCATTCGTTTCGTCAACGAAGTGTTCCATCAGGCTGTCGAGGATGGAGCTACGGATATCCATTTCGAGCCCATGGAAGAGGAACTGCGTATTCGCTATCGTATCGATGGGTTGCTGGTATCCGTTCCTGTGCCGGATAATTTAAGGAAATATCAGGACGCTATTGTTTCCCGTTTGAAGATCATGGCGAGGCTCAATATTTCCGAGCGCCGGTTGCCGCAGGACGGGCGTATCAATTTGAAGACGGGGGAAACGACTTTGGACATCCGCTTATCCACCATGCCGGTTATGTATGGGGAGAGTATCAGTCTTCGCTTGCTGAATAAGAAGAGCGCCCCGCTAAGTTTACAGCAGCTTGGTATGTCCGATGAGGATCAGCGGAAGATAGATCGTGTGCTTGGTTTGCCGCATGGCATCATTTTGGTTACCGGACCTACCGGCTCGGGCAAATCGACCTCGCTCAACGCCTTCATCCGTAAGATCAATTCGGAAGACAAGCGGATCATAACTGTAGAAGATCCGATCGAATACGAAGTGCCAGGCGTTAATCAGATTCAGGTTAAGACTGAAATCGGCTTTGGGTTTGCCGAGGCGTTGAGGCATGTACTGCGTCAAGATCCCAACGTAATTATGGTTGGGGAAATTCGAGACCGGGAAACGGCGGACATAGCCGTCCGGGCATCTCTGACCGGCCACTTGGTATTCAGCACGCTCCACACGAATGACGCTCCTGGAGCGATCACGCGATTGACCGATATGGGGATCGAGCCATTTCTTATCGCCTCGGGTGTTGAGATGGTCATAGCTCAGCGTTTATTGCGGCGGCTTTGCCAAGATTGTTTTGAAATGAGGCCCTTGGATCGATTTGCGGGATTGGACGCCTTGAAAGTTCTCGACATGCCAGAAAGCGCCCTCGACGGCGTAACAGAAATGCCAATCGCAGTCGGATGCGAACGTTGTCGAAATCTTGGATACAGAGGGCGTATCGGAATTTATGAGATTCTCAGAGTATCTGAAGAGCTGCACGATCCTATCGTTAATCGTGAGGCTGCCCCGCTAATGAGAGAGATCGGGCGTAAAGGCGGCATGGTGACCTTGGGGGAATCGGGTTGGAATCTTGCCCTCAATCGCTCGACAACCTTGGAAGAAGTCGTCCGCACCATATCCATCAAAGAAGGATGAGGTGAACTATGAATTATGAAGGAAGAACGAAGAAGTTGAATTGGGGGAAACTGGTTTGTCATCAGATCATTTAGGAGCGGCTTTACACCGCGATGAGATTTGTCCAATTCGCAATTTAACGCCGTTCCTGCGATGTGAACGTAATTTCTTACTTCTTCGGTCTTAATTCTACTTTCATTTTTCAGAACTCGTGCCCAATTTTACTTACAGCGCCAAAGATCCAAGCGGGACATCCATACGTGGGTCTATCGATGCGGTTAACCGCAAAGCGGCACTGCAGAAGATAGTCGCTCAAAAACTGCGGCCGCTCTCGGTCCAAGAAGCCGCGGCAGGGGTACCCAAAAAGAAGAGCGGGCTAGGGCTTTCCGGTCTCTTCGCGACAAAAGCCAGCAAGGATAGCAAGGTTTCACTCAATCGGAGCGTTGCCTTGCCTTTTCTTTCAGGACTTCGCGAATTACTAAATTGTGGTATCCAGTCAGCGGATGCACTGCGAATGATGAGTTCGCGGATGAGCGATCCGCGACAGAAGTATTTGGCTACTCAACTTTGGGATGAGTTGCGGCAAGGACGGTCCTTGTCAGAAGCCATGCGAAAACAGCTTAAGGTTTTCAACGAGAGTGCAGTCAGTTTGGTGCAGGCGGGTGAAGCTACCGGAAACCTCAAAAAAGTGCTGGCTCGCATCGTCGAAAGCATGGAAGAGCAAAAGGCGATCCGCGGCAAGCTGGCAGCTGCCTTGTCTTATCCCTGCTTTCTCATCGTCGTTGCGATTGGTTTGGTATTCCTTTTCTTGTTCAGCTTGCTTCCCAGGATTGAGGGGTTGTTGGAATCTCTCGGGAGCGACTTGCCGGCATCGACTACTTTGCTTATAGCTTCGGCCAATGGGTTGCTGAAATACGGCTGGATTGCGGCTATCGGCATCGCTCTCGTAGTCGGCGGATTAATTTCGTGGCGGAAATCGAATGCCGGTCGCCATAAATTCGATTCGATAACCCTTCGTGTTCCTGCAGCGGGGAAAATCATCCGTGATATGCAGATCCTGCAATTCACCCAGACGCTGTCGCTCCTCTTGGAAAATGGCATCATAATGGTTCAAGCCCTGGCAATGGCCGAGCGTTCGCTGTCGAATGTCGCCCTGCGTGAAGCCTTTGGGGAAGCCAGAGTCAAAGTTACGGAAGGGGTTGCATTGTCTTCCGCCTTTAAGTCGACGTGCTATTTCGATGATATGGCCCTAGACGTTTTTGCGGTGGGCGAAAACACGGGTGACGTAGTTCCGGGTCTGAGGCAAATGTCTCAACAATATACCGAGATGATCGACCGTTTCGTTAAGACCATGTTAGGCGTTATTTCAACGGGTGTCCTATTAGGGGTTTTCGGGATGGTGGGAATGATCGCCTTTGGGATCATTTCTGCCGTGTTTCAGCTCAGTAATTCGCTTTCAACGGGTTGAACGCCAGTCAGGACTTGGCCAGTATGACGGCATCGTGGTAATCGGCGATACCTCGCTCAACGAAATCCACGATCCGAAAGTATTGTGACCAGCGTTCGAATACGTAGGTTTTCGTATGTTGGGCATCCTGGTAGAATTCAGGTAGGCCATCTGGCTTAAACCATTTTCGCTTGGAATCGACAAATCTGTATACCTGTTCCAAATCGATGTTCCTCCCTTTAAGGGCGCGGTGGTAGTCTTTGTGCAAGGAAGTAACGAAGATTCCATTTGTAGCCAGAAGGCGTTCTATTTCCGAAAGCCAGCTAAATTGCATCTCCTCATTCAAATGAGTAAATAAAGATATGGCGTATATCAAATCGAAATACCTGTCCGGCAGCGACGTCGGCGGGTCGGGGTCGACGTGTTCGAATTGATAGCCTGGTAGGTTTGACTGGCACCAGCGGATGGCTGTTTGATTGATATCGATTCCCATAACACGATCATGGCCTTTGGGATGTATTTTTTGAATTGTCCTGCCTGATCCGCAGCCGAAATCGAGCATGCACTTGGCATCCTTTGACCGGCACCCCGTCGTCTCAAGAAGAGATTCAATGCTTCTGCAGGAGCGTTCTCCGACCTCCAGATAACCAACGATGTCTGCAGACCCGTGAACGCGATGCTGTAGCGGCTGCGAGGGTACGGACGCTGGCTAAGCGGCTCGGCCGGCAAGCGATTCGTAGAGCGCTAGTATCGCAAGCTTGAGCTGCAGTCGAAAATAGCGAAACATTAGCAGTTGGTGCAAGGCGGAATGGAAACTTGAAATTAGGCTTGTGGTCAATGGGTTCAGACAATGGCCTCTTGATAGCTAAACCATCCATTCCTCGAAAGAGATGTCACCCAATATTAGAATAGCGATCCGATTTCTTCTGGCAAAAAAGCGATCCATGTTGATGAGCCTAGCAGGCATCGTGTTTGGGGTGGGGTTCTTTATTTCCACTCAGGCCCAGCTTAGCGGCTATCAAGAGCTTTTTATCGAGACGATCCTGGGAACGGATGGAGCCATTCGAATCGAGGATCGAATTCAGGATTCCTATGTGTTCGTCGCCGCCTCCACATCGAAAGGGGATCATACTAATTTTTTCATAACCGACGAAAAGAACCGCCGTTTCGTCGAAGGGGTCGAGCACCCCGACAAGGTAATCGAGTCGATAATGGAGCTACAAAATGTAGAAGCGGCTTCTCCTGTTATCAAGGGGAGCATACAATTGCAGAGCCCATTGCGGAAGGACAATGGCCAGGTGTATGGCATTAACTTAGACGACCATATCGCCGTATCTGCATTGGAAGACCAAATACAACACGGGTCTCTTGTCGACTTCCGGACGGCCCCGATGGGGATCATTATGGGGCACAAAATGGCAGGCCGGCTCGATGTAACCGTAGGGGAATCAGTCATCATTCGAGCAATCGATCAGCAACGGCGATTTACGATATCCGCTATATTTGAAACCGGTGTATCGGATCTCGACAAAACGCGCGTTTTTATGCACACGAGCGCCGCTCGATCTCTGCTGAAAAAGCCTCATGGCGTTAGCTTTATCCAGGTAAGCATTTTCGATCGCGATCATGCTGTCGTAGATGCGGAAGTAATCGAGCGCGTTGCCAATCACTTTACGGCACCCTGGCAGGAGCGAGAGAAGTCGTGGATGCAGCTTTTTAAGACCTTGAAGCTTTCAGCTGCGATAACGGTATCCACAATCATCATTGTATCCGGCTTAGGGATGTTCAGCACTCTATTCATGATCGTCATGGATAAAACGCGGGAAATCGCTATCCTTCGATCGATGGGATACACGCGGGGCGACATCTCGAATATTTTTCTTTGGCAGGGCGCGATTGTTCTTTTCTGGGGGGCTATATTGGGCTGTTTTTTAGGAGCCTTGATCACCTACGGAATATCGAGATTGCCTATGCCGCTCTCTGGCATTTTCGCCACCGAATATTTCCAAGTTAAGTCCACCGTGTGGCATTATATTCAGGCGGTAGTAGCCGCGATAGTGATCGTTATGGTTGCCAGTCTAGCTCCTGCGAGGCGGGCGGGAAGGCTAGTGCCAGGCGATGTGATTAGAGGGACAGCAACGTGAGCGAGACGATTGAGTCGGAAGGGAAGAGTATCGCCTTGGAGTGTCGAGATCTTCACAAGCATTTGGGTGAAGGGGAGATGAGGGTGCACGTGTTGCGCGGAGTTAATCTCAAACTCTATCAGGGGGAAGTATCCGCGATCGTTGGGCCTTCCGGTTGCGGGAAAAGCACGCTACTGTATTTACTCGGACTGTTGGATCGCCAAGATTCGGGACAGATACTAATCAAAGGGGAAGAGATTCCACCGGATCAAGATGGAGCCCACACCCGCACACGAGGAGAGCAAATCGGTTTCGTATTTCAGTTCCACTTTTTACTCCCGGAATTCAGCGCAGCGGAAAACGTCATGCTGCCAATGCGGAAGCTGGGAAGATTGGCCGAACAGGAAATGGAAGATCGAGCCCGTTCACTGCTGAGCGATGTTGGTTTGTGCGATAAGACGCACCGGCTACCTTCGCAATTGTCCGGTGGAGAGCAACAGCGCGTGGCGATTGCCCGTTCTCTCGCAAACTTGCCGAGCGTTTTGCTAGCCGATGAGCCTACGGGAAACCTCGACGTTAAAAATTCGCTAATGGTTTTCCAATCGCTAACGCAATTGGCAAAAGAGAAGGGTCAGGCTGTTTTAATCGTTACACACAATCCTGAATTGGCGGGCAAGTGCGATCGCATCTTGAGGATGCAGGATGGCCAATTCATACACTGAGGAAGCCGGATTAAGATCGCCAGATTTGTATCTGGTCTTGGTATTCAGAGCGTAATTATTAGAATTCCGAACTCTGCTGTAGCGATCGTCTAATAACCGTTCTCCAAGACGGGAAAAGGGGCCACATTTTCGTTGCTATTTAGATGGGCTTGCCTTCACTCCGGAATTCAAAACCGACCTTCCTTAGAATAGTGAATTCCGAAAATTCTCGAAAAAATTTCCTAGCCAAGGTGTTTGCCGCGGCTATAGGGGCCTTTACATTGCCGAATTGGCTGGGGGCGAATCTAGCAAATCAAAGAAGGAGCCGGGCCGTAATCGCATTGCGGCCGAATCCTCAAGCCGTTCCCAGAGGGAAATGCTGACCAATCGCCGTACGAAAAAGGCGTCTAATTAGAGCGACAACGAATTTCGCGACATGTCTAATGTTTTTCCAAAGTGGTCTAACACCCTTCCGCTAAAGCTGATCGTTTTTCTTTTGATCCTAGCGGCGGCGGTCGTCTCTGGCGTCACGTATTACGCTACGCCCAAATACACGAGGGTCGGCTACGAGCCTTCTCAGCCGGTCCC
>JAYZHU010000178.1:0-12050 GCA_036166175.1 Verrucomicrobiota bacterium | reverse complement strand
CTGCATTGGTAACCATAGAGCGGAATTTCCATATCAAAAAAGGGTCTCCTCTGAACCCGATCCGGTTCTGCTTGAAGAAGATGGGTCCTCGGTCCTCTAGCTTGATTAAGAACGCGGTCGCCGCGAATATGGGGGAAAGGCATATCAGGGCCAGACCCGACACTACAATATCGAATATGCGTTTAAGGGCGGATGCCGCGCCAACGACGGCTATCCAAGTCAACCGTTTGAAGCGAATCCTGAGAATGTTGCGAAACTTGCCGGAGGCTGTTGCCGCGTCCGCCCAGTAGGCCGTGAGTTCCGAATCGGATTCGTGGGAATTGTTTTTCATATAGACCGATCTTTCTTCGTAGATCGGCTTAAAACGGATATTCAAAAGCGATAATCTTCGTTTAAGGGAGTCAATGTTATGGCCGTTGTAAAAAGATGAGCTCAGGATCGCGATAGACGGATCGAGCGAAACCTATTCCCAAACCAGTTCCAAATGAGTCCAATAATCGAAGGCAAAATCGAGGACGGCGTTTTGCACGCCGCTCTTGGCATCAATCGACTAGACGCTTCCTCGTCGCGAGACTTCAAGAAGCATTTCGAAGCGATCTGGTCACCTGAGGTGAGTCGAGTAGAGCTGGATTTCGAAAAGGTGGACTTTATCGATAGCTCTGGTGTGGGAGCTCTGCTGGGTGTCTACAAGCGGCTTTCTGGTGACGAGCCCAATCTAAAGCTTAAGGGCGTGCAGCCCCCGGTACAGTCGGTTATCGAGCTGCTTCGGCTCCACAGAATATTCGATATTTCAAACTAGCGACTGGCTAGCAAACCCTGCCCATCGGCCCTCTGCCTGGCCTTCCGATTTGGCTGGGATGCCCGAAGGGGTCGGCAAAAAGAGACCGCATTGTCAGAATTCGATCTCCTCAAGTGAGAATCTCTAAGGTCTACCCTGTTTTTGCCGAAACTAATGGGAGTCTTGAAACGGGTCGAAAATCGTGATCTGCGGGTGCGGAATTCAGACATGTGGAGGGGCAAACCTTAATTAAGCGACGTCAATATCCACTTTAGCGCCTCATGGAATCTAAAGGCCCACAATTCAAAGAGATCTTTCAAAAGTCTCCCTCGGCTCAGGTTATTACCAAAGCGGGACGCATCTGTTTTGCTAATCGAGCGGCTAGCGAATTACTGGCTAATTCATCTGATCCAGAATCCCTGGTAGACACGCCATTAGAAGCCTATTTCCGGAATTGGAATGCCTCGAATGAAAATCCGAATGGAACGGCGACATTCCCGTTAGCGTCTCCTTCAGAGAAGGGTCCTCAAACTTTCGAAGTACATCGGTCCTTTATGGGTGATGGCGAATCGCTTTGGATTTTGCAGCCAATTGGGTTGGCTCCCTCGGCAAACGAATCTGCTTTGTCTGGAGCCTTAGATCGTTCGACCGACGGAATTATCAGCCTTGAATGCGACGGAGGCTTGGACGAAGCGCCAAAGAATTGGCAAATCCGGTTTATCAATCGGGCGGCTCGGAATATTCTCGGTATAGATTCCATTAGGGTTGAGGGAAAGGCTTTAGGCACGGTCTGCCCGATCTTCCAAGACCTGGAGCTGGAAAGGTTTCTCGAACAAGCGACCAGCAAGAGCGGTCCCTCAAGCCGCGAATCGACATTCGAATTGGACGAGGAGACTAAGACCGTGGTTTTGTCGACAAGGAATGCCAGTCACAGCGAAACGATCCTAGTAGTCGAAGACGTAACGCGATCTCGCCGTATTGAGCAAGAGCTGGAAAGCAGCTCGAACGAGCTGGAGCGCTTGAGCTCCCAAGTGCCCGGTGTATATTTCCATTTGGAAATAAACCAAGATGGGGAGCCTTCCTTCCCGTTTATAAGCGAGAAAATCAAGGAACTCCTAGGTGTAGAGGCTCATGATGTCATGAAAGACGCGTCTAACGCCATGGGAGCGGTTTTCGTTGAGGATCTAGAGCGGGTGTACGAGAGCCTCGAAGTTTCCTCTAAGCACCTTAATCCTCTATATTTGGAGTATCGCGTCAAGGGGGCCAACGGAAAGCAGAAGTGGGTATCGACCAAAGCTATTCCGGAAAAGCTTCATGATGGCTCGACTATTTGGTATGGAATTTTTGAAGACGTCACCCTTCGCAAAGAGTCGGAAGAACGTCTGCGTATGGTATCAGCGGCGGTAGAAGTCTCCAGCGACTTTATCCTGATGATTAGCCTCGAGGGCCAGGGCGTATATCACAATAACTCATTTGTCAGCGTTCTTGGATACGACTCGGTTGACCAGCTTAACAATTCCGGTGGAGCAGTGGTTTTGTTCGAAGATCCAGGAATTTTCGAAAAGATCGTTCAGGAAACCCAGGAGTATGGGCATTGGCAGGGGGATGTGCAGATGTCTACCGAATCCAGTCGCTTGATCGACGTCTATTTCCGGACCGTCGCTGTGCGGGACGAAAATGGGCACATAACTACTATAGTAGCTACGGGCACGGATGTCACTCATAGCAAGCGGCGCCAGAATCTTCTCAAGCGATACAACTCGGTTCTAAAAGCCCAGTCGGAGGCGTCTACTGACGGTATCCTCGTAGTGAACGAGCGAGGCATTGTATCCAATTACAATAAGAGATTCCACGAGATCTGGTCTTTGTCACCGATTGTGATGGATGCTGGCGATCCTGGAAAGGTCTGGGAAATGGCTTCGCAACTTACGCCAGAGCCGAAGGCGTTCCTTGATAAGGTCTGTTCTATTTCGGCTAGCGAGACCGAAACCATCAAAGATGTTCTGGAACTGGTGGATGGCCGTATTTTCGAGCAAGCGTCTTTCCCCATCTGCTCGCCTCTAGGCGAGTCGTATGGACGCGTTTGGTTCTTTCACGAAATCACGGAACAGAAGCGGTCAGAGGAAAAGCTTCGGGCAGCTATGCTAGAAGCGGAAGAGGCGAACAAGTCCAAGAGCTATTTCCTGGCCAACATGAGTCACGAGATTCGCACGCCTATGAATGGCATCATCGGTATGACGGGTCTTGTCAGTGACACGGATCTGACACAAGAGCAGCGTGAATGTGTGGATACAATTCGGGCTAGCAGTGAAGCGCTGCTGGTCGTGATCAACGATATTCTCGACTTTTCGAAAATCGAATCTGGGAAGCTCGAATTGGAAAGCATTCTTTTCGATCTGAGGGACTGCGTAGAAGAGGCAGTCGATACGTTGGCTCTGCAAGCTACCGAAAAGGGTCTGGATGTCGCCTACGTTATTGATAGCGGTATCGAAACTTCCCTTCTCGGCGATCCCACAAGGTTGCGCCAGGTAATCGTTAACCTCGTCGGCAACGCGGTTAAATTCACTTCCAAGGGCGGAGTGTGCATAAAGGTTGGCAAAGTAGAGGAAGACGATAATCAGTTGATAGCTCATTTTTCCATCCAGGACACTGGGATTGGCATCCCCGAGGATCGAGTTGGCAGGCTTTTCGATTCGTTTAGCCAAGTAGATGCGTCGACCACTCGGAAATATGGCGGTACGGGTCTGGGGCTATCGATCAGCAAGAACTTGGCTGAGTTGATGGGTGGAACCATGTGGGTGGAAAGTGTCATCAATGAAGGTTCCACTTTCCATTTTACTGTGGTCTTCAGTAAATCCGCGATTGGGACGCTAATTTCGGAAGGAAGCGGGCTAAACGATTTCGAGGGCAAGAAAGCTTTGGTTATCGAGCACAAGGAGTTCAGCCGAGCATCGCTAAGCAGCCAAGTTGAAACCGCTGGGGCGATTCCAATTCCACTCGAATCGGTCGCATGTATCGAGGAAGTGGATATCGAGCACGATCAGCTAATTTTGGCCTTCGTCGGGTCTGGCATTGATGGACTGAGCGGTGACGAGGCTATCGAAGCCGTACGTAAGCAATGTGGTGTGGCCGAGTTGCCGGTCGTGTTGTGCGGGCCGCGAGGATCTGTCCATACGAGTGGCGATTTGCCGGGCAAGATTATGTCGCAGCTCAAGCCCAGCAAGCTCGCGAGTACCAAGCGGCATCTGCTCGAGTCGGTTGGCAAGGCAGAGCCTACTGTCAAGAAAGCGGAGAAATCCACGGAGAAGCTGGGCGAGCGGATGCCGATGTCTATCCTTTTAGCCGAAGACAATCTCGTTAATCAGAAAGTAGCTACGCGGCTTTTCAAGAAGCTGGGCTACAAGATTGATGTGGCGAATAATGGTCTGGAAGTCATCAAATCATTGGAAGAAGGCTCCTACGATCTCATCTTCATGGATATTCAAATGCCAGATATGGATGGTCTAGAAGCTACGAGTCAAGTAATCGCCGAGTGGGGTGAAGAAAGGCCGCGTATAGTCGCTTTGACTGCCAATGCTATGCGAGAAGATAGGGAGAAGTGCTACGAAGTGGGGATGGATGACTATCTGACAAAGCCATTTAAGCCTGTTGAGCTCGAAGAAGCTATCGCGAAGACTTACGAAAAGAAATTTCCCGAGGAAAATTCGACTTCAACATCGAATAGCGAATCCGAGTCTTAGGCCCTTTATCCTTTTCGTTGGTCCAAGCCCGAGAAGAGATCTAGGCTTGCAAGTAAGTGGCCGATGGGTGTGATCGCAGCGTCGCATTCTTCATGCCAGAAGCTGCTTTCAACGATTCTGCCAATAGCGCGCCCGCTCCTCTCCAGCTGTATGAGGCTTTCCTGGAATCGGGCGAGACGATGTGCTTGCCGTGTTCAGCAAAGCCCCATGTATCCATAATCATACCGTTTAGAAATCCTCCCGAATATTTGTTGAACGGTTTGCGCGGATTATCTCTTGGAGAAGCGGAAAGTTTCGAGACCATTGTTGTTGCAGAAAAGGGCTGCCTTCGAAGATACCCTGAATTGGAGTCTCGATTGGATGGGATACGCTTTCATCGAGTGGATGAAATAGAATCATTCGCCCAAGCGTGGAACGATGGAGTGACCCTGGCCCTGGCTCCATCGCTGCTTTTTATGAAAGACGACGCTCGATTGATGGAGAGATCTTTGGCCAATCTTGAGCGGCGGTTAGAAACGCTTCGGCGGGCAGGGGCGGTTGGTGGTATGCTCACCGATTTTGGAGGTAGTTTGATTGAAGCCGGTGGGTTGCTATTCGAATCGGGATATTGCCGGTCCTTT
The DNA here is from genome assembly GCA_036166175.1 of Verrucomicrobiota bacterium. Taxonomy (GTDB): domain Bacteria; phylum Verrucomicrobiota; class Verrucomicrobiia; order Opitutales; family Opitutaceae; genus Pelagisphaera. The sequence goes on along the minus strand of JAYZHU010000178.1, from coordinate 6,912 downwards.
GGCCGTGGCTGGAACCCCGATGATTTTCGAGTTCAGTATGAGCGAGCGGTAGCTTACTGTTCGGGAGCTGCGTTGCTGGTTCGTCGAGATCTGTTTGACGAAATAGGGGGGTTCGAACCGTCTTATTCAGATGAATACTACGAGGATGTGGACCTTTGTCTCCGTATTGCCGGGTCCGGCAACCAGATTATATACGACCCGGAGTTTCAGGTTCAGCGCAGCCTAGAGTATAGGCATCCCCGGGAGCATTGCGCCCAATTGCTAGAGGCAAATCGCCAAATCCTTTTGGATCGACATGAAACCGCTCTAGCATCGCTGCCCACGCAAAGCGCCTACCCGACTGAAGTTTTTTTTGAAAAGGCCTCGGGAAAGAGGATTCTTTGGATCGAAGATGCTCCGCCTTTTTCGCATATGGGGGCTGGCTTTCCTCGAACGCGGGCTATGCTTAATGCCCTTATCGAGCTGGGACATTCGGTAACGCTGTTACCAACCTTTCGGACGGCCAGCGATTTTGAAGATGTCTACAAAGACACGCCGAGAGAAGTGGAAGTGGCATTGGGCGTAGGCGAATCTGGGTTCCTCGAATTCTGGAAAAGCCGAGAAGACCGCTATAACGCGGTGATCCTTTCCCGACCGAATAATTTGAAGTCCATGGGGCCGGTGGTTTTCGCGTCCAAGCGCTTGCGAGCTGATCTAAGGGTCATTTATGATGCGGAAGCTGTTTTCGCTAATCGGGAAATAAATGAAAACCGTTTGCGGGGAACGCCTCTTCCCCAACAAGAGGAGAAGTCCCTTTTGGAGGAAGAACTAGGAGCCGCCATGGAAACGGATTGCGTTTTTGCTATATCGGAGACAGAGCGAAAGCAGTTCCAAGCTTTGGGCTTTCCTCAAATACGCATGTTGCGACACCATTCGGAAACAAAGTTGTCGCCGAATAGTTTCGACCAACGCAGTGGTATCCTGTTTGTGGGAGCCGTTCACTCCGACGATGCCCCAAATGCGTTGGGACTGATCGACTTCATCGAAAATGCTCTTCCTTTGATTCGCCAGCGATTGAATGAAGATGTCATTTTGTATTGTATTGGTAAATACAACTCGGATAAGCTTCGCGAGCATGAGACCGAATCGGAGAGGTTTTTAGGCTTCGTTGAAGATTTGGACGAATGGTATAATCGCTGCAGGATATTCATAGCCCCAGCCCAGTTTGCCGCGGGAATCCCCCTGAAAATCGTCGAAGCGGCCTCCAGAGGAATTCCGGTGGCCGGGTCTCGACTAGCGCAAGAGCAGCTTGCTTGGAAATCGGACGAGATGTTGTCAGGAAGTTCTGGTGACGAGTTCGCAGCGGCCTGTGAAAGGCTTTATAGAGATAAGGAACTCTGGAGTCGCCTACGTTCCCGGGCTTTAGCTCGCGTTGAGAGGGATTACAGTCACCAAAGCATCGTCGAAGCCATCAGGGGCGCTCTGGATTGAATCGCGCTTTTCGCGATTGTGCAGCAAGACTCGTCTTTGCAAGAAACGTGTCGCTATATGATATGTTGCGGGTATCAGGACGCTTGTTTCCATTGCTGGATTCGGAGGCGGGCGATACCCCAGCGTACAGTTATAATGTTGAACAGGCATCCTGCCCTCGGATGGAGATAGCCTAAACAGGCTGGAAGCCTATACAACCATTTGCGAGCGCTGCAATGGATGCCTTCGGGGCCTCCCCGGTTGGACCTTTACTAATCGAGCTCTTTGACGTAGTCCAACGGCAAATCGACCTTCTCCGCAACTTCGGGGATCAATTCATCACCGCAGTAGAAAGGCACCTCGAACTTTATGTTAGCGGCGCAATTGGAGAAGTGCAGGAGCGTGATGTAGCAGAATTCGTTGGTCGCGAAATCGGCAGGCTCGTGGTGCCACGCGGTCGCTCTCACAATGTTTTCCGGCAATCCCCACATCGCGAATAAAAAGGCCCCAATTGAAGCGTGGTCGCAGTTGTAAATGGCCTGTTCAAGATGCCACAAAGGACGATTGTTCTCGATCGATCGCCCCATTAGATCGGCGTAGTCCTCATCTTTGTTGGCCAAAAGGACGAGTTTGCCCAAATCATGAAGCAAAGTAATGCTTGAAAGGGTTTGCACCTGCTTGGCGGAAACGCCGAAGTGCTGCATCTGGGTTCCGCATTGGCTCGTTTCCACGCAATGCTTAAGGACGGCATTCGCTATCTCCTGCATTCCTGGGGACAGTTCGAGCTGCTTCTTGGCCAGTTCCGTAATGGCCAGGTTTCGGACGTAGTCCATTCCCAGCATCTGGATAGCTTGCTCGATGGTGTCTACGTGGCCACCAGCCCCCAGGAACGCTGTGTTAGCCACTTGTAGAGTAGTCGCGACAGCGGTAGGGTGCTTGGAGATTACCGGTATGAGATCTTCCAGGGAGCAATCCGGATTGGACGTTGTCGTGAGAAGCTCCTGCATCGGTTGCGTGTTGATATGAAGCTCTTTCGTGTCTCGGATTATCTCCACAACCTCCTTTTTGCGAATGCGCAATTGGGTCCGGAGAACGATGCTGACGGAACGGACGAGCTCGCTCGCTTCTATGGGGGCTTCAAGATACATATGGGCTAGCCCGGTACCTTTTTGAACGCTAAATTGATCGAAGGGATCGATCAGAAGGAAACGCAATGCATTCGGATACTCGCGTTTGGCCGTCGAGAGGAGAAGATCCCCGGAATCTCCTGGAAGATTCAACTTGGTGACGATAACGTCGGCTCTGGATTCGTTGAGCTGGTCCAGGGCTTCGTTGCAATCCCGAGCTGTCTGTACAGTCCAGCCTTCCCGGGCAGTCGATTCGTGTGAGCTGATTGACTGTGTGAACTCAGAGTCGTCGTCTACCAAAAGCAGACTGATAGGTCTCTTAGTCGTTGAAGTCATTTTTACGCATCTTTCGGGATACGGGAAGGAACTCCCTTGCGGGGGCCTTCAAATAGTTATCGAGTGGATCGTAATCAACGAGAGAACAAAAGACCGATAAAGAGAACATACGTCGAATACGTGCTGGTTTAACGATAATTTGACGAGGAAAATCATCTTTCCGGGTGACTTGTCCAGTTGGCGTTCTCGGCCGAAGTCCCGATCCTCAATGCTTAAGAAAGTCGGTGATCCAATCTGAAATGCGTCTACCCAGCTGGGTTTTGCTCATGCGATCCAGCGCTTCGACTCCAGAGGCGGACACGAAACTCGCCTGGTTTGTATCCTGCCCGAAAACAGCCCCTCCACCCACGTCGTTGGCGACGACAAGATCACATCCTTTGGCGATCCGTTTCGACTTGGCATTGTCTATCAAATTCTCTGTTTCAGCGGCGAAGCCCACCACCGCAGTTGGACGCTCATCGCTCGGCAAATTCCCGATTGAAGCTACTATATCGGGGTTCTCGGCGAACTCCAAGTTGAGCCCTTCACTCTTCTTGATTTTTCGATCATTTCGATTGACGACCTTGAAATCGCAAACCGCTGCGCAGGCTACAAATATGTCTGCAGGCAGCAATTCGATGACCGCTTGGCTCATTTCCTCTGCGGATTCAACAAAGATGGCTTCCAGATTGGGATGCGATTCGGTCTTTGAACAATTGCCGCCCGCGACCAGCGATACTTTGGCTCCCGCTTTGGCGAGGGCTAAGGCAATGGCCTTGCCTTGCTTGCCTGAGGAGAAGTTGCTGATATACCTGACGGTGTCGATCCGCTCAATGGTTCCTCCGGCGGTGACGATCGCGCGTTTGCCATCGAGCGCGTGAGCCGTTTCGAAATGCTCGACTATGGACTCGAATATGGTCTCTGGCTCAGCCATTTTTCCAATTCCCACTTCTCCGCAGGCGAGTTCATCCACCTGTGGTGGAACGATTGTCGCTCCATCTGCTCGAGCCGTTTCCAGATTGCGTTGAAAAGCGGGATTTTCCCACATTTCCAAGTTCATGCTAGGGGCTAATATCACGGGCTTGTTTTTGGCTAGCATTACGGTCGTGGCCAAATCGTTACCTTCGCCTCTGATCATTCTCGCGATAAAGTCAGCGGTGGCAGGAGCCGCTACGATGAGATCCGAGTTTCGGGAAAGCTCGATGTGATTCATCTCATAGGCGTCTTCATCCCACATTTCCGAGTGGGCTTTTCGGCCAGTCAGGGTTTCGACGGATAGCTGCGTGACGAATTCTTTGCCTCCTTTGGTTAGCGCAGCTTCTACTTCCGCGCCGCCTTTGGTTAATAGCCGTATCAATTCCAGAGATTTATACGCGGCTATGCTGCCGGTGATGATTAAGAGTATGCGTTTACTCGAGAGCATTGGAATCAAGTGGGGCCATGTTTATAGAATTCCTGTCTAGGGCAAGCGCTGAACTGCGTCGTGAGCATAGAGGTTTTCAGGCGAACTGCCGCGGTTCCCAGCAAAATCGAGCTGCATCTGCTGAGATGAGGTACGGGTTTCACTAGCGAATCTCACGCCGATACCAATTAGGCGAACGGGGAGTGCCTTCCGGCCAAAAGCTTCTTGGCAGAGCGACTCCGCGTTTTTTTGAGTGACCGCGAGCCCCGTACGCTCGATCGTTGTCCGTGTAAAGTCGGCGAACTTCAGTTTGACAAACAGCTTAGCTATGCGCCTGTCGGATTTTAGCCGCATAATGTCCTCCTCCAGCTCGACAAATAGGGTTTGGATTTTCGATAGGCAGGTTTCGAGTGTATCCAAGTTTTCCGGAAAAGTTCTTTCAACGCTTATAGATTTCCGTATTCGGTTAGCTATTACTGGACGATTATCAATGCCTCTGCAAAGGTTGTGGAGCTCAGCCCCGAACTTGCCGAATAAGTGGGTGAGCTGCAAGGGGCTGTATGCTTGCAAATCGCCACAAGTACGGATGCCTTTCGTTTGCAGCTTTTCTGCCGATTTTTTTCCGATCCCCCAAATTTTAGATACAGGCAGATCGGACATGAATTCGTCGATATTGGAAGCCCGAATCTGAAATAGGCCGTCCGGCTTTCGCCAATCGCTAGCGATCTTGGCCAACATCTTGTTGGGAGCGACCCCAGCGGAAGCGACCAGTCCCCGTTCCCTGCCAATTTGCCGCTTGATCTCAAAGGCGATTTCCCTCGCGGCTTCTTTACGACTGGAAACGTCTAGAAAAGCCTCATCGAGAGAGAGGGGTTCGATGAGATTGGTGTAGCGGGCCATGATCTTGCGAATATGTCGGGACTCTTGGCGATAAACTTCGAAACGGACGGGAAGGATGACCAGATGCGGACATCTCTTTAAGGCCATGAAGTTTGGCATTGCCGAATGAACTCCGAAGCGGCGGGCCTCATAATTGCAAGTGGTCAAAACGCCTCGAGAGCTGCTCCCTCCGACGGCTACGGGTTCGGAGCGAAGGGATGGATTGTCGCGAACTTCGATCGCGGCATAAAAGCAATCCATATCGATATGAATGATTTTCCGTTCCATGTTCCCAGCCTGATAATGCTGTCTGACTTCGCAGACGTCTATTTGCGATGGACAAACGAATGGGCCCGACATTTATGAGAGTTTAATGGCAGAGCGTCTTTCCAAAGCCAAGCTTTCGGTTTTTCGCCGATTGAGCCGCAAAAAGCATCGGATTGCGGAGAACCGATACCTAATCGAAGGATGGCACTTGCTTGGAGAATGCCTTGAAGCGAAGGCCCGTCTTCTAGCCGTAATTTATGATCCATCACGTTCACTATCGGAAGAGGACGAGAAGGCGCTGCGGGCAGCTAGGGATCGAGCTGAAGAGATATACTTGGCTAGCGACGATCAGTTGCGAGCGATCGGGGAAACGGTGACTGGCACGGGAGTCGTCGGCGTTGTTGCCTCCGAGGAGGAGGATTGGGAATTGCTTGCCGACAAGTTATCTCGGATTAAATGCGGTTGCGTTCTTGCTCTAGATGACGTGAGCGATCCAGGGAATTGCGGCACAATTATTCGTAGCGGTGATTGGTTTGGCTCTGCCGCGATTCTGTTGGGCGAGGGTTGCCCAAGTAAGGAAAATGGGAAGGTTTTGAGGGCTTCCATGGGCGGCGTATTTCATTTGCCGATAGCGGAATGCCCCTCATTGGAAAGCCGGTTGCTAGAATTGCAGGCGTCTGGTTTCCGGATAATAGTTGCCAGTTTGGACGCCCGGGGGGCGGGGCTAGGAGATTTTGTTTGGCCGGAAAAGTCGCTGTTGGTTGTCGGAAATGAAGCTAGAGGCGTAAGGCCTTCGATAATCGAACTGGCCGATTCGCTTCTCACGATCCCCAAATTTGGGGAAGGGGAATCGCTCAATGCGGCCATGGCCGCTTCTGTATTGCTGGCGAATTGGCGTATCCGCTAGTTGGATATTCAGTTTGTTGGGAGAATATCCAAACCAAATCGTTTGAGGAGATGCTGATGTAGGCACTCAGCATTCCGGTCCGCGAGGTTTTCACCATTTTTTGTGAGCGAGGCGAGGAATCGCGCTTGCCAGGTTAAGAGGCTGACATCTACCGTTCCTTCCGATTTACACCATAAATAGAAATAGACTAATCGATATGAATTGGCTGTCGGAGATTGAAGAGGCGCAAACTTCTCGCGAGGAGCAAGGCAAGCGATTGCTAATGATTTTCAAGGGAGATGGCGATTGGTGCCCCTGGTGTAACCGGCTAGAAGCTCTTCTGCAGGAAAGCAGCGCCCTAGATGATTACCTCAGCTCGGAGGGAATTCTTGGCGCTAAAATTGGAATTCCACCAAAGAGTGAGGACACCGAAGGTATTCGAGAGCGTTTTGGCATAACGGGAATCCCGTTCATCACATTCTACGCGGATGACGGCAGACTGGAGGGCACGACCGAGTATTTAGACGATGGAGACGCTCAATCGTACGTAAATTGGATCGAAAGCGTGGATTCTAGCGGCCTTTGAA
>JAYZHU010000177.1:0-9512 GCA_036166175.1 Verrucomicrobiota bacterium | reverse complement strand
CCATTTGCCGATGTGAATGGTTCGGTAGCCGCCTCCATTCATGGCTTCCGCCATAGTTGTCAACTCCGGCTTCAGCCCTTTGGTCCAATCCGGTATCTGCATACGAGCATACGGGCGGTTTTGACCTGCAATGAAATCCGTCAACCGAAGTTTGGCCGGATACATGCCAGTTAGGATGCTCGCCCGAGTCGGAGAACACACGGTGCAGGCGGCGTAGGCGTTAGTAAAAGAAGTTCCCTCAGATGCCAGCTGATCCAAGTGAGGCGTCTCATAAAAGTCGCTCCCGAAGCTACCGGTGCCCGTCCAACCCAAATCATCAGCTAGCAAAAAGACGATATTGGGCTTCTCAGGATTGGAGGCCTGAGCGAGAAACGAAAGCAGAATAACTGAGCTCAAGCTGAGAAGAGGGGATGTGCTCCAATTTCTGGGGTCCATATTGTCAAGATTTTGTAAATTAGATAGAGAATGCAATGCCTTTTTGGTTTGAGAACGAGGCGACGAGACTTGCCTAGCAACGGTACGATGGAGAGGCCTTTTAGCTTAGATCCTCATAATGAGGGATTTAGCATAGTCCGATGGGTCATTGGATTACTCAGGGGCCAGCCTAAAGAACCGGGGAAAGGCTTAGGTAATAATACCCTCTTGTTTAAAAATTTCCGGCTGAATAAACCCGCCCGGCCCTTCGACATACTCAGGGTTGCGAGATCAGTCGAACCAAGGTCGGGTTCCACCCTCGTTGACTATTCAATCTGGCTGAGCGATTACATTGCTCAGTAGTCCTGCAGTTATGCAATGGCTTCAACTTAAATCGCAAGGTTCTGCCTATAAACCTTTTATCTGCAAAGCGGAAGCCTGTTTCCTCGACGACGTAGAGTGTGTGAAGGAACTAGCGATCCCGAATTCGCGCCAACTTGAGCTCATCCGGCTTGCACCGGCGTAGCATTGCGTAGGCGTGAGGTCGAGCTCCACCTTTTGCATCGTCTTCAAGGGTGGAACTCGATGTCCCGGCGAGTTCATTTCCGTATTTTTTAGGCAAGTTGACGCCAAAGCTCGCGATCGAACTTAGGAGCGGGTTTATCCCGCGATAATTTTTTGGTAAATCCTATGGTGATCGCGGCGTAAAGCCGCTCCTGGAACTCGCAACGAATCGAGAATTCCTTGTTTATTTGGACAAGTTATCACCAATGCGTGACTGCGGGATCGATCGGTTTTTCTATGAGGAAAATAGTTATCTCGGGAAGGCCGATCCCTTGTTCAATCAAGATGGATTACCTCGATCCAGGCGACTTTGACGTCTCGTAGCCAAGACGAGCTCGGTGCTAAGAGCGTATCACCGCATTTAGCGGAGCGGCGCTGTCGGCGAAACGATCTAGATTCAATCCCATCGCTTGAGCTTGGGAGAGCCAAAGATTCGCGAGTGGCGTGCCTTCTGTGGCGTGGTAGTGCTTCCCGGTAATGAATTGGCCGCGTCCGGATCCAGCGATGATGATGGGCAAGTCGTGGTATTGGTGGGTCGAGCCATCGCCCAAACCGGAACCGTAGGTGAAAATCGTGTTGTCCAGAAGCGTAGAGCCATCCACCTCGACGATGTTATCCATTTTTTGGATAAGATAAACGTACTGCTCCATATGGAATCGATCGAGCCTTTCGAGATCCTCAACGTGTTTGGTTTGATTGTGAGACAGGTAATGATGGGTTACCGGCTTATCGAAAAGGCTGTCATAGGTGAAAGGCGTATCCCATCTTTCTGGGCCTACCATGAAAGTGGCGACCCGAGTTAAGCCTGTCTGAAGAGCTACGACCATGAGATCACCCATAAGGCGTATATATTCGCTACGCGGCAGGTAAGCGCCTGAAGGCTCTGGCATCGGGGTCTTGTCTAGCTCGCCACGCATGGCGTCCAGCTTGTCGATCTGCTCTTCAATCGTTCGGATAGAATCGAAATACTCGGAGAATTTCTGCTGATCAGCGTATCCAAGTTTACGATTCAAAGTGCGTGCATCTTCCAGAACCAGATCGGTGATGTTGCGAAAATTCTGGATTTCCTGGGTGCCGAAAAGCCGGTCGTACATCTTCCGTGGATCGCGGATTGACGGGGCTACATGTCCCGTCCCGTACCAGGACATGTTGTCGAAATAGATGGACTCCTTGTTGTCCTTGTGGCTGTTGCAGCTGAATTCCAGAGTTCGAAACGGTGTTTGGCCGCCAATTTGGTCCCCGATGATATGATCCAGAGTCCGGTCAAGAGGATAGGCGGAATTCTCCACGCCGTATGGGACGGCGCTGCTGAGAAAGCAGGAGGCGCATTGGGCATGGACGTCTGTTCCGTGCTGGAAAGGACGGTCCGTACCGGTAATTAAGGTTACTTTGTCTTTAACCGGGGCCAGTGGCTGTAGCGTAGGAGTCAGGTCCAGATTGTGTAGACCAGGCTTTATTTCCGGAAGGAAAAGGGAGGCCATCTTGTTGCCTTGATTCCCTTCAGGGACCTCTGCTTCTGCTTCTCCGGGGAAAAAGGATCGCCGAACGACTCCGATGGGCACGTAGAAATAGGCCAATCGAGTTTTCGGCAATTTCGCGGGAGCTAGTTTCGCCAAGCTTTCGAACCAGGGTAGCGAAAGGATCGCGCCGCCGGCGCCTCGAAGGAAATCGCGTCTATTGACAATGGGAGCCATTTAAAAATGAATGGGGCTTTATAGCATGAAGGACGAGGTCCAGGCAATTAGTTTTCCGAAATCGGCAATTCGGGAGAATCTCGGAAAGTTCGGACAGGGTTTCCTAGGGCCTCATCGGACTTGAAGGGCTTCCAGTACCATTTTTTCGCTGTCGAAACCATAGTCCCGAGGTCCTCGGCAACCAGAAGAGAGCACGGTATCAGGAACAAGGTGATAACCGTGGCGAAGACGACGCCGAATCCTAGAGATACCGCCATGGGTATCAGGAACTGCGCTTGCAACGAGGTTTCTAGCATCAATGGGAGTAGTCCCACGAAAGTCGTCAATGAGGTCAGAATAATGGGTCGAAAGCGCTTGCCCCCAGCCTCCAAGGCAGCGTCAAGTAGGCTCATTCCCGCTGCCTTTTTTTGGTTCACGAAATCGACCATGACCAGTGAGTCGTTCACCACGACACCAGCCAAGGCCAGCATCCCGAAAATGGATAGGTAGGAGGGCGTCAACCCCATGATCATGTGCCCGAGCAAGGCACCGATGACGCCGAATGGCAGGGCGATCAATACGAAGAAGGGCTGGATCATGGATTTGAATGGGATGGCGAGTAGGGCGTAAAGAATGAACAGGAGAGCCAGAGAACCGATGATGGTGCGGCGTCTCGACTCTTCGGCTTCGGCGACATAGCCCATCCATTGGAAGGATAAACCTTCCACCTCATTGCAGAGCTCTTGAATCCGAGGCTCGATTTCCTTGGCGATCCCGACGATGTCCACGGTTTCGTCGATCGGTTGGGCTCCAATGCGGATGATTTCCGCTCGGTCGTTGCGTTCTACAGAGGTTGGAGCTTGTGTGAAAGTGACGTTGGCTACGGTCGTCAGAGGTACGTCGGCCCCTCGAGGAGTTCGGATTTTAATACGCTCGAACGTGTGTAGGGATTCGCGTTCATCTTCAGGTAAACGCACCATGACACGAACGTCGTCGACGCCCTGTAGTACCCGTTGAGCTTGTTCACCGTAAAATGCCTGGCGAATTTGCCGCGCTAGATGCTGTTGCGTTAGCCCCAGCTCGGCGGCTCTGGGCTTAAGTGTTACCTCCAGTTCATCTGCTCGAAAATTAACATTGGCCCAGGCGTTATTGATACCTTCGTATTCCCAGAGCATCATCCGGATCTTATCGGCGACGATCGCTTTCTCCTCCGAGCTCGGCCCGCGCAGTTCGAGATTCAAGTTGTCTTCGTTGTACTCGCCCCCTTGTTGGAGCGTGGACTCGGAATACACGCGAAATGTTCTTGCCTCCGGTATTGGCCCGATGATTTCCGCCCACCGGTTGGCAATTACGCTATTGCGCGGTCCCGGCTCGCTTCGACCCTCCGGGGGAACGACTTCCACTTGGACGAATCCCTGAGATTGGCTGTAGCCTTTTCCTGGATACTTGGCGCCTGAGACAAGAGAAATATTCCGCACCAGCGGTTCGCCTGTTGTCGGATCGACGAATTCGGTTTTAAGCTGATCGACGGCATCGACAATTCTCCGAATGTATCGGTCTGTGGTTTCCAAACGGACATCGCCCGGAAGGGCCAGGATGGCTGTAAGGCGAGTGGTATCAACGCTTGGGAAGGATTGAAAGCCCAGGCGGCCACCCATACAGTAACCGGCCATAATCAAACCCATGGTGGCGAACGTGCACAGTACTGACCAACGATTGGCGACAGCGAATTTCAGCGCCGGCTGATAAACGTTCTCCGCCAGGCTCTCCATGCCGTTGGCGACGCGCGCCTGGAAGCCCCCGAATGCATTTTTGGTCGGTTTAATGCGTACGTGCTTCAAGTGAGCTGGCAGAATCAACTTGGACTCGATTAGCGAGAATAGCAGCACCGGGGCCACGATAGGCGGAATCTGCTTGGCGAAATCCCCCCAAACACCCTCGAAGTAAAGGAGGGGCAAAAAGGCTACTGCGGTTGTAATGACGCCGAAGGTAACGGGTACGGCCACCTCTTTAGTTCCCAGTATGCTGGCCTCAGTCGGATCCATACCGGTCTTGAGTTGGGAATAGACATTTTCGCCCGTGATAATCGCGTCGTCGACAACGACCCCCAGGACCAGAATGTAGCCGAACAGGCTCATGATGTTGGCCGTCACCCCGAAGAAGGGCATGAGCAAGACGCCGCCGGCAAAGGAGATCGGGATACCCAGCACGACCCAGAATGCGACCTGCGGGCGCAGAAAAATCCCGAGTATGATCATGACAAGGATGCTTCCCTGAAAGAGGGAAGTGACTAGCGTATCCAAGCGCCCTCTTATGCTTTGGGACTCGTCTTTCCAAATGTGCAGCTCGACGCCGTCCGGAAATCGATTGTGGGCTGTGTCTACATATTCCCGTACCTTGTCAGAGATGCCGATTGCGCTCTCCTGCCCAATACGCATGACTTCTACGTAGAGAGCCGGTTTTTCATTAAATTCGACGTATTTTGTGCCGCCTTCGAAGCCATCGATGATTTTCGCTACCTCTCCGATGAGGACATCGGCCCCGTCCCTCGAGCGGATGGGAATCTTGGAAAAATCCTCTTCAGTGTATGCTTGGCCCCGAGTCCTGACTGTTAAGCGACCGCTCTGACTGTTGATCGTGCCGGCGGGCATGTCGATAGAATTCCGTCGAACAGCGTCGGCGATTTGCTGGAATGTCAGCCCATAGGAGCGAAGTTTCCGTTCATCCGCTTCGATCGAAATCTCGCGAGCCCGGTCTCCTTGGATGCGGATTCTGCTGATGCCCGGCATCTCCAGAAGATGATCCTGAACTTGGCGGGCGGCTTTGAGTAGGTCGTGGTCGCTCAAATGTCCCGAGACCGCGATTGTGAGCACCTCCCGCGAGTTTGCCGATTCAGGAATGAAAATGCGGGGCGGTTCAGTTTCTGCGGGGAAAGTGTTGATGGTATCGACTGCGGCTTTGACGTCGTCCATCAGACCGCGCAAATCCACGCCGTCTTTAGCTCGCAAGTAAAAGCGGGCTCGCCCGTTGCTGCCGTCGGCATTGAGTTGCTCGATTCCTTGGACTCGTTCCAAGGCTGTTTCAACCGGGATCAATATGGCTTTCTCGATATCCTTGGGGGTGGCACCGCGATACCGCATGTCCATCATGACCAGGTTCCAGCTCAGAGCGGGCGTGACTTCTAGCGGGATTTTGAAAAAGGCGGTGTACAAACCCGCCAGGAAGATGCCAACCATGAGAAAGTTGGCGGCGATCCCGTTTCTTGTGAACCAGCTAATCATCGGAACGAGGTTCTAATTCTTTCCGCCTTTTGGTTTGCTTGGAACGCCCATCGCTTCAAGCCAAGCTGACGTTGTCGGGGCATCAGGATTGATATCGGGAAGAATTTCCACTTGGCCTCCTTCTGGGGCATAGCCCAGCTTCGTGGTGGCTAGTAGCATGCCCTCTGGGATGTTCGGATCGCGAATGATGACGTGGTCTTCGTTTGCCCATATCGCCTCGATGGTGCGATTATGCAGGGTCATCTTATTGGGATCTACTAAATAAACCTGGTCTAGGCGCTTTACGCCTAGCCTAGGCAGGGGCATCACGTTTTGTAGGACTTTGCCCGAGATGGAAGCTAGAACGGGTTGACCGATACGCAGGGGTGGCTTGCCCGAGATTTGCCCAAATGGGTCATCCACCTTGGCGATTGCGAACAGTTCTAGTGAATTGGTATCGAGCGTGCCCTCCGTGCGAACTATCTGAGCCTTCCAAGTGGTTTCGTTGCTAGGGTTTATAGCGTCCTTCAAGACGACGTCTACCGGTGGGTCTCCTACCTCTTCGGGCAAATCGAGGAACGGCAAGTCTTGTCCTGGAATTGGCAGACGCACTTCAGCATAATCCGTAGCGAATACGATGCCGAGGGGAGAATTAATGCGAATCGCTTGTCCCAAGCCTACATTACGCTCACGAACGCGGCCGTTGAAGGGAGCCTGTATCTGTGTACGCTCAAGGTTCCTCACGGCCCGTTCCAATCCAGCCGAGGCCGCATTCATGTTGGCTTCGGCTTCCCGCAATTGAGGCAATCTCAAAACGAGATCGTCTGGTTCTTCGTCGGATTCGAATCGCTCCCAGTTCTCCTTAGCTTGTTGGGCCTGGGCCTTCTCCATGTCGTAGGCCGCAGTCATGCGAGCTAGCTGGGCCTCTGCAGTCAGCACTGCAGCTCTGAAATCGGCGGGATCGATAGTGACGAGTATGTCTCCGCGATTGAAGAAGGCCCCATCCTCGAAATTCGGATGCAACTCGATAATCCTTCCAGAGACTTCGGAGTTAAGAGTGATTTGATTGTGTGGCCGAACATTGCCCTGAGTGTTTATCCGCGTCGGATAGTTTTGTAATGTTAACTCAACTACTTGGGTTTTAATGGGGCGGGGTTCACGACGGGACTTTTTGGGCTCTTCGGGCTCAAAAGATAGAATGGAAAACCCGATGATACCGACTGCTAGAATCGCAATGGGTGGAAGGAGTCGGATAAGGATTGCCGGCGCTTTTCCACTTCGACCTTTGTTTTGAGGCTGTTGCTCAACAGGTTGCTGCGGTTCCTGATCCATGGGTTAACAAAGCTTATCAGACTGTTTTTCGGGCTTTTCGGATAGAATGACCGCGGATGCTTGGCAAGCGTTCTCTCTCGTTTTGGCAGAGAGGTTTGCTGAAGGACTGTTATCGGAGGGAGGCATAGAAAAGAAAAACGTGAGAGCTATCCAGGCAGGGGAGTTGCGATCTAGGCTTCAAGTTTCATTTGTTGATCATTACGCAAGCATGAATCGAATCGGACAAAATTTTTTTGATAGGAAATGAATGGGCCTCTTCGGTCGGTACAATTGATCCAACTCGATTCAACGCATGAGGAGTTTGGGCGCCAAAAAAAGGACTAGAAAGTCGGCAATATCTAGACCGATCGAAGTGACGAGATAGGCTTACTTTTCTGACTATGAAAGTTTTGGTTGTTGAAGATGATGCGACACTGTCGGGCTTCATCCAAAGGGGATTGGAAGCGGATGGATTCGTGGTCGATCTTTGCATGGATGGGGACGAGGGTTACGTTATGGCGACGACTCGCGAGTCCGATGCGATCGTGCTCGACATCATGCTACCGGGTCGAGATGGCTTGATCATTCTTCGGAATTTGCGGGAGGAGGGCATCGAAATTCCGGTTATCGTTTTAACGGCGCGGGGCAGTTTGAACGAGTGTTTGGAAGGATTGAAGGGGGGGTGGACGATTACATGATGAAGATCTCCTACGGAGTGGCTTGCTTGATCATCGCCTCGGCTTCCATGCGAGTAATGACGCCGTTTCCGTTTCGGTCGAGGGTATCGAAGTACTGTCCGCTATACTCTTTGCGGGTGAGTCGTCCGTCGCCGTTCGCGTCGGCACGGAAGAGGCGTGCCAATCGTTCTTCGGGACGAAGATCGCTGCGACCTGGTGATCCCGCGGCGGTTTTGAGTTTACCGCCAACTTCGGCGTTGCGGCGATCCTGACGTATCCAGCGCGGCTCTTCCATTTGCGAGCTCCAGGCATCGTAGATACCTCGCACCTCCTTTAGCTTCTCAGGATGGGTATTAGAGAGGTCTTTCGCCTCGCTGATATCCTGCGATAAATCGAAAAGCATCCACGATTGGCCACGCGGTTTGACGAGCTTCCAGTCGCCAAGGCGAGCAGCGTGTTGCCCTCCTGCCCTCCAGAATAGTTGTGAATGGGGGACGCCTTCGACCGACCCATCTAGATAAGGTAAGAGGTCTTTCCCGTCTAAGGTATCGTCAGCTGATAGCGTAATTTCGGCGGCGGCCAAGGCGGTCGCGGTCACATCAAACCCCATGATAGGATGCTCGTAGGTTTCGCCAGCGGGTATACGCTCTGGCCACTGAATAGCGAAAGGCACGCGTATGCCTCCTTCAAACATTTGCCCTTTGTATCCACGGAGCGGATCGTTTCTGGAAGTCGTCTGCGTGGTCGGGCCCCCATTGTCGCTATAGAAGAAAACGAGCGTGTCCTCTTCTTGCTCTAACTCCCTTACTTTGCTCATTACGCCTCCAATGGCGTCGTCAAGGGCCGAAAGCATGGCGGCATAGGTCTTTCGATTCTTGTCTTTGATATATGGGAAGCGGTTCTCGTATTTCTTGGTGGCCTCGAGTGGCAAATGGACGGCGTTGAATGAGAAGAAGAGGAATAAGGGCAATTCGGTTGGTCCGTATTGATCGATGAAATCAATCGCGTCGCGAGCAAAGGCATCCGTTAGGTATTGAGTCTCTCCATCAAAGGGCTTACCATTGCGGAACATTTGATGGTTTTGGCGAGAGCCGTTGGGGTAGAAGGTACGCGCTCCCGCGTGGAAGCCGTAAGTGTAGTCGAATCCGCGTTCGTGGGGCCGTAGACCTTCATTGAAACCGACATGCCATTTGCCAACCCACGCTGTTTTGTACCCAACTTTCTTCAAGCGCTCCGCTAAAACCGGAACGTCTCGGGGGATTCCAAAATTCGGAGCCGAATACTCCTCGGGCCCGGAGTTGTTTTCAAATCCAAAGCTGTGTTGGTACCGGCCGCTGAGCAGACCAGCTCGTGAAGGCGAGCAAACCGGATGATTGGCGTATCCATCAGTGAACTTCACACCGTTAGCGGCGATGGAATCAATATGGGGCGTGGGTATGTCCTCGCAGCCATTGAATCCGACATCTGCGTATCCGAGATCGTCTGCCAGAAAAATAATGATGTTCGGCTGACTGGCTTGGATCACGCTAATGAAAAGTGTCAGTAGACAAAGGATACAATTGAGTGAAAATTTCAGGTAGGGAGGACCGGCTCGGTCCTCCGTTTTAATGGGA
>JAYZHU010000176.1:0-6090 GCA_036166175.1 Verrucomicrobiota bacterium | reverse complement strand
GAGACTCCGTCAACGAAGCGAGACGAGGATGTATTACGATCTTCGCCTGCGCATTTCTAGCCCTCGGGCTCCTTTCGCTCTGGATCTGGTACAAGTATTAGGGTCTACATCAAGGGCAACTAAGCTTGCCCTGACCTCAGACACGCTCAGGGTGGTAAGCCACGCCGAACCAATGGCGAGCTCCAACGTATTGATTCGTCTCTAGAGTGTGAGGCGTGGTCCCCCGATTACAGTACTTTTAATTCGCAGCTATCGCGAAGTAAACCCGCTCCTTCAATTTAGAGCGAATACCCTATCGCAGCGCGTGGGCATTCGCCATGGCAATACCACTTAGCATGCTGCCAACGATTCCCAGGAAGCCTTGGTCGGTTCCGCAAAGAAAGAGATTCGAAATGGGCGTGACACCGGTCCGGTACTTTTTGGCTGATCCATAGATGGCCCCTCTCTTCCGCCATGTATAGCGCTCAACCGTAGTCGGCGTAAACATGTCAAACGCTATGCACTCTTTCGAATAGTCTAGGCTGGTTTCAGGCATGAAGCTTTTCGCCGATTTCCATATCCTCTGTCGCCAAGCTTCTTTTTCTTTCATATATTTAATTTCTGGATACGATTTCCAAAGATCGTAATTCGCCAAGCATGTGACCCGAACAATTCCCTCCGAAAACTCGCTTTCCGTATAGTCAAAATTGTCCGGAACACATATAACCCCGCTTTCCAAGTCCACTGCGTTTTCAGGAGACCTATAGTGGAAACTTTCCGCTCCATTGAAGAATACGATCGCGTCTTCTCCCCAGCCAAAATCCTTCATCGGTTTGCCGAAGGTGGAAATCGTCTCCGTAAACGATAGCTTTCCCGGCTGGGCGTCGCTACCCCCAAGCCAATCCTCGCTACACAGGGCATTCGTCTCGGGCAAGCCTGCCGAGGAAAGAATCACGTTCGCTTCTACTTCCTCGCCACTATCGAGAATCAGTTTCTCAGCTCGACCGTCAACAACTTCGATCTTAGCTATACCGGTATTCATCCTTCGTATACCACCGACCTCTCGATAGCGTTTGAGCAACAACTTTATAATCCCCCGAATTCCGTCAAATGGCCGGGCAAAGCCTTCGAGAAAAATGGATTTGAACATAACTACAAACTGTCCGAAATCCATGTCCTCTTCCGTCGAACTGCCATAGTACAGCAGCGGACAGAAAATCATGTCCTCCAAAAGCGAATTCGCTATCCGGGCCTGAACGTACTTCCGGGCAGATTCATAGGGATAGTCCATTCGCGAGTCATCGAAACTCTTTACATCCTCGACAAGCTCCCGGAATCCATCCACTTGATCGGGAAACTCGCGATCGATTTCCGACAGCAGTAACTCAAAATCGTTGCTGAACTTGAGATCCGCTTCCCGAAAAGCGATCCGGGATCTTTTTTGCTCGCTCAGATTGAGATCTTCTCTCCGGATTCTCAATTGTCGAAGAATGCGATTCAAGGGCGCGGCCTTTATGCCCGGCTTCACGAAATTGGTCATGGCGTGCAGGCCAACGTCGTATTTCCGGCCGTCTAGGGCATAAAAGCTGTTCAAACCGCCGGGCGCGTAATGACGCTCGAAAATGCAGACCTTTTTTCCGAAATGAGCCAAGCGGATCCCTGCGGCAATCCCAGACATCCCCGCTCCAATTATGGCAACATCGTATTTATCCATCTTTGTATACGATTTGTAACTACATAAAAATGGCCCGACATTCCCGTCGGGCCCGTAAATTCAAATAATGGCGACTGCCTTAGACCAATGCGTTGAACTTCGGAGTGAGATATTCGGCGCAGCTATCCAAAGATACCAATTCGCCATACTCGGATTCCGGCACTTCAATCCCGTGCTTCTTCCGGAGCTCCATAACTATATCGAGGAAGTCCATCGAATCGAGATCCAGTTGCTCCCGCAAGGCCACATCTGGCTTAACATCGCTCAGCTCCTCGTCAGGAGCGATTTCCGCGATGATATCGAGAACCACTTGTTTGCATTCGTCTTTACTCATAAAATAGTGTCCGTTACTGGTCTGAAAAGCGCCTGACAATGAGCGCTGAATTAATTCCGAGCATACCAAAGGAGTTATTAAGAATGGCGTCAACTCGTTTTGCCTGAGTGGGTTGATTCAGAACAAGATTGGGAATCGAGCATTTCGGATCTAGGTCGTCAACATTGATGGAGGGATGGACCATCCCGTCTTCGAAGGACGGCAAATTGCCCGCTAGCTCCAACGCCCCCGCAGCCCCCATAGAATGGCCGATAAACCCTTTGGTATTATTAACATAGGTATCAGGACAATCCTCGAAAACTTGGGCAATCGCCTGACATTCCTGGATATCTCCCATCGGCGTTGCGGTGGCGTGGGTATTGACAATGTGGATGTCCTTAGGGGCCATTCTCGCCTTCTTCAAGGCGGCCCGCATGCATTGCGTCTGCCTCTCCGGATTAGGTAATACGTAGTCCGTTGCATCCGAATTCACGTGATATCCGACAATTTCTCCGTAGATCTTAGCTCCCCTGGCCAAAGCGTCGTCCAATCGTTCGAGCGTAAAAAGGGCCCCACCCTCGCTGACGACGATACCATTTCGGGCAGCGTCAAATGGTCGAGACGCTTTGTTGGGATCTTCGTGCTCGGCTAGCGCCCCTTGGCTCTTGAAGCCCGCGAAAATCCCGAAGGTGTGAATGCTCTCCGAGACGCCTCCAGCAATAGCGAAATCAACCTCTCCCAGCTGCAGCATTTGCACTGCGTGTATCAGCCCCAAATTCCCGGCTGCACAGGCAGCTCCGATCGTGTAAGCCGGTCCCGTCACTTTCAGATTGAGCGAAGCCTCTCCAGCGGGGTTGTTAGCCACCGTTCTCGGATTGTGGTGATGAGTCCAAAACTTGGTGTCGAAGTCGAATTGAGAAATGTTGTGGATCTCATTTTCGGTCTCCACATTCCCGTGCTCTGTAATCCCCACATAAATACCGATTCGATCCTTATTCATTGATTCGAAATCGGCTCCGCTGCTTTTCAACGCCTCGTGGGCGCAATAAATCGACACGCTTCCAGCCCGCGTACCGACTCGGACCTCTTTTCGCTTCTGGTAGCGAAGCGGATCGAAATCGCAGATGCCAGCCAGCACTTCCCCCATGTAGCGAATCTCCGTGCGGCTAATGCCCGCGATTCCATTAAGAAGATTCTCTCGATATTCCGAGAGACTATTCCCGTTAGGGGCTGTAAGCCCGACGCCCGTTATGACCACTCTGCTAACTTCCATTTCGCGCAAAGAAAGATTTTGCTATCCCGTGAAGATTGCTCTTTGCGTAGCTAAAAAGTTCTATCGATCAACAATAATCCAGCCACATGAAAATACTTGTCATCGGCGGAGCCGGCTACATCGGCAGCCATTGCGTGCGACAATTGATAGCCGCGGGCCACATACCTGTCATCGTAGATAGTTTCTATTATGGGCATCGCGGCGCCATTCCAACGGCAGTGAAGACCTACGAAGGGGACATGGGAAACCGCGAGTTCATGGAGTGGGTCCTGACCAACGAAGCTATTGATGTCGTCATGCACTTCGCCGCCTTCGCCTTTGTCGGCGAATCGGTGGCCGATCCTCTAAAGTACTACGACAACAACGTGGCCAAAACCATCCGCTTGCTAGAAGCCATGCAGGCGACCGAAGTCAATAAATTCATTTTCAGCTCTTCTTGCACCATTTTCGGGGATACCGATGAGATGCCTCTGAGTGAAGACAGGCCGCGAAACGCCTTCAGCCCCTACGGGCAGACTAAACAGGATGTTGAAGTGATGCTCGGCTACTGCGCTAAAGCCTATGGGCTTTCCTACGCCTGCTTCCGGTACTTCAATGCTTCCGGAGCAGACCCAAAAGGGGACATCGGAGAGGATCACGATCCAGAGACCCACCTAATCCCTTTGGCCATTCAGGCAGCTATGGGCCAACGAGACAAGCTCACGGTTTTCGGAACAGACTACCCGACTCCGGATGGGACCTGCTTGCGTGACTATGTACACGTCAATGACTTGAGTCGGGCCCATATCGCGTCCTTCGAAAAGCTGAGCAAACCTGGAAAGGAGCTCCATTACAATCTCGGAACCGGAACGCCTGCCAGCGTGCTTGAAGTTATTAAAGTGGTCGAGGAAGTGAGCGGTCTTTCGGTCCCTCACGATCTCGGTCCTCGCAGGGATGGCGATGTCCCCGCTGCATACGCATATCCCCAGAAAGCCATTTCCGAGCTCGATTGGAAAATCGAGTTCCCCGATATTCGCTCAATCGTGGAAACTGCCTGGAAATGGCACGAATCCCATCCAAACGGTTTCGAGAAGTAACCAAGTATTCAATCGATCCAACCCGCGAACCAACCCTTCTCTACTCAAGATCGATATAGGTAAGATCTTTAACGTAACGAACGAGATTTTACTGGACGGACAGCGCGATTCAACGCAATTCTTACCGTTCGGGAAGCGATCGCCAAGTTACCAGTGCCTCCCATTCCTGCTACTAAAATCATTCTTTCGAGCTAGTTTAAAACCCAATGAATGTAATCGTAATCGAGGACCAGGTATTATTTAGGGAGTTGGTTGTCAACGTGTTGAGAAACGACTTTGGGCTGAATGTTCTGGGCGAATACGAAGATGGGGAATCAGGTCTTGCAGCCTGTATCGAAGAACGACCGGACCTAGTTGTGTTGGATATTAAGATCAAAAAGCTGGGCGGCCTAACGGTGTTCAACCGGCTCAAGGACCGGGCCCCTGATCTAAAAGTCATCCTCGTTTCAGCTCATTTCACCCCAGAAATCGTCAAAAACACCGTCGAGCGCGGCGTAAATGGTCTAGTGACCAAGGACAGCTCAGTAGAAAGCCTGAAGGACGCAGTTGGCCAAATCCTCAAGGGAGCGGTCTACTACTCTCCAGAAGCCTACAACCTACTGCGCCAGCCGATAGCCAATCGGGAATACAACGACAGCCTAAGAACGCTGACGCCCCGGGAAACGGATGTTCTGCAAATGGTCGGCGAGGGCTACAGCTCTAAAGAAATCGCTCAAGCATTCGGGCTAAGCGTCCGCACAATTGACGCCCATCGTTCAAATATCATGCGAAAGCTGAAACTGCGTGGAGCGACTGACATGACCCGCTTGGCAGTGAAGCTGAAACTAGTCAGTCAAGACTAGCGATTTTCAGACATCTTTCTCCCGCTTGACCGGGAGGCTTCGAGCCTACTCTACAAAAATCGCTGCGCCTCGGAGCTGTAACGACTGTATTCGGCCTCGATTAGATCCGGAAGTTCCGCCAACATTTCGGGTTCGCCGTCTTCGAGACAAACCTGAACCGCGTGCGCGGCGAGCGCGTGAATGCGTTTCGCTCCCATTGCCGCTGACGAGCCTTTGATTTTGTGAAACACATCATGGATCTCGGACCGATTACCCCCTTGCACGAGTCGTCTCAGTTCGCTAACCAAATCCGGACCTTCGGAAATGAATATTCCATGCAGGTGATGATATAAAGACGCTTCGCCTCCTGGCTGATTAAGCAACTCGCTTACTTGAGACTCATCAATAGCCTCCAGATTCTCAATATCGAGGGATGGCATACAAGATTGACTAAAATTTTTGCCGGGCTTCCAGGGCGCTTTTCAGCGTCACGGCGTCGGCGTAAAGAACGGATCCGCCGCTTGGCAACCCAAAACCGATACGCGAAATCGTCACTCGGAAAGGTTCCAGAAGGTCGATTAAATAATGGCAAGTAGCCTCTCCTTCGATATCGTTGGGCAAGGCAAGTATGAGTTCGGTTGCATACCCTGTCCGCACCCTTCCGATAAGCGATTCAATATTCAGATCATCAGGCCCTACGCCATTAATGGGGGAAAGCTTTCCATGAAGCACGTGATAGGATCCAGTGTAGGCTCCTGACTTCTCCAAAGACATTAGGTCGCTAACGTGCTCCACGACACAAACCTGGCCACTTTCGATTCGGCGGCTATCTGAACAAATCTCGCACTCGCCGTCCTCGCTCAAGTTACCGCAACGTGGGCAACTGGCCACCTTATCTTTAGCCAACTTTAAGG
>JAYZHU010000175.1:0-11864 GCA_036166175.1 Verrucomicrobiota bacterium | reverse complement strand
GAGGCCTGTAGGCGATGACGAAATGAGAGCTCCTACAGGCGATACTTTGATTGAGTTAATCCAATTTCCTTCCAAAAGAACGCCTCCCGAGGTAAAGATTGGTAGACTAGTTCGTCTCAGCACGCTACCCTGTTTATAATCCAAAAATTGATGAGCTATATTGATCGGAAGCCATTCTCAGCAATGATGGCTGCTCTTGGCATGACCCTCGCCTCTCCCCTGGCCCCTGCCAAGGAATTCGAGTTGCCATCATTCACCTATGACTTTCTAGAAAATCACTGCCTCGATTGACATGACGCTTTCGAGCAAAAGGGTGACCTTAATCTCGAGGAACTGTCCTTCGAACTGGAAGACCGTCAGATTTTCGAAAAATGGGTTTTGGTGCGCGACCAGGCAGATCACAGAAATGCCTCCTGAGAAACGTCGGCGACACGATCCTAGCGATTTGAATCGATTCCTGGAATCGATCGGGAAGTCTCTGCTCATAGTAGACCAAAAGAGCGTCGCCAACAGTGGACGGGCCAAGGTATGTCGCCTAAATCGCTACGAATATGAAAACACGCTGAAGCATCTGTTGAAAGCCCCCTGGCTGCAACTCGCGGATCTCGGCTTGCCTTAAAGACAACTGAATGAGTCCAGTTGGATTTCCCATCAATTGGAGACCACGATGCTAAGCAAGTTGGAGTCGCCCTTAAATCTTGAAAATCCACTAGCCTAGAACCGGATCGGTCCTGGGTGATTGATCGCGGTGGCGTTTCTGGCGGCGCCGGGCATCTCAGCGTGCGGAGTACGATCCGTGTAGCTTCCTGCGGAAATGATTTTTCCATTTTCGATCCTCGGCGGCGTATGGCGATTTGGTGTTGGATTGCTGGGAATCGTATCGCCTGTCTGTTCCGTCCAATCGGCTATTAAGCCGCGGGCTTTCTCCAGGATATTCGCGTATTCAGGATTCCCTGCCAGGTTCGTTAACTGGTCGGAATCCTTGCTCAAATCGAACAACTCCTCCTCGGGACATGGATTGGCGAAAATCTGTTGCTGGGCCACCGCCGTCTTGCCGGCAGCATGAGCCTTCCAATGCTCTAAGCCCGCCGGATAATGGGTATCCGATTCGTAGGCCAGATTCGGCTGATTATTGTAGTTGTTTTTTATGTACACGAAGTCACCGAAACGAACCATGCGCTCGTGATTTTTGTAAACGTGCCAATTGTGCTCGGAAAAGGTCATCTGACGCACTTCCGCCTTCGGATTCTTCAATATCGGAACGAAGCTATGACCTTGGATTGCCTTCGGAGCTTCGACTCCCGCAAGTTCCAAGCAAGTGGCACTTAAATCTATCACGCTGATCAAACTCTTAGTGAATGACGGAGTTCTTATGATATCTGGAAAATGCACTACCCAAGGCGTTTTGATGCCGCTATCGTATAGGCGCGATTTGGCCCTCGGAAACGGCCGTCCATTGTCTGCCGCCACCACAATCATCGTATTCTCCAAAACGCCTTGCCGTTCTAGTTCCGCAGCCACCAAACCAATGTAGTGGTCGTAACGGCTCACTTCGTGATAATAGGAGGCGAGATCCTCGCGAGTAATAGGCGTATCCACCATGTAAGGAGGTATGATCACATCACTGGGATCGTAATGCGGGGCTTCGTCATTGATGGTCCACCCGCGATGAGCATCGGAGGATGCGAACCAGAAAAAGAAGGGCTTGTCCTTGGGACGATTCTGCAAGTGGCCAACCCAGTCCTCCTCCTTGCCTGGGCCGCCACCGTCAGTGATCTTGTCAAAGGCTCGATCCTGATTTCCGAACATGTGGTTCTTGCCTGAAAGAACTGTGTGATAGCCTGCCTCACGCAAAAGCTCGGGAAAGCGAATCTGCGAATCAGGTAGCTGCACGTGCAGCTCTGGGGCTCCGGTGTTGTGTGGGTAGCGCCCAGTGATGATGCTGCACCTGCTGGGGCTGCAGCTGCTCGTCGTCAGATAGGCGTTGTCGAAGCGCATTCCGCTAGCGGCTAATCGATCGACACTAGGCGTCTTAAGGCTTGGATGTCCGTAACAGCCGAAGTCCTCCTGCGAGACATCATCGGCGATGAAAAAAATGAAATTGGGCTTATCAGCTGCGGGCGCAATGGAAACGCCTAGGACTAGGGAAAGAAAGAGGGATAGTCTCATTGTTGTAGTTTCATTAAGCAATCAGAGCGTAGGAGATAAATCTAAGAAAAGGGATATCGCATGTCTGCCATGATCCAGGAAGATATTGAATCAAGTTTTTGGTGGCTAAACAAATTAATGCTACCTTCCCTTCACTAAATTCTATAATAGCTTTCAGCGTTGACGTGAAACAGCTTGGCTCGCTCATCTTCTGAAAACCCAACTGTAATGGCGTCGTAGGCCTTCCATACGGCGGAGTAATCGCTAAATAAGCTGTCGACAGGAAAATTGCTTCCGAACATGCAACGGCCAACGCCAAACGCTTCAATCATATCGATTACAAAGGGTCGGATACTCTCTGGTGTCCAATCGTGATCGCACATGCCGAGCCCGGAAATCTTTGCCGTCACATTGTCGCAAGCCGCCAATCGCTTAATGGCTGACCGCCAAGCTTCGATGCTCTCTGGATCGCGATCGGCAGGCATGCCCGCATGATTCAATATAATGGGAATATTCGGATAACATTTAGCCAATCGGATGGCGTCGGGAACCTGATAGCAGAAGATCTGAAGATCAAAACTCAGGTTATGGGCGTCCAGAAGCCCATAGTTCACGAGCCACGTTTTGTCCTGCATGAAATCCCGATCCGACATGTGCCAGATTTCGTTGGGATGCCGATTGATTATCTGCCGAATGCCACGAACATTCTTGTATTCGCAGTGCTGTGACAGTTTTTCATCTATGTCAGGCGAAGAAAAATCGGCAAAGGCTATAATCGCATGAAGGAATCCACCCGAGTCGGGATCATCCGCCAGACTTTGCAACCAACGAGACTCATCCACGGGATCCGCGGGATCGCGAAAACATTGGACATGGACCGATTTGCTTAACTCGAAAGGACCCGCATCCACTACCATATCATTCAGGAAATAAGTTCTGGGAAGATCGATCGGCTTTCCCCAAATCAAGTCCAAACTTTCGTCTGCAAGCCAGGTGTATTTATCGCTGGATACATCCCAGAAGTGATGATGGGCATCGATCATTTTCATTGGGCAGTAAATCCTCCATCTACCGTTACCAGAGAGCCCGTCATGAATGAGGCTTCGGATGAACCAAGAAAGTAAACTACGTTCGCGATCTCTTCAGGTGAAGCAATACGTCCTAGCGGGATGGATTCCGCTTCAGTATTCCAGGCTGCTTCAGTATCTCCTTCGTATTCCTTATTTCCCAGATCCTTGAAGATCTTATCTGTGAGCGGCGTTTTTACGGTGGCGGGACAGATTGCGTTGATTCGAATGCCCAAAGGACTGAGCTCTAAAGATAGCGACTTCGCCAATTGTCCAATGCCCCCCTTGGATGCGCCATAGGCAATTGATCCTGGTTTCCCGGCAAACACTTGATCGGATGCCATCAGCACGATACTGCCCTCCCCTGCCTCTCTCATATGTGGGGCAGCGGCGGCCACCGCATACAGGGTCCCTTTGAGGTTTGTATCGATGACTGCATCGATGTCTTCATCCCCGAGCTCAAACAGGCTCGATAAGCGTTGAATGCCCGCGTTTGCGAATAATACCGACGGAGGTCCAAATGTATCGACGGCGCTTGCCACAGAGGCCTCAACCTTCTTTCGATCTCTGACATCGGTTTCGAAATAAGCGACGGATCCTGGATGTTCCTCCTGGCGGAGCTTAAGGCTCTCTTCTTTTTCGACATCCAGCAGGGCAATATCATAACCCTCGGAGGCATACTTTCTTACCGCGGCAGCTCCGATACCGGTAGCGCCTCCGGTGACAATGGCTAGGGACATGGTTTTATTGGTATCAGAAGGCCCTATCCCAAAACCTATCTTGGATGCCGTTGCGAGCGAAATCAGAGTGGATTTGCTGAGAGCTCGACATCTACTAGCGGATATAGCTGCTTTACTAAACCCTAAACCGTCAGCGCTGATTTCGGCGATCGAAACGCCCACCCACACGATGCAGGTATTCGAACCCTATGTTGAAGAGGAGCACGCCGACTGAGGCGATGCCTGCCCCCAAAACTCCTAACGCCGCCCACTCGTTCTGCAAGGTCCAAAGAAATTGGCCAACGCAAAGGATGGATACAACGAGCAAGGTCGAGGTCCTACCGATATGATTCACGATAAAGGCTCCGAGAGGGGCGCCCAAGATGACGATCGGAGCAGCCGCTAACCAGTTTTCGAATACACTGGGCTGAAGAGAGCCAAACAATGTCTTGGTGGCTAAACCGAAGAGAGAGGTGAAAGTCATAATGATCACCGAGGTCGGAATGGCGATCTTGAGATCAGCCTGGCAAAGGAGGACCAACACCGCGTAGAGCACCATGTCCACGCCCACTCCGGTAATCGACGAAACCGTGGCTCCCGCCAACAATCCCACCAAAAAACCCGCGTTCCGGTCGAATCGATGGGCGCCTGGGGCCAGGCCCTCGTGCTGCACAATCTCTTTGACGCGATACAAGTGGAGAATGCCAAAGCTGCACCAAACGTTCGCGAAAAGGACTTTAATGAATAGCCCGGATACAAGTGGGGCCAAAAGCAGCACTCCAATCGGAGTCCCGATTGCGGAACCCAACACTGCCCAACGGAGCATGGACCATTCGATCGGTTGTCGCCGGCAAAGGATAAAAAGCGTGGCACTGGTCATGCCGATGCTCTGAATAGCGAAGCTAAAGTCCCTGCCCAATGTGGGAGCCTCGCCAAAGAGCAAAACCAACACCGGGAATCCAACGGTTCCCCCACCCATGGGGGTCGAGCCGGCCGCATAAGACCCAATAGCCATGGCAAGAGCGATCCCCCAATGCTCAGCGAGTGTTTGCCAATAATTGCCCACGAAAACAATCGAAATCCAAACAGCATAAAACCCGACCAGCCATACTAGCCATGGACTAAGCTCTTTGATTCTCGATTTCGGCATAGCCAGGCAAACTCTACCATTAGGCCACAGAATCAAACTCTAACTCGACTCAGCTAATCGAATCCACTGATTAAGCCCTTTCAAAACCTCGCCTCAGCCCTGCAGCTCTCCGCAAATGGAAATAACTCGATAAATCACTATGAACTACTAAATCGATCTAACGATTCATGAATCAGGTGTCCAAATGCGCCCCTACAGAATCAGTTTAAGATAGCCCGAATTCGATGAACGTACTAAGGGCAGACAATCGTATCAACCGCCGGCAAATGCTTCGAGGGGCCGGGGTCGCTTTTCCCTGCCTTTCCTGGAAGCGATGCTTCCGCCTTTCACCCATCGCCACTTCGCGACGTCAGCACCTGACACAAAAGCGCCACGGCGCGTTGTGGGAATCTGCAACAATTTAGGCTATCGTTGCCCATTAGTTTACAGTAGGTTTTCTACAAGCTCCAGCGCCAGTGAAGGAGCATGGCTTTCAGTTTGGCGGTCCGCTCGGGATAATGCTCCGCGACATTCTCTTGTTCGCCGATGTCGTCTTTCAAGTTGACGAGCTTTGTATCCGTTCCATCATCATTAGTGAGTAGTTTCCAATCGCCATCTCGAATGGCATTAGTTGGGCTGATGAAATTCTCATTGCCAGGCTTCAGAATTCCAGGATTACCTGCGTATTCCCAGAAAACGGGAGCTCGTCGTACTATAGATTCCCCCCGCAAGGCCGAGCTCATATCATAGCCGTCTAGCTTCCAGTCGCTCGGGATCGCCGTATCCGCCAAAGCATGCAAACTGGGAAAGAGATCGACAGCCGCTACAACTGAGGCGTCATTGGTCTTCCCAGAGGGGATCGTTCCCGTCCAACGAATGATAAAGGGCATACGGATACCGCCCTCGTACAAGCTCCATTTGCGGCCGTAGAAGCCGCCCGTCCAACCTGGAGGCGTAAAGCCCGCTTCGTAATAGCGCGGCCAATCAGTGGGACCATTGTCGCTAGTGAAAATTATAATGGTATCATCCCCTAGCCCGAGGTCGTCGACAGCATCGACTAAGCGGCCGAATTCGCGGTCCATATTATCCAAGACCGCATAGAACTGCTGGAAGAACGGGTTGTTGGAAAACCTCTCGTACTTTTCCATCCACGACTCGTGAGGCTTATGACGATCGTGAACGTCATTAGGAAATACGTGCAGATAAAACGGATCATCCTGATGCCGCTTCATAAAGTCTATGGCCCGATCCACGTAGATCCCGGTGGCCTGGTATTTCTCCACGTAATCGATCTTTCCTCGGGCTAGCTTGGCGCTCTGTCCATTGAGGCCCGTCTTGGAAAAGAGAATACGGTCTCCAAGTCCCTCAAATGAGACCAACGACTCCTGGAAGCCATAAGCTTGCGGAAAGGGCGCCACAACGTCGCGCCCGCCACCCATGTGCCATTTGCCAAAGTGAGCCGTCGCGTAGCCCTTGGCCTTGAAGCTCTTGGCCATGGTTTGAACGTTTGGATCCAGATAGTCCACCATGTTGCGTTCACTATTCTGCTTCTTCGAAGCGAAGTGCGCCCAAACCCCATGGCGACCCGGGGCTTGGCCCGTATTCAGAGCCACCCGGGACGGCGAGCAAATTGGCGAGTTGCTGTAGTAGTTGGTCAGCTTCAAGCCTTCGCTGGCGAACCGATCGATATGCGGCGTCTCCATGTCCGGGTTCCCGAAGCATGAAGGATCCGCATAACCCATATCATCGACATAAAAGATAATGATATTGGGCTGACTTTCCGATCGCTCGGCGAAAATGCCAAAAGGTAACGATAGCGCCAATACGAGAAAGACGAATACGCGGGCAGAAAACTCCATAACCAGATCCAGATTAGCGATCTACTACTCTGTCGAACGCTTAGCCGGCTTGGGAAACACGGCCACCTCGTTGGCCCAGGCAAACCAGTCCTTGGACAATCGGGCGAGAACCTCCGGCTGGCTTTTCGCCAGATCCTTCGTTTCCGTACGATCCGCCTCGATATCGTACAATTCCCAATTCTTTTCATTGGGACCACCTGGCACCGACACTTTAGATCCCACCAGCTTCCACTTCCCGTCCATTAGAGCGGCGTTGCCTTCATGTTCAAAGTAAAGTGGCTGAGAACGTTTAAGCGGGTCCCCTTTGAAGGCCGTGGCCAAGGAGACGCCAGTCAATTCCGGAATGGCATTTCCTCCGTAGGTTCGGGGGTAATTTGCGCCAGTGAGTGCGTATACCGTTGGGGCGAGATCGATCAGGTAAGCAGGATCCGAATACCAACCCTTGCGAGCCTTGATGCCATTGGGCCAATGAGCTATGAAAGGCGTCGAAAGCCCGCCCTCATGAGTAAAGTGCTTGAACTTTCGAAACGGCGTATTGGATGCGTTGGCCCAAACCTCCCCATAGGCAGGACCAGCCCCGTATGTGCGTTCCCAGGTTTCCAAGTCGTGCGGATCTGTCCGCCCTCCAAGCTTGCCGCCTTCTTGACAGGCGCCATTGTCGGAGAAAAACATGATCAGCGTATTTTCCAGTTGATTCGTTTCTTTTAGATAAGCCACCAGACTCCCGATATTCTGGTCCATCCGGTCGATCATAGCCGCGTAGTTGGCCATCCGAAGGTCCATCTCGATCTTCTTGGCTTCATCCATCTCCTCCCAGGCCACGTGTGAGCGCTCGCTCAATTGCCAATCTTCATCAATCAATCCGATCTCACGCTGACGCTTTAAGCGCTGCTCGCGCAAGGCGTCCCAACCCATTTTGTATTTGCCTATATACTTTTGCACTTCCTCTTGATGGGCGTGTAAAGGCCAGTGCGGGGATGTGTAGGCCAAATACAGAAAGAAGGGGCGATCCTTCCCGGCATTCTCCTCTTTGATAAAGCGAATCGCGTTATCCGTGAAAGCATCCGTCGTATAGTACCGCCGGTCTGTGGTGCTTTCCGGATTCTCGATATGCGTATTGCCTTCGGTGATACCGCGAGGATATTCGGGATAGAAGAAATTTGTCGCACCCGCCAAACATCCGTAAAATTTCTCAAAGCCTCGTTGCAAAGGCCAGCGATCCTGCTTGTTTATTCCGAGGTGCCACTTACCGGCAAGGATGGTCGCATAGCCGTTTTCCTTGAGAACTTCCGCCATCGTTACGCAATCGCGATTGAGGTGGCCGCGATAATTCGGAAATCTTGGTCCATGATCATACTTAAAGGTCTCTGGCGGATTTGTCATCCAGCCGATGCCCGTCCGATGCGGATGCAGGCCAGTCATCAAGGAGGCCCTTGTAGGACAACAGCGGGCGCTGTTGTAAAAACGGGAGAATTTCATCCCGTTGGCAGCTAGGCTATCGAGGCTGGGCGTTTCGATTTCCCCACCATAAGCTCCGATATCCGAATAACCCATGTCATCAGCCAGAATGATGATCACATTCGGTCGGTCCGTCGCGACAGCGAAGCAGAAGGAGAGTAGCAGGGGGAGCGTTGAGAGTATCTTAATTGGGTATTTCATAGGGAGATATTGTAGCTAAACAATTGTGATCAATATCGTAGAGTTGTTGTTAGAGCGGCTTTATGCCGCGATCAGGCAGTTTCATCGCGGCATGAACCCGCTACTACGATTTAAAACGTACTATAATATTTGAATCATATTATCATTTCCTGACGATTCGCGTCATTCGTGGTTGCGATTCTCCAACCTACCTTGTCACAGGCAGGCTGCTCGATTGCGTCCGGTACTTGTCGAGCAGTTCTTTCAACGCTACCGACTTTTCGGGATATTTGAGATAGACGTTAGTGGTTTGCTTAGGATCTTCACGAAGATTGTAGAGCTCCGCTGGCTCATCGTCATCGTTCACCCCCAAAGCATTTAAAATTGGTTCAGGCTCTGCATTGTCCGCCCCGCTAGGACCATCGATATAGACCCAGTCGCCTTGGCGAATGGCGAAATTCCCGCGAGCGCTGTGATGAACGGTAGCTTCTCTAATGCGTTCTTTCAACGGTTCCCCTTTGAGGACAGGCAGAATGCTGTAGGAATCTTCAGCTGAACCAGCGGGAAGCTCATAGTCCAAGATATCCGCAACGGTAGCCATAATATCCGTCAGGCAAACGACTTCACTCGACTGCGTACCTGATGGTATACGTTCTCGCCAGCGAGCGATGAAAGGCACCCGATGTCCTCCCTCATAAAGATCGCGCTTAGCTCCGCGACGACCGTTTGAACTCCAATGATCATAATCTTGAATATGTTCGTAAGTATTTGTTTCGGCCCCGTTGTCCGCGGTGAAAATCACCAGCGTGTCATCCGCTGCTCCATTTTCTTCCAGGCTCGTCAAGAGCTCGCCAACGGCATGATCGAGCTCAACCACGAAATCGCCAAATACCCCGCACTCGCTCTTCCCATAAAACTGCTGATTGGGATTGATTGGCCGATGCGGGCTGATGGGAGCAAAATAAGCGAAAAATGGCGTATCCGATTCTGCGTTACGCTTGATAAAGGCTTTAGTCTTTTCCACCCAAGCGGGGATCATCTGCTCAAACGTGAAGCCCGGCGCTCGAAATCCGCTGTCGTTGTTGCCGCCAATGATCTTGCTGGGAATGTGAGTCAGGTCGAACGGTTCCGAGGGCTCGATCAACACCTTTCGATTTTCCATGAACCCCCACGCAGGTCTGGACAGACCGAAATAGTAGGTGAAGCCCGCATCCAAGGCGCAATAGACAACGGGAGCGCTCCAATCGATATTCTCCGGTTCTTGCTTTCCTGACGAGTCTTTGAGTGTCCATTGTTCACCTAAATGCCACTTTCCAACAGAAGCAGACGTATAGCCAAAGGACTGAAGCATCGCCGGAAGCGTTAGACGCCCTTTCTCAATCAATGGAGGGGACCCCCCGCTAAGCACGCCTCGCTTCAGCGATGAGCGCCACGCGTACCTGCCCGTCAACACGCCATATCGAGTTGGCGTGCAGACGCCTGAAGGACTGTGGGCATCCAGAAAGTTCATTCCTTCGGCCGCTAGCTTATCCAGGCGCGGCGTAGGGATCTTGGAATCCGGGTTATTAACTGACAAATCGCCTTGCCCTAGATCGTCAGCCAAAATGAGGAGAATATTCGGTCGATCGTCGGCGAGTGATAATAAGCCTGAAAGCGATATAAGGAGTAAGCATCTAAGTATTTTCATTCGCTAACGGGAATCTAGAAATAATTTGGCGAAACGCTCTCAAGCAAACGGGCAGTAGCATCAATTTTGAGAGAGCAAAGCGTGGGAGGGGTTTATACCGCGATAATATGGAGGCAACCCGAGCCGAAATCGCGGGATAAACCCGCTCCTACAAATTCTTTTTTACCATGCATTTTGTTCTTTGCGTAAAGTTGGCCAACCAAAAACGCTCTCCCATAGTCGCTCGTGCGAGTCCGTTAACGCCCGACCATCTTACTTTGGATGCAGAGTGGAACGTGACGTCCCGGCGCTTTCATTTGTATGTGGAAATCGATAAATTGAGGCCAAAGGTCAGCCACTGGATGGCGCTCCACCTTCAGGAATTTGATACTCATAAAATTGTGACTTATTTGAAATCTCCTTTCATCAATATATATGCTCTCCACGCTTGGCGGCCGCGTGGGCTTCGCGAGTATCCAAACGAACCCCAGGATCATTTTGATCGTGCATCCAAAGGTCCAGCTCCCGACTGAGCTCGTCCTTGATTTTAGAATACATAGGGTCGCCAGCTAGATTGACCTGTTCGTGAGGATCTTGGGCGGTGTGATACAGCTGCTCAGGCGGGCGCTTCATATAGCGCTTCACGAGTCTCGCCGCTTCGTTGGTTTGCCCGCTTTCGAACATCCAAGTGCCCCAGTACGGATTATTCAATGCGCCATCACCCCTAATTCCCATGAGGTGCTTCTCAATATAAATGTCGTCTGGACTTAAATTGCGGATGTAGCGAAACTCGCCGTTCGTGACAGTACGAATTGGATACGCCGGTCCTTCTGGTATATTATTGTGCACGCCATAAGCGTAAGTCCGGTGTGTTGCGTTTTCGTCTTTCAGAGCAGCAACGAAGCTGGTACCGTCGAACTCAAATTCGGTCGGATCGCCTCCTCCTATCTCAACAAGCGTCGGCGCTACGTCGGTGTACTGGATAATGGCGTCGGTACGCTTGCCCACAGGGGCCTTCTCAGGCCAGCGGGCGATCAGAGCCGTATGCACACCGTTTTCCCAATTGGTCCATTTACACCCAGGAAACTGTGAACCCTGTTCCGATGTGAATAGCACCAGCGTATCATCCGCCTTGCCAGTCGCTTCCAGCGTATCCAAAATTTCCCCAACCTGTCCGTCCATATAAGTGATCTCGGCCAAATAGCGGGCGAACGCATCACGTGTGACCGCAGTATCCACCAAGTAAGAGGGTAAATCGATCTTGTCATCAGGATACTGAGAACGGTCGCCCATTACCCAGGGCACATGTGGTTCGACCAAGGCAACTACCAAGCAAAACGGCTGATCATTGTCGCGACCCATGAACTCTTTCACTCCCTTCAAATCGTGATCCTGGGTCGGAGATCTCACGGCGCTCCGATCGAATCCTTCGACTACCTCGAACGGATAGGCTTTTTTCGGGACGACATGAACTTTTCCCGCCAATCCTACCCGATAGTTCAAAGCCCCTAGGTAGTGCGGCAAGCTCTTAGTATCTGGACGGCTCCCCGAATGGTTCCAGGCTGCTCCATTACGCATCGGATGCTGTCCGGAATAAAGTTCTGACCTACAAGGCAGGCACATCGCCTCAGACAAGTA